>JBLUOL010000045.1:0-31851 GCA_048065775.1 Pseudomonas sp. GW6
ACGCTGGTTGCTCATGGCACCTCCTGATGGGCCTCATTATGAGGCTTGGAGGTGTCTACGAAACTAGGGGCGATTCAATGAGCTATTGGGTTTCGCTCTTTGAACACGCCTAAATCTTAGAAAGATGAAACTAACCGGAGCGTGAGCTCAAGATTAAAATGTTGACATCCAGGACTATAAAGAACGGGCAGATCTGGCTGAACCTACAACTGACCCTCAAGTAAGTGCAGGAGCTCTCATGGTCGCGCGCCATGATGACAAAGAAAGGCATAAAAAAAGCGCCCTTAAAGGGCGCTTAGGGTACACCTCTTTCCAAAGGAGCTCGTGGAGCTTCTAGAGGTGGACTCGGTAGGGGAAAAACAATCAGTCTTCGTTGGTTGTGTTGTTGCTTTTGGCGGCGTCTTTTTCAGTAGCTCCACTTTTCTGGCTTTCTACTTGAAATGCCTTGTTGTCTTTCCCGTGAATTTTTTCTTGGTTTTCCCGAAATTTTTTCACCGCTTCCAAAGAGCGGCCGTAGCCATCTTCTGCAAGTGCAGAAGTAGCAGTACCGAGTGCGAGAATTCCAATAAGTGCAATATTTGCGATCTTCATAAATCAGGCCTCGTTCAGTTTGTAATGAGCTATTTGCTTGCGCTCTGTGAAGATGCCTAGATTTTACGAAAATGAAGCTAACGGCAGCATGAGCTCAAAATTACAATATTGACATGCAGCGCTAGAGAGAGCGGGCAAGTAGTTGCCCGCTCCACTTTCTAGTCAGAGCACTTCCAGTGGGTACTCGACAATCAGGCGAACTTCATCCAGATCGGACTCGTAGTCGGTCGCACGAGTGGTCATCTGGCGAACGCGGAAGGACATATCCTTCAGCGAGCCAGACTGAACTACGTACTTCGCTTCGATGTTTCGCTCCCAGCGCTTCTGATCGGTCAGCGGGTTGCCGTTTTCATCACGACGCATGTACACGTTGTTCGCATCGGAGTAGTCGGCGTCGGTACCGAAGGCGTAGCGGGTCATGAAGCTCAGGCCAGGGACACCGAAGGTGGCCATGTCGAGATCGTAGCGAAGCATCCAGGAACGCTCATTCGGGGAGTTGAAGTCGCTGTACTGGATCGAGTTATCGAGGAAGATCGAGTCAGACTGACGCAGATAGTCGAAGTCATCGTCGCCGTTGTTGCGCTGATGAGACAACGCCAGGGAGTGGGCACCGAACTTCACACCGACCTTGCCGCTGTAGATGTCGTTGTCGAACTCGCCCAGCAGCTTCTGCCCCTGGTCAACGGCTTTGTAGTAGTTCAGGCCGCCGAACAACGAGACGCTCTCAGAAAGCGGGTGGCTCCAGGACATGCCGGCATAGTGCTGATTCCAGGCATCTTCCAGGCGGCTGGTGTAAAGGCTAAACGCCAGGTTGTCATTCAGGGTGTAGTCGCCGCCAAAGTAGGCCGCCCAAGGTGCATCCACGCCGCCGGCGTAGAAGGTGGCGAAGTCTTCGCTCATGCCACTCTGCTGCGGTTGGCTCATCGCATGAACTCGACCACCCTGCAGGGTCAGACCATCAACGCTGTTATTGACGACGGTGACACCCTTGAAGGTTTCCGGAAGGAGGCGAGAGTCACCATAGTGAAGAACCGGGGTCATCGGGAACACATCGCCGGCCTTAATGACCGTATCGAAGAGCTGAGCTTTTACAGCTCCGCCCAGCTTGGAGTACTCGTCTTCCGCTTCCCCATCGCTGTTCACGGGAAGCAGGTTGATGCTGCCGCCAGGGCCAAAGCGACCATCACCGGTATCCAGTTTGATGCCCAGCATGGCGAACGCGTCGATACCCACCCCGACGGTTCCCTCGGTAAAGCCGGACTCAAAGTTCACCATGACGCCATGCGCCCATGCTTCGGAATAGCCATTTCCAGTTGAGCTGGACTGACCATCTCGGAAGTCACGGTTCATGTAGAAATTTCGATTGAGGATATTAAGGCTGCTTCCTTCAACGAAACCCTCGCCTTTTGTTTCCTCAGCAGTGGCCACCATGGGGCTGATTCCAATGATTGCCGAAAATACTGCAAGAGATAATTTGGTCTTGCTCATTAATTGCTCCTTTATTCTTGGCAGAATTGGATATTTGCCATGACTGTTCTTGTAGGTATTGAGCCCCGGTGCGAGAGCAGCCAGAGGCGGTCGCACCTATCGTTGCAAGCCGTAGATAACTTGAAGATGATTGGAAAATTACAATTTTGTAATCTTCGAAAAGATGAGGGATGGGGCTGCTTAATTTGACATTTTTTGCACAAACGACACCCAGCGGCGCACTCGAATGGTGCGCAGAGTCGAGGGAGTCAGTTCTGGTTTAGTTATCGTTTGCGAGGAGCTGCTGCAGATCTTCTGGGACGGGCATGGGGAGGAATGCGCTAACTCGTGCACGCCCAGTATTGCCAATGGGGACCCAGATGCGTGAGAAAAGTAGTGCAGCCACTATGCGAGGTATTTGCCCAAGGACCTCCCGATAGTCCTTGGTCTGCAGGCCTAGGCGTAGCATCAGCCAATGTGACTTTGCATGCAGGTAGGGATGCCGTTGAGTCAGGATGTGGGCGCGCTCTAACCACTCAAATGCTCTACCAGGCTGCTTCAGCCGCAGGTTCGTATCGGCTTGCGCAAAGGCCTCTGCAATTGCTGATTTCAGTTGAGATTGCATGGCTACCTCCCATTATTGTCTGAGCAGCCTCAGGCCGTTAAACACCACGAGCAGGCTGACGCCCATGTCAGCGAAGACAGCCATCCACATAGTGGCGCCTCCTGTGATGGTTATGCCCAGGAAGATAGCCTTGATGCCAAGTGCCAGGGCGATGTTCTGCTTGAGGATGGCAGCAGTACTACGAGATAGACGGACGAACGTAGCGACCTTGCGCAAGTCGTCATCCATCAGTGCAACGTCCGCGGTTTCTATCGCCGTGTCGGTCCCTGCGCTACCCATGGCAAAGCCAATCTGAGCTTTTGCCAGCGCTGGGGCATCGTTAATGCCGTCTCCCACCATGCCAACCGTTAAACCTTGGGCCTGCATTTCAGCGATGACTGTGAGCTTGTCTGCCGGCAACAGGTTGCCACGAGCCTCATCAATACCCACCTGCTGGGCTATCGCCAGGGCTGTGTGCTCGTTATCGCCACTGAGCATACATGTCTTTACCCCAAGCTCGTGGAGCTGCCGCATGGCATCGGCACTGGTCTCTTTCACGGTGTCTGCGACTGCGAATAGAACAAGGGGCTGTTGGCCGTCGCACAGGATGACGACGGTCTTACCCTGACGCTCCAGCCGCTCCAGCGTAAGCTCCAGCTCCTTAGAACAGAGCCCCAGCTCCTCAACCAGACGATGGTTGCCTAGATACAACAGTTGGCCTTTCACACGGCCTTTGACTCCCCGTCCAGGAAGCGCTTCAAACTCCTTGACGTCCAGTAGCGACACATCGTTATCCATCGCATGTCGAGCGAGTGCTTTTGATACCGGGTGATCAGAGCGAGCAGCTAGGCTAGCGGCACTGACACGATGCATTTCGATATCTGTTTCTTTGAGCGGCAGGAAGTCTGTCTGAACCGGCCTCCCTTGAGTGATGGTTCCAGTCTTGTCGAGTGCAAGCAGTGCCAGATCTTTGCCGCTCTCCAGATAGACCCCACCTTTGATGAGGATGCCTTTGCGAGCCGCCGCTGCCAGGCCGCTGACGATGGTAACGGGAGTGGAAATGACCAGCGCGCATGGGCACGCGACGACCAGCAATACCAGCGCTCGATAGATCCACTCCTGCCATGCGCCACTCAGCAATAGCGGTGGGAGCAAGGCGACCCCTAGGGACACCAAGAACACGGCGGGGGTGTAGATCTGAGAAAAGCGGTCAACGAAACGTTGGGTCGGCGCCCGAGAGCCCTGAGCCTCCTCCACCGCATGAATGATCCGAGCCAGGGTAGTGTTGGTAGACGCTGCTGTTACCCTGAACTCCAACGACCCTGCCTCGTTTATCGTGCCCGCAAAAACCTGATCTCCAATGCTCTTATCTACCGGCAAGCTCTCGCCGGTTATAGGTGCTTGATTGACGGTGGAGGTGCCTGCCGTCACCTCGCCATCCAAGCCAATTCGCTCACCTGGCCGTACCCGAACAACAGCGCCAAGTGCTACCGCCTTGATGTCCGCATCTAGCCAGGATCCATCCGCCTGCAAAACAGTGGCCCGCTCGGGGCTTAAGTCCATGAGTCCACGGATGGCGTTACGTGCACGCTCCAGTGAGCGCGCTTCAATAACCTCGGCTACCGCGAAGAGCACCATAACCATGGCCGCTTCGGGCCATTGGCCAATCAATACGGCACCGGTTACAGCAATGCTCATGAGGGCATTGATGTTCAGGTTGCGGTTCTTGAGCGCAATCCAGCCCTTCTTGTAGGTACCGAGCCCACTTAGCGCTATCCCCACTATTGCTAAGGCTGCAACCGCCCATTCGGGGGCCAACTGCCCAAAGTGGATTATTTCGGCTGAAACCGCAGCGATCCCCGCGATCGCCAGCGGCCACCAATGCTTCTTCTTCGTTGGGGTAGGTTCCTGGCGGTCGGCACTCTCCTCGACAACCGGTGAAAGCCCGAGCTCCTGGATGGCTGCCATGAGCTGAGGTAACAGCTCTGGAACATGGTCTACGACCAGAGTGCGTTGCAGCAGGTTGAACTGCAGATTGCTGATGCCTTTCTGGTTAGCGAGCTTGTCGCGAATGAGCTTCTCCTCAGTAGGACAGTCCATCTGCTCGATGCGAATTCGTGTTTGTACATGAGCGTCCGTGGGCTCGGCCTGCATACCCAGGGAGGCGATCACATCAATGATGGGGGTGACCGAAGGGAGACTGTGCTGTACCCCTAGAACGCGAGTCATCAAGTTAAAGTCGAGCTGGTGTATCCCGGCCAGCGAGCCAAGCTTGCTCTGAATCAGGCTCTGCTCTGTCGGACAGTCCATCGCCTGGATGTGGAAAGCGCTGAATGTCGTTCCTGGTGGCGCTGGCTCGCGCTTTTGGTCTTCAGGTTTATGATGATCCGAGTGGTCGTGACTGCAGCAACTGCTCATGGCGGGATCTCTTATCTAAGTCATTGCAGAGTCAACACCCTGAAGCCACTATAGGGTCAAGCATTGATCAGGAGATTCGTCCCATGAAGATTGGTGAGCTCGGAAAGCAGGCTGACTGTCAGGTGGAGACTATTCGTTACTATGAACGTGAAGGGCTGCTGCCTGTTCCTGGTCGAAGCGAGGGGAACTACCGGGTCTACGGGAAGGAGCACCTAGAGCGGCTCGTATTCATCCGTAACTGCCGAACCCTGGACATGACGCTTGATGAAATACGGCGGCTGCTTTTGCTCATCGATCGTCCGGAGGAGAGCTGCGATAGCGTTAACGGCTTGGTAGACGAGCACATTCGCCATGTGGAGCTTCGGATCAACAGTCTGTTAGCTCTGCAGAAGCAGCTCGTTGAGTTGCGCCATCGATGCGCCGCGGAGAGAAGTGTCGATGCATGCGCAATCATCCAGCAACTTAGTTCGAGCGGAGGGGTTCAACCTTTGCCTGAGGCAGAGCATACGCACGTTGGCAAGAGCCATCGCCACTGAAGCATCAATCAACTCGTTGCTGTGTTTCCCCACATGGAATGAGGTGTTCTGGGCCTATTCATAGCAAGGATCTTCATTGGCCTTCCTTGAGCGGACCAGTAGCTCGTCACTTCAGCCAGATCGCAGCCTGCATTGGCGCTTGAACCTCTTGTAGAGTACGGGCTTGACCTTGCCATCGTGTCAAGGTCGATCCTGTCTGTGCGGTAACTTGAGCCGCTGACGAAATGAGGTGAAAGACATGTTCAGTCTGAGTGTTGCGGGGATGGGCTGTGGCAGTTGCGTAAGCAAAATCACGAAGGCCATCCAGGCGCTGGATCAGAACGCACGAGTAGAAGTGGATCGAACGGCCGGCAAGGTCACCGTTGAGAGCACAGAAAGTGCCGAATCGATCCGCGAACTCATCCAGGAGCTTGGCTATTCGGCCCAGGTCAGCGCTTGAGCGCTGACCTGCCAACCCACTAAATCTCCAGTTCTGAGAGCTCTTTTAGCCCCGGGATACTGGTGACCTCGTTGGTCATACCTTCTGAACCATCTCGGCCGCGAAGCCAGTTTGAGTGACCGCCTGGCTCGCGCATTTCCAGCGTGTCATAGGAGTACCGCTTGCGCTTGAACAGGCTTTTCAATGCAGCAAACTCGTGGCTTTTTTCGTCTTCTATGCCGACGACTTCTCCTGCAAGCCGCTCCCAGTGACCAACGCCGTCGGCCGGCATTGCCTGATAAGTCTCAGGGTCAAGCAAGGCTTGCTGTTTGAAATGAATGATGCGGTGAGTCATAGAAGCGCTCGGGAGTGGCCAAAGAGAGAGCGCTAGCCTAAAGGTTCCGGATCATTCGTGTAATAGCTGGCCGCGCTTTAGCAAACCGTCGTTGACCCACAACTTCAACCAGGTCGCAGCTTGCAGGGGAGCTTGCTCGCCATGCGTGGTGCTCAACGACTCGCAGAGTTCAGCGAACGATCCGCCCTCGATGATAAACTGCAATGCAGAAGCCTCCGCTGGCTCCAGGCTCCGGTACTGGCAGACGAGTTCATGACGCCAAACAAGACAGGCTAGGTTCGTTGGTAGGCGGGTAATTTCAGGCAGCAAGCTGCCGGACTTGGCGGCATTCCACAACTCCAGCGTGTTGTACTGCAGCTGCAACCATCGGGCAGATGCAGTCAGGGAAACCCTGAGTGAAATCCAGTCTTCAGCCGAAAATTCACTCATGGTCTCCAGCGAAAGCGTGTCGACATCCTGAGCGTCGAAGGCCAGTGTAAATGCCCACTCCAGCTCCGCGAGTTCGCGCATCGGCGATAGTTGGGGTTCTTCGACGTAGCTGCCAATGAACTCGGGCAGCTTCTCGCCCAGCCAGCGAATGCTGAAATGTCGTGGTGGCCAGGCGGCCAAGTAGGCCAGTGCGAGCTGCTCGAATGATTCGTTGCCGATCCAGTGAAGCAGGGCAGGGAAGTCTTCTCGCAATACCGCAAGCAGGCGCGAACGGTAAGCATTGTGGTAGATCTGCAGGCCTTCGAGAGCACTCAGCGCTGTGCTACCTCGGATCTGCTCCAAAAGTTCGTTGGAGGGCAGGGCACTGTCACCTGTCAGGTAAGTTTCAAATGCAGTCTGTAGGGCGATCAGGCTCAAGGGGTGGCCCCCGATATCACAGATTTGGCGATAGCACGGGCATGTGCTAATTCGGACAACAGCTCTTCCAGCGGCGGAAACTGGTCATCCCGCTCGATCAAGGTCGATGTCGGGCCCAAGTAGCTCAAAGTCTTGCTGTAGAGAGACCAAACCGGATCAGCGATGGGCTGGTCATGGGTGTCGATGAGGTACTGCCCGTAATCGCTGTGCCCGGCCAGATGAATTTGACGAATCCGCTCGTGCGGCAATTCCAAGATGAACTGCCATGGGTCGAAATCCTGATTTCGTGCGCTGACGTAGACGTTGTTCACGTCAAGGAGCAATTCGCAACCGGTCAGGAAACTCAGTTCCGAGAGAAACTGCGATTCGCTCATGCTGGACGTCTTCCACTGCACGTAAGAAGAAACGTTCTCCAGCACAATGGGACGTTCCAGAACATCCTGCACTAGACGCACCCGCGCGGCGACATGCAGCAGGCTTTCTTGGGTAAACGGCAGCGGCAGCAGGTCGTGGAGTTGATGGGCGTTGCCGCGACTCCAGCACAAGTGGTCGGAAACCCACTGGGGCTGTATCCGGTCCGCCAGTTGCTTGAGCTGTCGTAGGTAGCCCATGTCCAGGTTATGCGAACCGCCGATCGACAGCGATACTCCGTGCATCACCAACGGGTATTGCTCGCCAATCGCATCGAGAAAGTAGAGGGCCTTGCCACCGCCCACCAGGTAATTCTCGGAAATGATCTCAAACCAGTCGACCGTAGGTCGCTGTTCAAGAATCTGCTGGTAATACTCACTGCGAAGGCCAAGACCGAAACCCAGTGTTTTGCGCTTACTCATTCAAGACTCCAGCAGGGGAGTGGCAGGCACTCCCCGCAACGGCATTATTCGCTGGTCTTGCCACCGGCCTCATCGCACTTGGCCTGAGTCATCAGCTTGAAGCCCTGGCCTTTGCATTCTCCCTGGCCTTTGCAGGCATTTTTGGCGGTCATGCAGTCGTTCTGGCCCTTGCAACCGTTGACGCCGAAGCACTTCACTTCAGCTGCTTTGGTGTCCTGGGCGGCCTGGACAGGCAGGGTAGCAAACAGGCTGGCGGCCACGAGAGCCAGAGCGGCACCGGTAGCGACGTTGGATTTATTCGACATAGTGACAATCTCTCTTAATTGTTGGTGGTCTTATCCGCGGGTGCGAATGACCCTGAGTAGCTTAGGCATCGCTGCCGAGCATGCCCTCTCAAGAAATTCGCAAGGCTTTATGAGGGCATGAAAGACAGTACCGAGCCTTCTGGATGGGCTACAAGAAAGAAATAGCAACCTGACAGAACTGTAATGTTCGGCTCAGGTTGCTGACAGGCCCTCTTAGTTAACGTGACATCGAGCCTAAAGCTCGGCCTCTGCAGTTGCAGGGACCACTTAACTTACGA
The DNA here is from genome assembly GCA_048065775.1 of Pseudomonas sp. GW6. Taxonomy (GTDB): domain Bacteria; phylum Pseudomonadota; class Gammaproteobacteria; order Pseudomonadales; family Pseudomonadaceae; genus Aquipseudomonas. The sequence continues at coordinate 8,652 of JBLUOL010000045.1, forward strand.
GGAATACCCAAAATGAAATCGATCAAAGCTCTGCTTGTAGTTACTGCTCTGAGCATCTCCAGCTTGGCAATGGCTGAAGGTGGTGCTGACCGAACCTTCGCGCGCATGGAGCAGGCACGCCAGACGTCTCTGGAGGCCTACCGGGTGGCCCAGCAGCAGAAAGTTGAGGCTCCTGTAGCCAGCAGTCCAACCGAGCAAGCAGAGCACACCAACTGCTGAAGTCATCTACCTTACAGAAATGTAATCACCCGGATGGTTGGGATATGGCAGTTTCATACTGCTCATCGTCGGTAAGGCTTGTGCAATGCACCGACGTGGAAAGTTGAGGGGTAAATCCCCGACATTGAAGCAGCCATGAACCCGAGACCGGGCACACCATCACCGGCTCATTTGACGGATTGGACAAAACGGCATGCAAAGCAAAACCACAAGGCGCACCTTCGTCAAAGGCCTGGCAGCCACCGGTATTATCGGCGGACTTGGCCTGTGGCGCACGCCGGTCTGGGCGGTGAACAGCCCCGGCCAGCCCAACGTACTGACTGGTAACGAATTCGACCTATTCATCGGTGAAACCCCGGTGAACATCACCGGCGCAGCGCGCACGGCCATGACCATCAACGGCTCGCTCCCTGGGCCGATTCTTCGTTGGCGCGAAGGCGATACCGTCACATTGCGCGTGCGCAACCGCCTCAAGGAGGACACCTCCATCCATTGGCACGGCATCATCCTGCCGGCGAACATGGATGGTGTTCCTGGCCTGAGCTTCCATGGCATCGCCCCTGACGGCATGTATGAGTACAAGTTCAAGGTCAACCAGAACGGTACCTACTGGTATCACAGTCACTCGGGGCTGCAGGAGCAGGTCGGCGTATACGGCGCGCTGGTCATCGATGCCAAGGAGCCCGAGCCCTTCAGTTACGACCGTGATTACGTCGTGTTGCTGAGCGACTGGACGGATGAAAATCCAACGCGGGTACTGGCCAAGCTCAAGAAACAGTCGGACTACTACAACCAGCACAAACGCACCGTTGGTGACTTCATCGATGACGTAAGCGAGATGGGTTGGTCCGCCGCCGTAGCCGATCGCAAGATGTGGGCCGAGATGAAGATGAGCCCGACGGATCTCGCTGACGTCAGTGGCTACACCTACACCTACCTGATGAATGGCCAGGCACCCAATGGCAACTGGACCGGCATATTCAAACCAGGCGAAAAGATCCGCCTGCGCTTCATCAACGCCTCGGCGATGACCTATTTCGATGTGCGCATCCCGGGCCTGAAGATGACTGTGGTTGCGGCCGATGGTCTGCACGTCAAACCGGTCAGCGTCGACGAGTTCCGTATCGCCGTGGCCGAGACCTACGACGTGATCGTCGAACCAGACAGCGAACAGGCCTATACCGTGTTTGCACAATCCATGGATCGCACTGGCTATGCGCGCGGCACCCTTGCTGTACAGGAGGGGTTGAGTGCACCAGTACCCAGCCCCGACCCGCGTCCGCTGATTGCCATGGGCGACATGGGTATGGATCACGGCAGCATGGGCGGTATGGATCACGGGAACATGGCCGGGATGGATCAGGGCAATATGGCGGGAATGGATCATGGCAGCATGCAGGGTGGCATGGCTGGTATGGATCACAGCCAGATGGCCGGAATGGATCATTCAAACATGGCTGGCATGGCTGGCATGGCTGGCAACATGCAGGCACACCCGGCCTCAGAGACCAACAATCCTTTGGTCGACATGCAGACCATGACGCCGACGCACAAGCTGGACGACCCAGGTATCGGCCTGCGTGATAACGGCCGGCGCGTGCTGACGTACTCTGACCTGCGCAGCACCTTCCCTGATCCGGACGGGCGTGAGCCAAGTCGCACCATCGAGCTGCACCTCACCGGGCATATGGAGAAATTCTCCTGGTCCTTCGATGGAATCAAGTTCTCTGACGCCGAGCCTCTACGCCTCAAGTACGGCGAGCGTGTTCGCATCACGCTGGTCAACGACACCATGATGACTCACCCGATCCATCTTCATGGCATGTGGAGTGATCTGGAGGATGCGAACGGCAATTTCCTGGTGCGTAAACACACCATCGACATGCCGCCAGGTTCCAAGCGCAGCTATCGGGTGACCGCCGATGCGTTGGGGCGTTGGGCCTACCACTGCCACCTGTTGCTCCACATGGAAATGGGCATGTTCCGTGAAGTCCGTGTGGATGAGTAAAGGAGATTTCTGATGAGTACTTTTATGAAGCGTAATGCCCTGTTTGGCAGCGCAGCGATGTTCAGTTTTTTGGCTGCTTTGTACGCGCCGACGTCATTGGCAGGTGAGGGGCACAGCGAGCACGAACAACATGCTGCCGAGTCGGCTGCGCCCGAGGCCATCAGTGACAAGCCTGCAGATCAATCGAAAGGCAAGGCCGCTGGCCAGCAGATGGATCATGGCACCATGGATCATGAGGGCATGAACCATGACGATATGGGGCACGAGAAGATGATGGATAAGCATGGCGGCACCGAAGCCGAAGCAGGTTCGAACCATGACCACTAGGTTTTCACGCCCGTCCCTCATAGCGCTGGTCGTGTCGCTGAGTGCACTCAGCGGCGGCGTTACCCAGGCTGCGGAAGAAATGGATCATTCGGCAATGGGGCACGGCTCCATGTCGATGGACCACAGCCAGATGGGCCACGGTTCCGCCAAAGCGCCGATGGAGGGCATGGATCACAGCAAGATGGATCATGGTGCCATGCAGAGCGAATCGGGCAGCATGGACCATAGCCAGATGGGCCACAGCCAGAGCCAAGAGAAGGCCCCAGCCATGGACCACAGCAAGATGGGACACGGCACCATGCAGGGACAGATGGAGGGCATGGATCATTCGAAGATGAACCATGGCTCCGCTGAAGCCCCGAGAACTACCAGTCGTACGCCGATTCCCGTTCTGACGGATGCTGATCGCCAAGCGGCTTTCCCGCCACTGCCTGGCCACAAGGTGCATGACAGCGCCATCAACAGCTTTTTCCTGCTCGATCAGCTCGAATACCAAGACGCAGATGAGGGCAGCACCCTGGCCTGGGATGCGTCGGGTTGGGTAGGCGGTGATATCAACCGGGTCTGGTTCCGCTCCGAAGGCGAGCGTACCAACGGCGTTACCGAGGACGCTGAATTACAGCTGCTGTACGGCCGCTCGATCGGCCCTTGGTGGGATGTCGTCGCGGGCGTCCGCCAGGACTTCAAACCGGAGTCGCCGCAGACTTGGGCCGCCTTCGGTATCCAGGGCATGGCGCTTTACGCCTTTGAGGCCGAAGCCACGGCCTTCGTCGGCGAGAATGGCCAAACTGCTGCCCGACTGGAGGGCGAGTACGACATTCTGCTGACCAACCGGCTGATTCTCCAGCCAACTGCCGAAATGAACTTCTACGGCAAGAACGATCCTGAGCGAGGTGTGGGGTCCGGGTTGGCCAATACCGAGCTCGGTTTACGTCTGCGTTACGAGATTGTCCGGCAGTTTGCCCCCTATATCGGGGTTTCTTGGAGCCGCTCCTATGGCAACACGGCAGACATGGTGCGCGACGAGGGCGGTGATGTAGACGAGGCGCGTTTTGTCGCCGGTATCCGGATGTGGTTTTGAGAACCTGACATGAAAAGAACAATTAAAACTTTGGTGGCGGCCGGCGTGGTCGGTAGCACAGCTGTCCTGGCCGGTGCCTACTTTGGCGTGGTCAACGTGGGGGCCGACGATCCCCATTTTCCTGCAGTGAATGCGTTTCTCACGATGGCCCGTGACCGCTCTATCGAAGTCCGTTCGCGGAACATCGAGGTTCCCAACCTGGATGATCAAGCTCTTATTCGCGCCGGTGCGGGCAACTACAACTCCATGTGTATCGGCTGTCATTTGGCGCCAGGTGTGGCGGAGACCGAGCTGAGCCAATCGCTTTATCCTGCGCCCCCCAACCTCGCCAAGATCGGTGTCGATGGCAATCCGTCAGCAGCGTTCTGGGTGATCAAGCATGGCATCAAGGCAACGGGTATGCCTGCGTGGGGCAAGAGCATGGGCGATGAGTACATCTGGGGCATGGTTGCCTTCATTGACCAATTGCCGACGATGGATGCCAAGCAATACCAAGCACTCGTCGCATCCAGTGGCGGCCATCAGCATGGTGGTGGGGAAACGCAAATGCACAATCATGAAGGTCAGCACGGCGACAACAAGCCTGGCCATCATGGCAATAGCGGCGGTGGCGAAGACCATCATGGAACAGGTGATGCCGGAGAGCCTGGCCATCACGATGCCGCGGCTACTGATAGCGAGGGTGGCTCCGCACCTGAGGCAGGTCACCATTCGGACATGAGTGGCGATGATCACCATGCCGGGGATGAGGCCGCCCCAAGCGGCGGAGACCATCATTCCGAGCAAACTCCGAATGCCTCGCCCAAGACCCACACCCACGCCGATGGCAAAGAGCACGTGCATGAAAGCTAAATATCTGGCCTTGCTGGCCGCTCTCTCCGTCACAACTGGAGTTCAAGCCGCTGATGCCCTGACGATTGATGTCCATCGTGATGCTAATTGCGGATGTTGCAAGAAGTGGATCTCACACCTCGAAGCGAATGGCTTCAAAGTCGTCGACCATGTCGAAAGCAACATGTCGGCAGTGAAGCAAAGTCTGGGCGTTGCGCCGCGGTTGGCGTCTTGTCACACCGCGGTGATTGACGGCAAGTTCGTCGAAGGTCATGTGCCGGCGGCTCAGGTCATCGAGCTCACCAAGCGCGATGATCTCGTGGGCATCGCTGTTCCCGGGATGCCGGCGGGCTCCCCCGGTATGGAAGTCGATGGCGTACAGCATGCCTACCAGGTCATTGGCTTGACCAAGGCGGGGTCTGATCAGGTCGTTGCAGAATATCCCGCTCAGTAGTACTGCCTGCCAGCACGGCCGCTTGTGTGTAGTGGCCGACTCTTTTTCATACGCCCTTTAACCTAAGTAAAAAAGGCGCCCGAGGGCGCCAAGGGCTGTCTCCAAACCAAAGGAGCACTACGAGGGGACAGCAGGACCAAGGCGCGAGCGGGCAATCAACCCGCCCGCTTGCCAGGGTTAGAGAACTTCCAGCGGGTACTCGACAATCAGGCGGACTTCATCCAGATCCGACTCGTAATCGGTCGCGCGAGTGGTCATTTGGCGAACACGGAAAGACATATCCTTCAGTGATCCAGTCTGCACAACGTACTTGGCCTCGATGTCCCGCTCCCAGCGCTTCTGGTTGGTCAACGGATCGCCGTTGTCATCACGGCGCATATAGACTTCGTTGGCCTTGCTGTAGTCGGCATCCCAGCCTTGGGCATATCGAGTCATGAAGCTCAACCCAGGCACACCGAAAGGCTCCATATCCAGGTCATAGCGCACTTGCCATGACTTCTCCTTCGGCGAGTTGAAGTCGCTGTACTGGATGGAGTTGTCGAGGTAGATGGAGTCCGATTGGCGCAAGTAGTCGAAGTCATCATCGCCATTGTTGCGCTGGAGACCCACCAGCACTGTGTGAGCGCCGAATTGGATGCCGACCTTGCCGCTCCAGATGTTGTTATCGAAGCTCCCGAGGAGCTGCTTCCCTTCATCGACCGCCTTGTAGTAGTTCAGCCCGCCGATCAAGGCGACATCGTCCGCAAGCGGGTAGCTCAGCGTGGTGCCCGCGTAATATTGATTCCAGGCATCCTTGAGGCGGCTGGTGTAGAGACTAAAGCCGACGTTGTCATTAAGCGTGTAATCACCACCGAAATAGGCGATCCATGGCGAGTCCACTTCGCCTGCGTAGAAGGTAGCGAAGCCGTCGCGCATGCTGCTGGTATTGGGTTGGCTCATCGAGTGGAGGCGACCACCTTGAAGCGACAGTCCTTCCACGCTGCTGTTGAGCACGGTGATACCTCGGAAACTCTCCGGTAAAAGCCGCGCATCACCGTATTGGACGACAGGGCTGACAGGAAAGACGTCGCCTACCTTGATCTCGGTATCCATGAACCGAGCTTTCACCGCGCCACCCAGTTTGGAGTAGTTATCCTCAGCCTGCCCGAGGCTGTTGTAAGGCAGCACATCGACTGAGCCACCGGCTCCTGAACGGCCGTCGCCGGTGTCAAGTTTGAGTCCTAGCATGGCAAAGGCATCGACACCGAAGCCTATGGTGCCCTCGGTGAAGCCAGACTCGAATCGGCCTATCACGCCATGCGCCCACTCTTCCGAATAGCCATTACCCGAGCTGCTGGACTGGCCTTTGCGGAAGTCACGGTTGAAGTAGAGATTTCGATTGAGGATGGTCAGGCTGCTGCCTTCGATAAATCCCTCGCCTTTCTCGTCGGCGGCCATTGCAGCTTGCCCGGTACTGATGCTCAGAGCGAGTAGAGAAAGTCCTAACAGGGTTCTGTTATTCATAAATGCTCCTGATGTTATTGGCAGTTGTCATTGTGTGGTTGCATATATGTGCCAAGCGCGCCGGGCATAACCAGGCGCGCCTTGGCCATATTTCCACATGCCAAATAACGTCAGGGTGACTTGAAAATTACTTTTCAGTCAGCGCGATGTCATTTATTAGTTTTGGTTCCGGCAACCTGTTCCGGCTGCACGGTATTCAAGAATATTCAGATCGCCGTTGGAGTCCTCGTAGGTCATCTGGGCTGGCATCACATTGCAGCTAGAGTCCGTTGAGGTAGTGGCCACGACCCTGGCGATATCGAGCTTCATGCCGTAGCGGTAATGAATAACTTCAGGCGGATTCTTTCCGTTAGCGGCAGCATACTCTTGCATGGCCTGCTCATTGGCCTGAATCATCCGACCATAAACACGATCAGCGCCGCCTTCTGCCAGAGTGGCAGAGGAAACAACCATAGCGGCAAGGGCTGCAATAACTTTGAGGCTTTTCATGTTTAATCACTCCTTCAAGGTGGTGATTAAAATATATCCGCTCAACCTGTCATAAAAATGAAGTCAAAGTTACATCGCCGTAATGCTTCCTGCCGCGTTACCCGGGCGAGTCAGCTTGGCGCGTGGCTTGCCCGGGTTTGTAAAGCTATAGCTCCTGCGGTGCGCGAACCTTCTGTGTACGCTGCCTTCGCATCAGCCAGTACGCGGCCGGCAAAACCAACATGGACATCAGCGGCGCGGTAATCATGCCGCCGACCATGGGCGCGGCGATGCGCTTCATCACTTCAGATCCGGCACCTCCGCCCCAGAGGATTGGCAACAGGCCGGCGATGATCACGGCCACCGTCATCACCTTGGGCCGCACGCGCAGCACTGCGCCTTCACGAATTGCCTCCAGTAGTGCCGGGTCACCGCTGCGCCCGGCATCCATACGTGCATGCCAGGCATTCTTCAGGTACAGCAGCATGATCACCCCAAATTCCGCCGAGACGCCGGCCAAGGCGATAAAGCCGACCCCAGTGGCAACCGACAGGTTGAAGCCGAACCAGTAGAGCAGCCAGATGCCGCCCGATAGGGCGAAGGGCAGGGTTGCCATGATCAGTAGGGCCTCACCGAAGCGGCTGAAGGTCAGGTAAAGCAGCACGAAGATGATCAACAAGGTCGCCGGTACCACCCAGGCCAGCCGTGCATTGGCGCGCTCCAGGAACTCGAACTGACCGGAGTAGGAGACGGTCATGCCAGCATCGAGTTGTACCTGCTCAGCTACGCGTTGCTGCAACTCGCGCACGGTCGATGCCAGGTCGCGCCCACGGACATCGACATAGACCCAACCGGACAGACGCCCGTTCTCGCTGCGCAGCATTGGCGGCCCTTCGGTCAGACTAACCTGGGCGACGGTGCCCAAGGTGATCTGCTGGCCGGCTTGCGTGAGGATCGGCATACGCCGTAGTGCCTGCGGACTGTCTCGCCACTCCTTGGGATAGCGCAGGTTGATCGGGAAGCGGGCCAGTCCTTCAACCGTCTCACCAATATTGCTGCCGCCGATGGCGCCCGATACCACCGCCTGCACATCGGCGATGCTCAGGCCATAGCGCGCCGCGGCCAGTCGATCGATCTGGATGTCCACGTAACGGCCGCCAGTAAGGCGTTCTGCCAAGGCCGAACTCACCCCAGGCACCTCTTTGGCCACGGCCTCGATATCGCGCGTTATGCGCTCGATGTCGACCAAGGAGGTTCCGGACACTTTCACCCCAATGGGGCTCTTGATCCCCGTCGCCAGCATGTCGATGCGGTTGCGGATGGGCGGCACCCAGATATTGGACAGCCCCGGAACTTTTACCGCGCGATCCAGTTCCTCGATCAGCTTTTCGGGTGTCATCCCCGCGCGCCATTGATCGCGTGGTTTGAACTGCACCGTGGTCTCGAACATTTCCAGCGGTGCTGGATCGGTGGCGGTCTCTGCTCGCCCGGCCTTGCCGAATACCCGTGCCACTTCGGGCACCGTGAGGATCATCCGGTTGGTTTGCTGCAGCAGCTGGGTGGCCTTGCTGGCCGGCAAGCCGGGCAGGGCTGATGGCATGTACAACAAGTCGCCCTCGTCCATCGGCGGTAGAAACTCTCCTCCGAGTCTGCTGAGGGGCCAGAGACTGGACAAAAACACTAGCAAGGCCAGCGCTAGGGTCACCTTAGGCCAAGCCAGCACCCACTCCAGCACCGGCCGGTATGCACCGATCAGCCAACGATTCAAGGGGTTCTGTTGTTCGCTGGGGATATGCCCACGAATCCAATAGCCCATCAGCACCGGTACCAAGGTGATCGAGAGGCCAGCAGCGGCAGCCATGGCATAGGTCTTGGTGAATGCCAGCGGGCCAAACAGGCGACCCTCCTGGGCCTCCAGGGTGAAGACCGGGAGGAAAGACAGGGTGATGATCAAAAGGCTGAAGAACAGCGCCGGCCCGACCTCGGCCGCAGCTTCGCCGATCACCCGCCAGTGCGCCTCGCCCTGAAGCGGTTCACCGGGGTGTCGAGCCTTCCAGGCCTCGATGTGCTTGTGCGCGTTCTCGATCATCACCACGGCGGCATCGACCATGGCGCCGATGGCGATTGCGATCCCGCCGAGCGACATGATGTTGGCATTGACGCCCTGGTAGCGCATGACGATGAAGGCCATCAGGATGCCCAGGGGCAGGGTGATGATCGCGACCAGCGACGAGCGCAGGTGCCAGAGGAAGATCAGGCAAACCAGGGCAACCACCGCGAACTCTTCCAGCAGCTTGTAGCTGAGGTTATCGATGGCGCGGTCGATCAATTGCGAACGGTCATAGGTGGTGACCACCTCGACGCCGGCCGGCAAGCTGCCCTTCAGGCTGTCCAGCTTGGTCTTCACCGCGGCGATGGTATCGCGGGCATTCTTTCCGGAGCGCAAGATGACCACGCCGCCTACCACTTCACCCTGGCCATCCAGCTCGGCAATGCCACGACGCATCTCTGGCCCCAGCTGAATGGTGGCCACCTGACCCAGCAGCACCGGAACTCCGCTGGCCGAAGCCCGCAGCGGCACATTGCGGAAATCCGCCAGGCTCTCTAGATAGCCTGAAGCCCGCACCATGTACTCGCGCTCTGCCAGCTCCAGGATGGCGCCGCCGGTTTCCTGATTGGCGCTCTTCAGCGCCGCTTCGACCTCCTGCTGAGTTACCCCATAAGCCACCAGCTTCTGCGGATCGAGCAGCACTTGGTATTGCTTGACCATGCCGCCGAGGGTGGCCACTTCGGCTACGTTGGGCAGGCTCTTGAGTTCGTACTTGAGGAACCAGTCCTGCAGTGCCCGCAGCTGGGCAAGATCATGCTGGCCGCTGCGGTCGACCAAGGCGTACTGGTAGATCCAGCCCACGCCGGTGGCATCCGGCCCAAGGGTGGTGGTAACACCCTCGGGCAGGCGTTCCTGCGCCTGGTTGAGGTACTCCAGCACCCGCGAGCGCGCCCAGTAGAGGTCGGTGTCGTCCTCGAACAGCACGTAGACGAAGGAGTCGCCGAAGAACGAGTAGCCGCGCACCGTCTTCGCCCCCGGTACCGAGAGCATGGTTGTGGCCAGTGGGTAGGTCACCTGGTTCTCGACGATCTGCGGTGCCTGTCCGGGAAAGCTGGTTCTGATGATGACCTGGGTGTCAGATAGGTCCGGCAGTGCATCCAACGGCGTGTTGCGCAGCGACCAGAGGCCCAGGGCGGTGATGAACAGGGTGGCCAGCAGTACCAGGAAGCGGTTGCCGATCGACCAATGGATCAGGCGTGCGATCATGGCTGGTCTCCTTCCTTGCTGAGCTGCTCGATCATCAGGCCGGAGTTTTTCTGGCGGGCGCCGATACGTACGTGATCTCCTGGCTTAAGTCCCACAGCTACTTCTGAGCTGACCAATGGAAAAGCCATGGTCATACCTGGCATATTCAGGCTCTCGAAGGGCCCGTGCTCCAGGGTGACTGACTCCGCGTCCAGAGCACGAATCACACCATGGGCCTCATGTAGTTCCTTCTTATTGTCCTGCTCGGCATGGCTGGCCATGACACCCTGCAGGCTGGCTTCCGAATCGATGAGGAACTGGCCGGAGGTAACGACCGCCTGACCTTCCTCAAGACCGGAAAACACCTCCAGACGCCCATCGGCCTCGCGGCCCAAGGTGATTTCCTGGGGACGGTAGCGTCCGTCGCCTTCGGCCAGCATCACCAATGCACGCTTCCCGGTGCGAATCACGGCTTCACTCGGCACAAGAAGCGTGGATTGTTCGACGGCACTGTTCAGGCGTACGGCGGCGAACATGCCGGGGCGCAACTTACCGGCAGGGTTGGGTAGCTCGCTGCGTACCGTGAGCGTGCGCGTTTGCGGATCGGCACTCGGCAGCAAGGCTATGACGCGGCCCAGCAGCGGTCGATCAGGAAAGGCCGTCAGGTTGGCGCGGATCTCGTCCCCGACCTGGATACTTCCGGCCATGGCCTCGGGTATCGCCGCATCGAGCCAGACACTGGACAGCCCGTTGATCAACGCCAGATCCTGCCCGGCTTCAACGGTCATCCCGGCGCGTACCTGCAAGGCTTGGAGCTCGCCGCTGATAGGTGTGGTGAGGGTTTGCACTGCCCGCGGTTTGCCGCTGCGGCGAACCTGCTCTATCAACGCTTGTGGCATGCCGAGCAGGCGGAGGCGCTCTTGGGCCGCAGTGATCAAGCGGGCGTCACCGGTACGCAGTACCGCGAGGAACTCCAACTGCGCGGCGGACCACTCGGGAATCAGCAGGTCGACCAGGGGTGTTCCAGCTGGCAGTACATCGCCAGGGGCACGCCCGTAAACCCGCTCGACGAATCCGCCAGCGCGGGCCTGGAGGTTCGCTACCTCTCGCTGGTTATAGGCCAGGGAGCCGACCACCTCGATATCCGAGGGCAGTACACCGCGGATCACCGTCGAGGTCCGCATTCCGAGGTTCTGCACGGCTTGAGCGGGGACGCTCAGGACAGACGGATCTTGCTCGGATCCTGCGTATTTAGGGACAAGCTCCATATCCATGAAAGGTGACTTGCCCGGTTTATCGAAGCGCTGCTCAGGCTGCATCGGGTCGTACCAATAGAGCACCTTGCGCTCGTCCGTCGGTGCGGAGCTAGGCAGTAGCTCGTGTTTGGCTTGCCGCTGGGCCAGCCAGTAGCCACCGCCCGCCGCGCCAATGCCCACGGTCAGCACGGCGACCGCAAAACCAAATGTCGATATCTTCATTTCAGGCCCTCCACATAGGCGTAGTACAGGCTTGCGGAGAGCTGGCTCAACTTGCGCTGTTGTTCAATCTGCCGCAGTTGCGCATCAATCAGGTCGCGCTGGGCAGTAATAACGGATGTGAGCTGGCTGTTACCGGCTTGGTAGGCGGCCAGTTCGAGATCGGCACGTTTGCTTGCAAGCGGGATCAAGGTTTTTTCGGTGCGTGACAAGGTCCTGCGCAGTTGCTCAAGCTCGGCAATACCGCCTTCCAGCTCAGCCTGATGGGCGCGCAGTAATGCTTCCTGCTCGGCTTCCATCTGCGACACGCTTTGTTGTCTGGCGTTGATCTTGGGCCCCTGACGTGTGCCTACGAACAACGGCAGGTCGAAGGTAAATTGCACCATCACCATATCGCCGAACTGGTTGTCGCGATTGTTGTAGGCAAACTCAACACCCCAGTCGGGGGTCTTCTCGGCGATGGCCTCGTTCAGCTCGGCGCTAGCCTCGCCGACTCGGGCGGAGGCAGCGCGCAACTCAGGGTGTGAGGCAATGCGTTGCTGCAGGTGCGGTGCCACCAGGTTCAGACTGGGAACACCTCCTTGCAAAGGCTGGTCAGCCTCGTTGCCTATCCAGCGGCGCAGCTTGGCACGAGCTACTGCCACATCGCGATTCAGTTCATCTCGCCGATCTTGTAACGCCAAAGCTTCCTGGTCGGCCTGCAACAGCTCGCCAGGCTGAGCACTACCGCCGGCAATCAGCGATTGCACGGTCGAGCGGAGCATCTCGATCTGACGGTCCAGTTGATCGAAGAGGCCAACACTGCGTTCGGCGTAGTACACATCTAGCCAGCTCACTGCCGTCTGGCGCTTGATCTCCAACTGCATGGCACGCTGCTCGGCCTCGGCTCGGCCTACTGAAGCCTCGGCCAACTGGCGCCGAGCCTGACGCTTGTCACTGTTGGGGACTTCCTGCATGAACCCAATGCGGCGCATGGTCATGGAGTCACGATTAAGCGTGTAACGGTCAGGGCCTTCGATCGGCAGGTTGTCGATGCCTAGAATCAGCTTGGGATCGGGCAGGGCGTCTGCGGGCTCGACAGCCTGCTGTGCCGATGCCACCTGCGCCTGGCGCGCGAGGTTCTCAGGGGCACTCTGCTCGGCCAGAGCTTGGGCTCGTTCGAAAGTTAGGGGCTGCGCCTGCGCGGCAAGCCAGGGAGCTGCCCAGAATGCGGCAGCCAACACACCGAGAAAGCCACGGCGTGGAAAAAGGAAAGCGGACATGCTTTCGCCTCCAATGCGATTGATCGAAGTCGCGACTACGAAACGTGACCGCGACGATGCGCCTGACTGTAAGGCGCGGGATGATCACTGCATTAGACGAAACGAGGAGGGCGCCAGAGTCCTGCGGGCTCTCGCTTAATCACCGACTGGGTCAGCAATATCTCGGGGCGTGAGGGGAGAGGGGATATGCTCTTGATCACGGTGGTCTGGAGAAGTCCTCCGGTCTTGCATTCCTGGCCGGGTTTGCAAGGGGACTTCTTGGCCACCCCATCAGACTTGTCCATTTGCTCGCAGCACGGAGCATCGGCCATTGCATGGCCCTGATGATCGGCGCTCTGCATCGGGCAAGGTTGTGCCGGCATGCTGAAAGCCACACCGCCGAAGGTCGGCAGCACGAGGCTAGCAATCATTAGCAGGATCAATCCAATCCGACGCACAGCAATTCACCAGGCGGGGCGATAGGGCGACGATAGCAGATTGCCCCGAGGCATGAGCGTTCCTTTTGACGATAACGGCACTTCGTTGATTTGGATCAAATAGAGTGTCATTCGGAGTAGGGTGCGGAAAGCAGAGGAACTATCAGGTGATTGCATCACAGAGCGCCAGCTGGCACGGCAAAGCTTGGGTATCTCCAGGTTTCGGGGTGTTTTTAGGGCAGGTAGGCAATCATGATTGGCACCGCCACATGGCTCACCAGATCACCATTGGCATCAACCACGACTTGACGGTGACTACACCTGGTAGCCACGTCACGGCCCGAGCCATTTGCATTCAAGCGGGCGTCACTCATCGAATCGAAGCAGTCGAGGTTATTTCGATTTACCTTGATGCACTTCCTGAGGAGGCACGGGCATTCACTGCCTCTACGAGCATCTTGCCTATCGATGTGCAAAGCATTTTGTCTCTGCAGACACTATTGGCAACTCCCTGTATCACCGCACAGAAAATGCGGGGAGCGGTTCGCCAATTTCTTAATCTCACCAATCTACCAATCATCGATCCACGGCTGCAACTTGTCCTGGAAGCCTTGAACGAGCCCACCAATGGCAGACAAGAACTGGCAGATCTGATGCACCTGTCGACGACTCGCTTTTCTCATTGGTTTGTTGAACAGACTGGCTTGCCATTGCGCAGCTACCGTAAGTGGCTTCGCCTAGTCGCTGCGTTACAACTCATTACTGCTGGCCAAAGTCTAACAGGGGCCGCCCATGCAGCAGGATTCTCGGATTCCGCGCACTTTTCTCGCACCTTTCGCAGCCTCTTTGGCCTCGATCCTTCTTCAGCTCTGAGCCAGGTCAGTCTCAGCAGCTGAGATCAGCTTTTTTGTTCAAGCCAGAACCCTGGGGGCAGTTTAACGTAGGGTCATCAAGAAGAGGGGCCCGCATGATGAACAATTGCTTAAGGTTCATGATCCGCTGGTTCAGCTATCCCGTCATATTTGGCGGTACGGCTGGCTGGATGATCTGGCAGCTATCCGAGGGCTTGCCATATTGGCCCAGCACAGCCCTGATTGCCGTAGTCGGAATTATTCTGGTCGCCATGCTGGAGCGTCTACAACCGTTCCGTCAGAGCTGGCTTGCCGACCACCACGATACACTGACCGATCTGCTCCACCTGATCGTGAATCTGTCCGTCATCCAGTTCACCGCTGCGGTTCTGGCTCGGCTGGGCGATTGGGTGCCTGACGCTGCGCGTACCTTCCCAACGGATTTGCCGCTGTGGTGCCAGCTACTCATCGTAGCCATGGTTTTGGATCTCAGTCTCTACGGCATGCACCGACTCAGCCACTACGTGCCGTGGCTATGGCACCTGCATGAACCCCATCACAGTGCAGAGCGACTTTACTGGATGAATGGCGAGCGTCGACATCCACTACACGCGGCGATCATGGCGGGCCCTGGACTCTTGGTGCTCTTCGCGATGGGAACACCTTCATCTCTCGTCGCAACCTGGTTTGGCATCCTGACAGTACATCTTGCATTTCAGCATTCCAATCTGGACTACTCGCTAGGCTGGATGCGTAATGTGATTAGCGTTGCTGAGACACACCGCTGGCACCACAAGCGTGAGTTTGAAGATGCTCAGGTTAACTTCGGCGAGTTCTTGCTCCTGTGGGATCACCTGTTTAGGACCTTCTACGCTGGAACAGACAAGCTCGGCGATGCCCAGGTAGGGCTACAAGAGCGTGACTCCCCAACGGCATATAGGGCTCAACTGGCAGCTCCGTTTAAGCGGATGTCCCAAGCTCGCCGGACTCGCAACACTCCTTCGGCGCGAAGCTAGCAAGAGTCCGGTAAACCAGAAGCGGGTGGGGCTGGTTGAATCCCAGACCCCATCCGTTGGTGTGGAAGCTTTGTTGGTGCATCTAGAACTCAGCCTATCAGCGCATCTCGATGCATTTCAGGCATTGCCTTCAAAAGCCCCAACGAAGTCTAAGTTGCCCTCCGGTATTGGCGCCCGTGCTGCGACCGCTGTGCATATTGAATATGCCGGAGATGCGCAGTCACCGCCTGCGTCGCGAATTCGTCACCATCTTGCTCGAGATCAAGCGCCAGGCTGGCCGCAGGATGATGGCAGTGTCCATGGTGACATTGAGGGGGTAGAGCCCTCGGGCAAGCGCGGCAGGGCTATGGGGCAGGCCATAGCCCTCTGCACTACACTGCCAATAGTGTTTAGTTCTCCACTAACGGAAGGAACTATGCTCGATTACTTTGCACTGGGTTTATTGATTTTTGTTGGGTTGGTACTGTTTTACGGGATAATTGTTATCCATGACATCCCTTGCGAAACTGCCAGGCAGCGTAACCACCCCCATCAGGATTCGATCCATGCCGCCGGCTGGGTCAATATGTTCACATTGCATCGCCTTTGGCGTCGGGGCCAGGAAGGTGTGTTGGCCGGACGGATACAATATATTCACTGGTCATGGCTATCTCAAATTTCTGCGGGAACCACTGCTCGATGAACTGAAGTTCCTGATCGAGCTCAACGCGAGCAAGCTAAAAACTGCCATGAACTCTACTCGGCTTGACGTAAATCTGGCTGCCTTGGGCTAAAAGTTCGCGGGATCTCAACAGCTGCTTTGGGCCGGAGGCGGATTGGTGACAAGCATCTATCGCCTAGGTATTGGCTAATGCATTTGAATTACTGATACTGCCAAACGGCCAGTATAGCTTTAGGGGGAGTCTAAGCGATGGCAAGGAAGCGTAGGCGCAGCAGCAAGTCCGGTGTATCTGGAGTGATGGTTCTGGGCGCCATAATGATCGGGCTGCTTGCTTCCATTCCCAAGGGGGTGTGGGTTGTCTTGGTGGGAGTAGCGATTATTGGTATGGGTGGGTGGCTGATCATCAAGGCCTTCAGCAAACCTCCAGCCGTATCCTCGCCACCGACTAAGCAGCCGCTCCGTCGAAAGGTCGATCATTCGAGCTCTTCTGATGCCCCCGCGAGCATTGGTCTGACGTTCTCCTTGGACGAGGTTTCGCCCGTAGGTGAGACGTCTGTATCAATTCAAGTCCCGGCCTCACCCCAGCAGCTTTCGGCAAAGCAGGACAGTTCTGGTTTCTTTACCGTGACACTGGAGGCCGCTCAGCGGTCTTCCCACAAAATTCCGAGTGCGCCGGCGGACCTGGCTGGTGCCAAGGTGCGCTGGCTTTCCGCTGGCGAACCCATTGAGGTTGCTGGCGAGAAGATCTCTGGCGGCTTGATCTATGTCGGTGAAGATCGAAACAGCCGCTATGGATCTTCGGAACCCTCACTGATCAACCCGAAGCTGAAGGTCGCACGGGGCATCGTTGATATTGCTGAGCGTCTCACTTCCTACTGGCCCAGTTACGACAACATCACCCCTGAGGCTCGGCGCGCATACCTCCAATGGCTATACAGTGGTCGGAAGGCTCCGCATGCCAACATTGGCTACGTGTTCCTGTTCTTCTATGGACTGGAACGCAGGGTATTCGTCGACGCGAAGACGAATCAGGCTGCCGCCGCCGAGATACCTAGCATCATTGCTGAGGTCGAAAGACTGCTCTCGATCTACGACGAGAATCATTCGTTTAATACCTACGCCAGTCGCTTCGTAGACTTCCTCCGTCAAGGCCAAGTGCTTGATCGACGCTATCAAAAGGCGCCGCCGGCACCGTTGTCTTACGGCTATGAAATGCCCATAGAGCTACGTATTGGCCTGGGCCAGTTGGCTGCTGACAAGCAACCAATGCCGGCTGACTGGGCGTTGGCCTGGGTGCTGTCTGATCACAACATTGGGAAGCGGACACCTGTAACCCGTTGTAAAGAAGTGTTCGCCCAGTTGTTCTGCATGTGCTACGAGGAACGTTATGGCCCAGGTATGGTGCTCCCTCAGAACAAGACTCGTCTGCGACTCCAATACAACACCGCTTCTGCGGGACTACCCCCTCAAGAGCTGGATGGCTTATCCGGTATTCCTGATGTCACTGCGACCAGCGCAGCTCGGAAGAAGCTGCAGCAGTTGGTTGACGAATGCACGGTGCAGTTGGAGCCCTACAGTCGTTATCTCGGTCGCAACTCCAGCACTCCTGATGCACTAGAAGGACTGTTACAGCTGCCTGTAAACCTGTGGCCGCCAACTGCTCGAACAGCGCTCGATGAGCTGAAACAACGCATCGGCGACGGTATGGTGGTCATGAGCTTCGGTGAGCTGGCAGGGCGACTGCAGAGTGCAGGTAGCCTGTCGCGAGACAAGGTTCTGACGCTCGCCCGCGCGCTGGAATCATTGCACATCGGTATCGAGCCGGATGTTCTGGCAGGCAGTCGAACACCCAAGGCAGAGGATAATGTGGCGCTCTTTGCGACCCAGGCTGAAGATGGTGATCTGCGGTCTTCGCCGGCGTATAGCGCAGCCTCTGTTACGTTGGAACTTGCCTGTGCTGTGGCGGCGGCCGATGGTGACACGTCGCCGCAGGAAATTATGCTGCTATCCCAGCATATCGACTCTTGGAGTCACCTGAGCGGTGCTCATCGGAAACGCCTGAAGGCGCACCTGCGTCTGCAGCTTAACCAGCCACCAACCCTGCAAAGCCTGAAGAAGAAACTGGAGCCCCTGGCCGAGCCGGCGAAGAGGGTTGTGGCGGCTTTTCTCGCTCACTTGGCGCAGGTCGACGGCGAGGTTAGCCCCGCAGAGGTGAAGTTGCTGGAGCGCGTCTACAAGACCCTGCAGCTGGATCCGCAATCGCTATACAGCGACCTTCATGTGGCCGCCAGTGGTAGCCCCGTTGGCTCATCGCAGACAACGCCTTCCATACCCGGAGCAACTCCGTCCAAGCCCGTTGGTGGATTTGTTCTGGACCAAGAGCGCATCGCTCAGTTGCAGCGTGAAACGGAGCAGGTATCCGCGCTGCTGGCTCAGGTTTTCGCTGATGACAAGTCTGTTGATTCGGATGAGGTCGTTGTCGAAGAGACCGTCGAGGATACTTCCTCCGTCTGTGGATTGGACGCCGATCACTCAGCCTTCCTGCGTGTACTCGTATCTCGTACCGAGTGGGCTCGCGACGAGTTGGAGGCGGTTGCAAGCGATATGGAGCTCATGCTCAATGGAGCATTGGAGCAGATCAACGACATGGCCTTCGAGCATTTCGATATGCCAGTCACCGAGGGGGAAGACCCCTTCGAAATCAACCCTGAAATCATGGACAAACTACCGCTATGAGCAGCATCAGAGCCAAGGACCGCGATGCGGTCATCCAGTCCCTGCGCGCTGGCGTCGTTCCCCGTGCCGGCCAGCACTTGATTCAGGTGGGGCGTGTCAGTGAGCTGGAGGCGCTCATCCGTGATGTGGAGCGCCTCGCGGAAAGTGGTTCCGCGTTCCGCGTAGTGATCGGTGAATATGGCGCAGGCAAGACGTTCTTCCTCAACCTGGTTCGCTCTATTGCGATGGAGCGCAAGCTCGTCACCATGCATGCGGATCTGAACCCGGATCGTCGTCTCCATGCTACTGGCGGCCAGGCTCGCTCGCTGTATGCCGAATTGGCCAAGAATATGTCCACCCGGACTAAACCTGATGGCGGTGCTCTGCAAGGAATAGTCGAGAAGTTCATTGCACAGGCCAAGACGGAAGCCAAAGCGTCCGGCAAAGACAGTGAGGCTGTGATTCGTGAGCATCTCGAGCAACTGACAGAGATGGTCAACGGCTATGACTTTGCTGATGTAATCGCGGCTTATTGCAAAGGCTTCGAAGAGGGCAACGAGCAGCTCAAGGCGGATGCTATCCGCTGGTTGCGTGGCGAGTTCACTACCAGGACAGATGCCCGCACCGCACTGGGTGTGCGAACCATCGTCGACGATGCGTCGGTCTACGATCAGCTCAAGTTGCTCGCGCGATTCGTTCGGTTGGCCGGCTTTAGCGGATTGATGGTATGTCTCGATGAGCTGGTGAACCTGTACAAGCTCTCCAACACCCAAGCTCGCAACGCTAACTACGAGCAGATTTTGCGTATCCTCAATGACTCCCTGCAGGGTTCCGCTGAGGGGCTTGGTTTTGTGTTGGGTGGTACCCCCGAGTTTCTCATGGATGCTCGCCGCGGCCTCTACAGCTATCCGGCTCTGCAGTCGCGTTTGGCGGAAAACAACTTCGCCAAGTCCGGGCTGGTAGATCTTTCCGGTCCTGTCGTACGCCTCACCAGCCTGACGCCTGAGGATTTCTACGTGCTGCTGCAGAAACTGCGTCATGTATACGCGGCAGGCGTGAGCGAGCGCTATTTGCTACCCGACGAAGCATTGCCGCTGTTTATGGCCCACTGTAATCAGCGGATGGGCGAGGCCTACTTCCGGACCCCGCGGACGACCATCACCGCATTCATCAACCTGCTAGCGGTGCTGGAGCAGAATCCGGGCGCTGATTGGCGAACCCTGCTGGGGGCCGTAGAGATTGCACCGGATCGAGGTGGTGAGACTGATACCCAGGTAGATGCGGACGATGAGCTTGCCACCTTCCAGCTCTGAGTCGGCTGGGTTCGCACTCCTTGAGCCGCGAATCCAGCGCTGGATATGGTCTGAAGGCTGGACCTCCCTACGCGATGCCCAGGAGCGCGCTATCCCTGCGCTTTTGGGCGCGGATCAGGATGTCATCATCGCGGCGGCTACAGCTGCAGGGAAAACCGAAGCCGCGTTTCTACCCATCCTTACCAATCTCCTGCAGGACACGGAAAGGCCTGGGTCGGTGCTTTACATAAGCCCACTAAAGGCTCTCATCAATGACCAGTGGGATCGTTTGGCGAGACTTTGCGATGAGCTTGAACTTCCAGTCATTGCTTGGCATGGGGATATCTCAGCGAGCCGCAAACATCGCTTCCTCAAGTCCCCGGAAGGCATTCTGCTGATCACGCCGGAGTCGCTCGAAGCTCTTTTCGTCAACAGGGGGACCAGTCTAGCGGGATTGTTTGCCAACCTACGGTACCTGGTGGTGGATGAGCTCCATGCCTTTATCGGTAGTGAGCGAGGCAAGCAGCTACAGTCACTCATGCATCGAGTGGAAACAATCCTTGATCGCCCCCTGCCCAGGGTCGGTCTCTCTGCCACGCTGGGCGACATGACGCTGGCTGCGGCCTTCTTGCGCCCGAATGCCCCCCAGCATGTGTCGGTGATCGAGTCCAAGGGGAGTGGCCAGATACTTAAGGTTCAGATCAGAGGGTATGTGGAGTCCAAGCAGGCGCTCCCGATGCAGTCTGAAGATGATGAGGTTTTTTCTCCGGACCATGCCATCGCAGAACACCTCTTTCAGGTACTGCGGGGTAGCAACAACCTGGTCTTCCCCAACAGTCGAACTCAGGTGGAGTGGTTCGCTGACAATCTGCGGCGCCGTTGCGAGCAGGATGGTGTACCGAACGAGTTCTGGCCGCATCACGGCAGCTTGGCGAAGGACATTCGAGAGGAAACCGAGAAAGCGCTGAAAGCCGGTGACCGGCCTGCCACTGCAGTTTGCACTACGACGTTGGAGCTTGGGGTAGATATCGGCAGCATCAAGACGGTGGTGCAGATCGGGGCGCCGCCATCGGTAGCCAGTTTGCGTCAGCGCTTGGGTCGATCCGGACGTCGCCCGGGAGAAGCAGCCATTCTCCGAAGTTACTGCAAGGAGCGTCAGCTAGACGATGGCTCGCTATTGTCGGATCGACTCCGCCAGGGCTTGGTGCAAAGCATTGCCATGATCAGGTTGTTGATGCAGGGCTGGTTCGAGCCCCCGCGCGTTCAGGGCCTTCATTTATCGACCTTAGTGCAGCAGTGTCTCTCAGTGATAGCTCAACGAGGGGGCGCAACAGCTGCGGAGCTTTGGAGCACCTTGATACGAAGTGGTCCGTTCGCAGGGGTGGAGCAGGGCAGCTTCCTCAGTTTGCTTCGTGCCCTCGGTGAGCGCGATTTGATAACCCAGGAAACATCAGGGCTCCTGCTGCCCGGCGTGGTGGGGGAACGCATGATCAACCACTACGACTTCTACAGTGCATTTGTCAGCAATGAAGAGTTCCGCCTGGTATGCGATGGCAAACCACTTGGAGCATTGCCCGTCTCCAGGCCACTAACCGTTGATCAGCGCATCATCTTTGCAGGACGGCGCTGGCGGGTCACGAATGTGGACACTGATGCCAAGGTCATCGTCGTGAGATCCGATCCAGGTGGTGCTCCGCCATCCTTCGATGGGCTAGGAGCCCGTGTACATGATCGGGTTCGGCAAGAGATGAAGGCCGTCTTGTTGGAGACGGACGTCTACCCCTATCTCGATGCTACGGCACAGGAACTATTGGCTCAGGCGCGTAGCGCCTTCACGGACCTTGGGCTGGCACATTCGAGCATGACCGAAAGCGGAGGCAAGACTTACCTTTTCACCTGGCAAGGCGATTGGACGAACGATGCCTTGGCTATCTTGCTGACGTACACCGGACTAGCCAGTGAGAACAGTGGGTTGGTCATTGAGGTTGAGGGGGATCGGACGTCGCTTGAAAGCAAGCTGCGCGAGATTGCCGAGTGGGATGGTATTGATGAATCCAGTGTTCTGGCGCATGTACAGAATATGGTTCAAGAGAAATGGGATTGGGTGCTTCCGCCGCCGTTACTCATGCAGTCGTACGCTACGATGCAGCTGGACTTGGGTGGAGCAAAGGCATTGGCATTGGGGCTGGTGAGCCAGCCCAAGGTGACGGCTTGACGTTTAACTTATTCACGTGATGTCTGCTTCGGCCGATTCTGTTGAAAAACTCGGTGTGCGACAGAGCTGCTTGCTCGTGGCCTGAAAAACGTACAGATCGAGCGCTTCTACGCGAAATCTAGAGCAGCTCGACCATCGCAACGATTCAGATTTCAGCCTCAGCCATGCACTTCCGGCGAAGAAAGTCGCCGAGTGAGTTTTTCAACGGAATAGGCCAGCAGCGGACAGTGAGTGGCAGCCCCGGGTAGGGCTGCCTGACGAGGCGTCAGATCACGCGTTTGATGCTGATGTAGTCGCCCTGAGTGCGCAGGGTGACGGTCACCGGTTTGCTAGTGCGATTACGCCAGAACCAACCGTGCTTGCCATCGAATGCGGCCTCCAAAACACCCGAGTCTTGCGGGGTTGAACGTCCTTTCCCATAGCCGTGGTAGAAGTCGCGCGGCGCGTTGTAAGGATCGCCGTGGGTGTCGTAGTTAACGACGCCGCCATTGGCAGTCCAGCTATAGTTCACCTTGGCACCTTGCTTCATTTCCAGCTTCACTTCGGCGCCCTGGTTCGGGCTCAAGGTGATGCTCATTTCATGCTGCAGGGCAGCCTGCTCAGGCGCAGCCGGTTGCTCCGGAGCGGGAATGACCTCGGCAGGAGTGGCCGGGGTAGTGGCAGGGGCTGCAGGTGCTGCGGCGATATTTTCAGCTGGCAGCGGAGTTGGCGTCTGAGCTGCGGCCTCATCGGCGCGGGCCTCTTCAGCCAGCTGGATCTTCACCTCACCCATCTGTGTGAGACCCAGTGCTCGGCCCACGCCAGTGGGATCGATCGCATACTCCGAAGGCATCACCACGGTAACCAGAAGCACGCAGGCAATGATTGCCGCGATGATCGTGGAGCGCAGTAGCTGTGCTGTCGAGGGGAGTTCGTTGAGGGTCGGAAGCTTGGTATTGAACATAAAAAGAATTCCTTACTGAGAGACGATCAGGCCGGTGATCTGGTAGCCCATGAGCAAGAAACCGGCGCTCATCATGGCAACGTTGGCGGTGCGGGGCCTCGATTGCCAGCGTTGCGCTGAGCCACAGCCTCAACGCAAACCTCGTCCATAAATGGATCCGAGTGCACA
>JBLUOL010000046.1:0-31801 GCA_048065775.1 Pseudomonas sp. GW6
ACGAAGCTGCGGCTACGTACGGCATCCAGGCCGAGCAGTTGCACGGCGCTGGCCACGGCCTTGGCCACGGTCAGGTAGTTGCCCGGGCCGGGGGCGGAAATGGATTTCTTGAAACCATCGGCATTGATGAACACGTCCGGCACCGCGCCGTGGATGTCTGCACCGAGTTCCAGGGCTAGCTCATCATCCATCAGCACCGCGAACTGGCAGGCCTCGGCCAGGGTGAAGCCGCAGTTGTCGCCGAACGGGCGGCTGGCGCGGCGGAAGTCCACCTCACTCTTGCCTTCGATCTGGCGCAGGCCCTCTTCGGTGGCCAGTGCGCCCATGGCGCCATAGCCCTCGATGCATTCCTGGTTGATCGGCGCCTCGCTGCTGCCGACGATGACCACGCGCGCCTTGCCGGAGGCGATCTGCTCGATGCCTTTCTGCAGGTTGTAGAGGAAGGTGGCGCAGGCGCCGGTGATGCTGCCGGTGGTGCCGACGCTACCGAGCACGTAGGCGTTGATGAAGTCGGCCGGCATGGTGTTCAGGCCGAGAGCCAGCTGCTTGGCGGTGACGCGGCCGCCCTTGAGGCGCGACTGCATCATGCCGCCGAAACCGTTCTCGTCGAGCTGGCTCATGATGCAACTGGCGAATACGGCGATCTCGTCCGGGGCGACGTGCTGGACGATGCGCTGCCAGTCGATGCCTACCGAGCGCAGGGCATCGGTGACTCCGACCACGGTCATGGCCAGGCCTCGCGGGTGAAAACGGGCGTTGTACAGCTCGCTCGGCTCGAAGCCGGTGGGCAACTGGCCGGCGGATTTCACTGCCAGCGGGCGATAGCTGTCGACCTTGAATTCGCAGCTGTCGTGCAGGGTGACGCGTACTTCGTTGCCTTCGAGCTCTTCGACCGACCAGTTGGCTGGCAGCGGCTCGGGCAGTTGCTTGCGCTGGGTGATGAAGCTCAGGTTGGCGCCATTGACGGGGGCGAGGCTGATGCTCTTCTGCCAGTGGGCGGCGTCCGGGTCCAGGTGCTGCTTCTCGAGACGACGTACCAAGGTGCCGGCGAGAATCTCCTTGGCGTAGCGGCTTTCGATGTCGGCGAGGCTCAGCGCCTGGCCGTCCTGATCCTGGTACTGGCCATCGACCACGCGCACCAGTTTCATCATTTGCGCCAATCCGGCCAGGGTTTCCTGGCGCGCCTGGGGTTCCAGCGACTCCTGCACGGTGCGACGGAAGCCATGGTGGAAGGAGCTGCGCCCGGCTGCGTTGTAACCCCCAAAACCCACGATCACAGGTAAGCGCGACATAAATCAAAAGCTCCTGAACAAGGCCAGCGCGACGCCAGGCCGGCGCCTTCGGGCGCGAGCGGGGTCATAGGGCGGTGGCATTTGGAAAATTTCGGCTGCCTAACCTGACGTGGATCATGACCGTCGAGTCACTACTTCGTCCAATGTCGTGGCAAGAGCGGGGCGTGTCGCGGATGGGAAGGTCGCCTGGACGTAGGGTGCGCCGTGCGCACCGCGGCCTTCAGCGGTTGGTGCCTGCGGCCTGGGCGACCCCGCGACACCCTACGGAGCTGGCGAGCCCGCCGGGTGGCGGGCTCGTATCGGTTCAACCCTGGTAGCTGATGTGTCCGTCGACCAGTGTGTAGCGCACCGCGCCAGGCAGGCAATGGCCGATGAACGGGCAGTTGCTGCCCTTGGAGTACCACTGCTCGCCGGCGATGGTCGAGGCCTGCGCATCGAACAGCACGATATCGGCAGCGCCGCCGACGTTCAGGCTGCCGGCTGGCAGGCGCAGCGCGGCGGCGGGGCCGTTGGTAAGGCGCGCCAGCAGTGTCGGCAGATCCAGCAGGCCGTCTTGCACCAGGCTCAGGGCCAGTGGCAGCAGCAACTGCACGCTGCTGATGCCTGGCTCGGTGGCGGCGAAGGGCGCCAGCTTGGCATCGCGCTCGTGCGGCTGGTGGTGACTGGAAATGGCAGAGATCACCCCGGCTTTCACTGCTTCGCGCAGACCGTCGCGGTCGGTACGCGAGCGCAGCGGCGGCTGCACATGGTAAAGGCTGGAGAAATCGATCAGCGCCTCGTCGGTGAGGATCAGTTGGTACAGCGCCACGTCGGCGGTCACCGGCAGGCCGCGGGCCTGAGCAGCGGCGATCAGCTCGGCACCACGGGCGCTGGTGATCTGGCTGAAGTGCGCACGCACGCCGCTTTGTTCTACCAGCAGCAGGTCGCGAGCCAGGGCCACGGTTTCGGCGGTTTCCGGGATGCCGGCCAGGCCGAGGAAGCTGGCGGTCGGGCCTTCGTGAGCCAGGCCGCCTTCGGCCAGGTCGGCATCCTGCGAGTGGAAGATCACCTGCAGGTCGAAGGTGGCTGCATATTCCAGCGCGCGGCGCAGGGTGCGGCTGCTGCGGAAGTTGTCCAGGCCGTTGCCGAATGCCACACAACCGGCATCGCGCAGAGCAACCAGTTCTGCGAGCTGCTCGCCGGCCAGGCCCTTGCTCAGTGCGCCGATGGGATAGACCTTGGTGTGCCCGGCTTCGCGGGCGCGGTCGAGGATCAGCTCGGCCACCGCCGAGGTGTCCAGCACTGGTTTGGTGAACGGTGGGCAGCACAGGCTGGTGACGCCGCCGGCCGCTGCTGCGAGGGTTTCCGTGGCGATGCTGCCCTTGCGGCTATAGCCAGGCTCACGCAGGGCCACCGACAGGTCGACCAGGCCGGGTGCGGCAATCAGGCCTTGGGCGTCGAGAGTCTTGTCGGCAGTGAAGCCGGCAGGTGCCTGGCCGGTGGCGATCAGTTTGCCGCCATCTATATAGAGGTCGGTGACCTGATCCAGGCCGCTGGCCGGGTCGATCACGCGGGCGCCGAGGATTGCGGTACGCATCAGTTGGCCTCCTCGGCGTTGAGTTGACGTTGGGCGTTCTGCCCGCTCATGGCCATCGACAGCACGGCCATACGGATGGCGATGCCGTAGGTGACCTGGTTGAGGATCACCGACTGCGGGCCGTCGGCCACTGCCGACTCGATCTCCACGCCGCGGTTGATCGGCCCCGGGTGCATCACCAGGGCATCCGGCTTGGCCAGCTTGAGGCGCTGCTCGGTGAGCCCGAACAGGCGGTAGAACTCGCCCTCGCTGGGCAGCAGGCCGCCCTGCATGCGCTCGCGCTGTAGACGCAGCATGATCACCACGTCGACGTCCTTGAGGCCTTCATCGGCATCGCTGAACACGCGCACGCCGTAAGCCTGCTCCAGACCGATCGGCAGCAGAGTCTTCGGCGCGATGACGCGAATGTCCGGGCAGCCCAGGGTCTTCAGCGCCAGCATGTTCGAGCGTGCTACCCGCGAGTGCAGGATGTCGCCGACGATGGCCACCGAGAGGTTCTCGAAATCACCTTTGTGGCGGCGGATGGTGAGCATGTCGAGCATGCCCTGGGTCGGGTGCGCGTGGCGGCCGTCGCCGCCGTTGATGATCGCCAGGTTCGGGCACACGTGCTCGGCGATGAAGTGCGCGGCGCCGGAGTCGGCATGGCGCACGACGAAGATGTCGGCGGCCATGGCTTCGAGGTTGCGCAGGGTATCGAACAGCGTCTCGCCCTTGCTGGTGGAACTGGTCGAGACGTTGAGGCTGATGACGTCGGCCGATAGGCGCTGGGCGGCCAGTTCGAAGGTGGTGCGGGTGCGCGTGGAGTTCTCGAAGAACACGTTGCACACGGTCTTGCCGCGCAGCAGCGGGACTTTCTTCACTGCCCGCGCGCCGACTTCGAGGAAGGAGTCGGCGGTGTCGAGGATTTCGGTCAACAGCTCGCGGGGCAGGCCGTCGAGTGAGAGGAAGTGGCGCAACTGACCTTGGTCGTTCAGTTGCAGCGGGCGCTTGGCGGCGAGTGGCGTCATCGCAGGGAATCTCAGTTGGCGAGCGTCTGGAGTTCGAGGGTCAGCGGCGTGGGGCCGGACAATTTTACCCGCTCGTTGGCTGCCAGCGACAGGGTGGCACCGACCACGTCGGGACGAATCGGCAACTCACGGGCATCGAGGTCGAGCAGGCTGACCAGGGTCACACTGGCCGGGCGGCCATAATCGAACAGTTCGTTCAGTGCGGCGCGGATGGTGCGGCCGCTCATCAATACGTCGTCGATCAGTACCAGGTGCTGGCCTTCGATCTCGAACGGCAGCTCGGACGGTTGCACCTGTGGATGCAGGCCGTTCTGGGTGAAATCGTCACGGTAGAAGGACACGTCGAGCACGCCCAGCGCGTCGTCACGATTCAGGGCCTGCAGCAGGGCCTGGGCGACCCAGACACCGCCAGTGCGGATGCCGATAAAACGCGGTTCGCTGATCTGGCGCCGATTCAGATGCTGGGTCAGGGCGCTGGCCATGGCCGGCAGCAGATCGTTGGGGTTGGGTAGCATGGCGAAACTCCTTGGTGCGGGCTGACTCGATCAGCCCGTGCAGTTTTCCTCTAACCAGCCCTGTAGCAACAGAGCGGCAGCAATGGCATCGACGGGGCGCTCGCGATAGCCGCCACTCTGGCCTTCGCGTAGGCGCTGGCCCTTGGCCTCGAAGGTGGTCAGGCGTTCGTCGTGGGTGAAGGCCGGCAGGTTGAAGCGGCCGTTGAGGCGGCGGGCGAATTTCTCGGCGCGGGCGCTCATCTCGCTGGGCGTGCCATCCATGTTAAGGGGCAGGCCGACCACCACGGCGTCCGGCTGCCACTCCTTGATCAGTGCTTCGACGCGGCTCCAGTCCGGCACGCCGTTCTGCGCCTTGAGCACACACAGTTCGCGGGCCTGGCCGGTGATTACCTGGCCGACGGCGACGCCGATCTGCTTGGTGCCATAGTCGAAGCCCAGCAGCAGGCGCAGTGGCTTGTCGCTCATCAGGCGTGCCCGACTTGTGAAGTCAGCAGGCTGAGGTTGACCCCCAGGCGCGCAGCTGCGGCATTCAGACGTTGGTCGAACGGCAGGTCGAAGAGAATGTTGCTGTCGGCGGGGCAGGTCAGCCAGGCGTTGTCGGCCAGTTCGGCCTCCAGTTGCCCTGCATCCCAGCCGGCATAGCCGAGGGTGATCAGGTAGCGATCCGGGCCGCTGCCGTCGGCGATGGCGAACAGCACGTCCTGCGAGGTGGACAGGCCCAGCTCGCCCAGCTCCAGAGTCGCCTGGAACTGCGGGCCGGCTGGATGCAGGACGAAACCGCGGTCGGTCTGTACCGGGCCGCCGGCGAAGATCGGCAGGCTGTGACACAGTGCTGCGGGCTCCTCATCGGGACGCAGTTGCTCCAGCACATCGGCCAGGTTGAGGCCATTGGGCTTGTTGATCACCAGGCCCATCGCGCCCTGCTCGTTGTGTTCGACCAGGTAGGTGACGGTCTGCGCGAAATTCGGATCGTCCATGTGCGGCATGGCGATCAGGAAGTGGTGCTTGAGCGAGGTAGTGGCTGAACTCTTCATGTCGGCTAGTTTGAAGCCGCAAGCTGCAAGCGACAAGCATCAGCAGAAGAACCTCCGTCGCGGTTCTCCGTATTGAGGCTTGTCGCGGCTCTGGCTAGTTGCTCGACAGGCGGTCGCCGCGCTCGAAGCGCCAGGTGCGGATGATCTCCAGGCGGTCGATATCAGCCAGGTCGCCGGTGAAGGGCGCGTAGGGCGCGGCCAGGCGCACGATGCGCTGCGCGGCCTGGTCGAGCATGGCCTGGCCGGACGATTCCAGCACCTGGACCTCGTACAGCGAGCCGTCACGGTTGATCGACACCAGCAGGCGCAAGCTGCCGTAGATGCGTTGGCGACGAGCATCGTCGGGATAATTCAGGTTGCCGATGCGCTCGACCTTCTTGCGCCATTCGTCCTTGTACCAGGCGCCCTTGTCGCGCATGGTCGAGGCCGCATTGAGGCGGTGGATCTTCGGGCGTTTGGCGTACTGCTGAACCTCCTGGGCAAGCTCCGCCTCCAGGCTGGCGATCTCGGCGGACAACTGAGCAGAGTCGAACACTGGCGCAGGCTGGGTTTGAGGCACCGGCTTGGTTTCTTCGCGTTTGACCGGAGTTTTCTGCTGCTGTGGTGCACGTGTAGCAACCGCAGCCTTGGGTGCTTCCTGTTTGGTGGCGGGCTGTTGCGGGGCGGCGGGCGGCGTGACCTTGCGCACTTCGCTGTCCTGAAAGGGCGCCTGCTCGGTGGTTTTCGGCGCGGCTGCATGTTCCAGCGTGCCGCTGCCTTGCTGGTTGTCCTGCGCCAGGAAATCCGCTTCTTTGGGCTTTTCTTCGCTCTTGAAAGTGGAGAGCGTGATTTCCAGCGTCTTGCTGATTTCCGGTGGCGACTCCAGGGTAAAACCGACGCCGAGGATCAGTGCCGCGTGCAGTGCAGCCGCGAGAAACAGGGTGAATCCCAGGCGGTCCGCCGGTCTTGCGTGGGCGGAGGAGGTAGTCGGTTGGGAGGCTGCTGCGTTCATCGCGTATCGGGTCTGCTTTCGAATGTCGCGCAGTCTGCCGGGTAGCAGTAGGCGCCTGCAAGTTGCAGGCGCCAGGCTGCCACCTGCGTCAAGCTTTTAACCCGCGCTTGCGTGCAATGCAGTCCATCAGTTGTTCGCCGATGCGAGTGCCGAATGCCGCATCGATCTCGCGGATACAGGTCGGGCTGGTGACATTGATTTCTGTCAGATGGTCACCGATCACGTCGAGCCCAACGAAGATCAGGCCTTTTTCGCGCAGGGTCGGGCCGACTGCGGCGGCGATCTCACGATCACGTTCGGTCAGTGGGCGTGCCTCGCCACGGCCACCTGCCGCCAGGTTGCCGCGGGTCTCTCCGGCAGCCGGAATACGTGCCAGGCAGTAGGGTACCGGTTCCCCGTCTATCATCAGGATGCGTTTGTCGCCGTCCTTGATCGCCGGCAGGTAGGCCTGCGCCATGATCTGCTGGTGGCCGTGCAGGGTCAGGGTTTCCAGAATCACCGAGAGATTCGGGTCGCCCTCACGGTGGCGAAATATCTGCGATCCGCCCATGCCATCAAGGGGTTTGAGAATGATGTCACGGTGCTCATCGGCAAACTGGCGCACAATGTCGGGGCGCCGGCTTACCAGAGTCGCAGGTGTGTATTGAGGAAACTGGGTGGCGAAGAACTTTTCATTGCAGTCGCGCAGACTCTGCGGCCGATTGACCACTAGTACGCCGTCGCGCTCGGCCTGCTCGAGCAGGTAGGTGGAGTAGACGAACTCGTTATCGAAGGGCGGGTCCTTGCGCATCAGGATCACGTCCAGTTCGGCGAGCGGCGTGTCCTGTTCCGTACCAAGGGTGAACCAGCGCTGCGGATCGTTGAATACTTCCAGAGAGCGCAGGCGGGCGCGAGCCTGACCGCGAACCTGATAGAGATCCTGCTGCTCCATGTAGAACAGCGACCAGCCGCGTGCTTGAGCGGCCAGCAACATGGCCAGCGAGCTGTCTTTCTTGAAGGAGATGCTGGCAATAGGATCCATGACGATCCCGAGACGAAGGCTCATGGGGGGATAAACTCCGTGAGATGAGGGTGAAGGCCGGACTGACCGAGCCGAATGACGGCTCTCAGGGTGGCGCCGGCCGGGCCGCGTGGTCAAGGGCGGAGCTGCCCGGGAAGCCTTATAGATTGCATCTGGAGAGTGTGCTAAAAAGGCCCGACGATTGGGTCAAGACCCATCGAAGACTGGGCCTCAGGCATACTGATAACGCGAATATAACGACTCACCGAGGCGATGGTAGGGCAAACATGGAACAGCATACCGAGGGTTTGAAAGTGATGGTGATCGACGATTCGAAAACGATTCGTCGCACCGCTGAAACTCTGCTGAAAAAAGTGGGTTGTGATGTCATCACTGCGGTCGATGGCTTCGATGCCCTGGCCAAGATTGCCGACACGCATCCCAGCATCATCTTTGTTGACATCATGATGCCGCGTCTCGATGGGTATCAGACCTGTGCCCTGATCAAGAACAACAGTGCTTTCAAGTCCACGCCAGTGATCATGCTGTCCTCCAAGGACGGCCTGTTCGACAAGGCCAAGGGGCGTATCGTCGGCTCCGACCAGTACCTGACCAAGCCTTTCAGCAAGGAAGAGCTGCTCGGTGCTATCAAAGCCCACGTGCCTGACTTCACCCCAGTGGAACAAGCCTCCTGACGTTCCGGCCTGACCGCCGTACGCCACTTCTGTATTGGGAAACACCATGGCTCGAATTCTGATTGTTGATGACTCACCGACCGAGATGTACAAGCTGACCGCCATGTTGGAAAAGCATGGGCATCAGGTACTCAAAGCGGAAAATGGCGCCGATGGCGTAGCTCTGGCTCGCCAGGAAAAACCCGATGCGGTGCTGATGGACATCGTCATGCCCGGCCTCAACGGTTTTCAGGCGACCCGTCAGTTGACCAAGGACGCCGAGACCAGCCACATCCCGGTGGTCATCGTTACCACCAAGGATCAGGAGACCGACAAGGTCTGGGGCAAGCGCCAGGGCGCGAAGGACTACCTGACCAAGCCGATCGATGAAGATACCTTGCTGAAGACTCTCAATGCGGTGCTGGCCGGCTGATGCCGTGCTGCTCGCGTACTAAATAAAAAGAAGGCCAAGGCTGGCATGTCCGTGCAGACTCCTTTCCAGATTCTCCTCGAGATCGACCAGCGTTGCCGAGCCCTGGCGGCCGGCCTGCCGTCGCAGCAAGCGGCGGTACAGACCTGGAGCGGTATCGGCTTTCGCATGGGTGAGCGATTCTTCGTCGCGCCGATGGGGGAGGTGGGTGAGGTACTGCATGAGCCGCGCTACACCCTGCTGCCGGGTGTCAAAGGCTGGGTCAAAGGGGTGGCCAACGTGCGTGGCCGCCTGCTGCCGATCATGGACCTGTGCGGGTTCTTCGGTAATGAGTTGTCGCCGCTGCGCAAGTTGCGGCGAATTCTGGTGGTCGACTATCAGGAAATCTTCGCTGGCCTGACGGTCGATGAAGTTTTCGGTATGCAGCACTTCCCCGTGGATGCATTTTCAGAACAACTGCCGCCTCTCGAGGCGAGCATTGCGCCGTTTATCCACGGTGTCTTTCAACGAGAACAGCCCTGGTTGGTGTTCAGCCCTCATGCGCTGACGGCCGATCCTGGCTTTCTCGATGTGTCCTTTCAGTAGATTTTCGGTTGGGTCGGTTCTTCCGGCCCTTTGGCGTTACATGGGAACCGTAGTGCGGTCGGTCCAGGCGGGGGCCAGAAAATGAAAAAATTCAATGCAGGTAATTTGTTGGTCGGGGCGCGCAGTAGCACGCTGATCGCGACGCTATTCGTCGTGCTGATCGTTTCCATCGTGCTGTTGTTCGCGAACTTCGCCTACATCAACACCCAGTCCAACTACGATACCGAGTACATCAGCCACTCCGGTGAGCTGCGCGTACTGTCCCAGCGTATCGCCAAGAACGCCACGGAAGCTGCGGCAGGTAAAGCCGAAGCGTTCGGCCTGTTGCGTGACGCGCGCAACGACTTCCAGCTGCGCTGGGGGTATCTGACCGATGGTGATGCCAGCAGTGGCTTGCCGTCGGCGCCCGCGTCGGTGCAGGCGCAGATGGCAGCGGTGCAGCAGGACTGGGATAGCCTGCGGCAGAATACCGACGCCATTCTGGCCAGTGAGCAGACCGTACTGTCCCTGCACCAGGTAGCCGCCACCCTGGCGGAAACCATCCCGCAGTTGCAGGTCGAGTACGAGGAAGTGGTCGACATCCTGCTGGAAAGCGGTGCGCCGGCTGCCCAGGTTTCTGTAGCCCAGCGCCAGTCGCTGTTGGCCGAGCGTATTCTCGGCTCGGTGAACAAGGTACTGGCCGGTGACGAAGACTCGGTACAGGCCGCCGACATGTTTGGTCGTGACGCCAGCCTGTTCGGCCGTGTACTGGCTGCAATGCTCGAAGGCAACGCGGCGATGGAAATCAGCCAGGTGACCGACGAGGAAGCCCTCGAACGTCTGGCCGAGATTTCCGAGCTGTTCGAATTCGTATCCGGCTCCGTGGACGAGATTCTCGAAACCTCGCCGGAACTGTTCCAGGTACGTGAATCGGCGAACTCGATCTTCACCGTGTCGCAGACCCTGCTGGACAAGGCCTCCGAACTCGCCGTCGGCTTTGAGAACCTGGCCTCGGGCCGTGCCATCAACACCCTGTTCGGCTACGTGCTGGGTGGCCTGGCGCTGGGTGCGATCATCCTCATCGGTCTGGTGATGGTGCGTGAAACCAACCGCCGTCTGGCCGAGACCGCCGAGAAGAACGAGCGTAACCAGGCCGCGATTCTGCGTCTGCTCGACGAAATCGCCGACCTCGCCGACGGTGACCTGACCGTGGCCGCGACGGTAACCGAAGACTTCACCGGTGCCATCGCCGACTCCATCAACTACTCCATCGACCAGCTGCGCGACCTGGTAGCCACGATCAACCTGACCGCCGTTCAGGTAGCCGGTGCTGCCCAGGAAACCCAGGCCACGGCGATGCACCTGGCGGAAGCTTCCGAGCACCAGGCGCAGGAAATTGCCGGCGCCTCCGCGGCGATCAACGAAATGGCCGTGTCGATTGACCAGGTATCGGCGAACGCCTCGGAATCCTCCGCGGTAGCGGAACGTTCCGTAGCCATCGCCAACAAAGGTAACGAAGTCGTACACAACACCATCACCGGTATGGATAACATCCGTGAGCAGATCCAGGACACTTCGAAGCGGATCAAGCGCCTCGGTGAATCGTCCCAGGAGATTGGTGACATCGTTAGCCTGATTAACGACATTGCCGACCAGACCAACATCCTCGCACTGAACGCCGCGATCCAGGCCTCCATGGCCGGTGATGCGGGCCGCGGCTTCGCCGTGGTAGCGGACGAGGTACAACGCCTCGCAGAACGTTCCTCGGCGGCGACCAAGCAGATCGAGGCGCTGGTAAAAACCATTCAGACCGACACCAACGAAGCCGTTATCTCCATGGAGCAGACGACTTCCGAAGTGGTGCGCGGTGCCCGCCTGGCGCAGGACGCCGGGGTGGCACTGGAAGAGATCGAGAAGGTATCGAAGACCCTCGCGGCCCTCATCCAGAACATTTCCAACGCCGCGCGTCAGCAGGCCTCTTCGGCCGGCCACATTTCCAACACCATGAACGTGATCCAGGAGATCACCTCGCAGACGTCCTCGGGTACCACCGCCACCGCCAAGAGCATTGGTAACCTGGCCAAGATGGCCAGTGAGATGCGCAAGTCGGTGTCCGGTTTCACCCTGCCAGACGCCTGATAAAGGAGTGCGGAGGCTGGCGGCAGCCTTCGCTACATAGCCATGACTCAGGGCGAAGGTATGCAGTCAGCGGGCGTTTGGGCATTGCGCCCGGTGGCGGATATGTCGCAAGCCGATTTTCACGACTGGCAGACGTTGCTCGAAGCGCGTACCGGTGTGGTGATCAGCGAGCAGCGGCGCGCCTTTCTGCAGACCAATCTGAGTGCGCGCATGCGCGAACTGGGCGTCACGGATTACGCCAGCTATTACCGCCAGGTCACCGACGGGCCGCGTGGCGCGGTGGAGTGGTCGACCCTGCTGGATCGTCTGACCGTGCAGGAAACTCGCTTCTTCCGCCACCCGCCGTCCTTCGAGGTGCTCTCGCAGTACCTGCAGGAGCGTCTGGCGGCGGGGCTGGGCAAACCCTGGGAGTTCTGGAGCGTGGGTTGCTCCAGTGGTGAAGAGCCTTACTCGCTGGCGATTCAGGCCGCGGATGCGCTTCAAGGCAGCGAGTTGCCCGAGCATTTCGCGGTAACCGGCACGGATATCAGTCAGGGCGCACTGAGCAAGGCACGCGAGGCGTGTTATTCGGTGCGACGCCTGGAGCAGGTGAGTGACGAGCTGCGCGAGCGCTACTTTCTCGCACAGGCCGATGGACGCTTCAAGGTAGTACCGAGCCTGGCTGCGCGTGTGTGCTGCGCCAAGCTCAATGTGCTGGAACTGGCCAAGGCGCCGATGTCCGGCATGGATGTGATTTTCTGTCAGAACTTGCTGATCTATTTCCGCCGCTGGCGTCGCCGCGACATCCTCAATCGCCTGGCCGAAAGCCTGGCGCCGGGTGGCCTGCTGGTCGTGGGCGTGGGCGAAGTAGCCGGTTGGCAGCACCCGCAACTGGTGCCGGTGGCCGACGAGCGAGTTCTGGCGTTTACCCGCAAGGGATAAGGCCAAGTTTATGAGTGGAGTGGCTATGGGTGATCGGCATGATTATGTCGCCCTGGAGTGGGTCAAAGGCGAGATCGGGGAAACCCTGAAGCAGGCGCGGCAAGCCCTGGAGGCGTTCGTCGAGAACCCGCAGGACCCTACGCGCATGCGCTTCTGCCTGACCTACGTGCACCAGGTTCACGGCACCTTGCAGATGGTCGAATTCTACGGCGCCGCGTTGCTCGCCGAAGAAATGGAACAGTTGGCCAAGGCGTTGATGGAAGGTCGCGTAGCCAATCAGGGCGAAGCCCTGGAAGTGCTGATGCAGGCCATCCTGCAACTGCCGGTGTACCTCGACCGCATCCAGACCGCTCGCCGCGACCTGCCCATGGTCGTGCTGCCGCTGCTCAACGACCTGCGTGCCGCCCGTGGCGAGAAGCTGCTGTCGGAAACCAGCCTTTTTTCCCCGGACATGTCCGCGCGCCTGCCGGCGCTGCCATCCGACAGCCTGGCGCGCCTGCGTACCGCCGAGCTTCCCGTGCTGTTGCGCAAACTGCGGCAGATGCTGCAAATGGCCCTGGTCGGCGTGATCCGCAATCAGGAGCTGGCGACCAATCTGGGTTATATGGCGCGCGTCTTCGCGCGCCTGGAAACACTGTGCAAGGACGCCCCGCTGGGCGGCCTGTGGCAGATCGCTTCCGGCATGGTCGAAGGTCTGGCCAACGGCAGCGTGGTCAACGGCACGTCGGTGCGTACCCTGCTGCGTCAGGTCGATAAGGAGCTCAAGCGCCTGGTCGAACAGGGCGCCGATGGCATCAACCAGTCTGCGCCCGATGAGCTGACCAAGAACCTGCTGTTCTACGTCGCCAAGGCGCCGGCACAGTCCCCACGCATTCGTGCGCTGAAGGAGCAGTATCGCCTCGACGAAGCACTGCCTGACAATGAGGTGGTGGACGAGGAACGTGCTCGCCTGGCCGGGCCAGACCGTGACGCCATGCGTTCGGTGGTCGCCGCGCTGTGCGAGGAACTGGTGCGGGTCAAGGACAGCCTCGATCTGTTCGTGCGCAGTGATCGTAGCCAGCCCGGTGAGCTGGACGCCCTGCTTGCACCACTCAAGCAGATCGCCGATACCCTCGCGGTGCTTGGCTTCGGTCAGCCGCGCAAGGTCATTCTCGATCAGATCGACGTCATCCATGGCCTGTCTCTCGGTCAGCGCGAGCCGAACGATGCGGTGCTGATGGACGTCGCTGGCGCGCTGCTCTATGTCGAGGCAACGCTGGCCGGCATGGTCGGCCCGAGCGACGACGGCCCGAACGAACAGAGCCATCTGCCGACCACCGACGTGGCGCAGATCCACCAGCTTGTCATCAAGGAAGCGCGCAATGGCCTGGAGCAGGCCAAGGACGCGATCATCGAGTTCATCGCCTCGCAGTGGAACCACGAGCACCTGGCCCGTGTGCCCGAACTGCTGACCCAGGTCCGTGGTGGCCTGGCGATGATCCCGCTGCAACGCGCTGCCGACCTGCTCAATGCCTGCAATCGCTACATTCAGGAACAGCTGCTGGCGCGCAAGGCCGTGCCCAACTGGCAGAGCCTGGACACCCTGGCCGATGCCATCACCAGCGTCGAGTACTACCTCGAGCGGCTGTCCGAGGACCATGGCACGCAGGGCGATCTGATTCTCGACGTTGCCGAGGAAAGCCTGGAAACCCTGGGTTACCCGCTCAAGGAAAAACCGTCGATCCTCGACCGTGTCGAGCCGCAGGAAGAAACCCTGGCACCGCTGGCTGACCCGCTGCAGGAAATCGAGCTGCTGGGCGCCGAAGACGAACAACTCGAAGAGCCCCTGGCCGAGACCGAGGCGCTGAACTTCGATGTAGTCGAGCCGTCCAGCGATGAGGTTGCGGATATGCAACTGCTGGACGCTGAGCCCGAGCAGTCGGGCGCCCGTGAGACTGCCGACAGCTTTACCTTCGAGCTGGACGAGCTTGAAGAGCTACCCGCCCTGCAGGACGAAGAGACTGTTGCCGCACCGCTGCTTGACGCCGAGCCGGAGCTTGAGCTCGAAGAGCTGAGTCTGGATCAACTCGCCGAGCCGGCGCAGTGGGATGAGCTGGAACTGGCCGATCTGGAACTACCGGAAGTCGAGCTGCCCAGCGCACCGCAGGTGCAGGAACTGCCGGATGAACCGGCAGCGGAGAAGCCGCTGTCGATGGCCGATGTCATGGCCGCTCCGGTACAGGCTATCAACCCACCTGCTGCCGACGTGCCGCCGAGCCTGCTGCCGCCGCCTGCCGACGAAGAGCCGGTGGACGAAGAGCTGCTGGAAGTCTTCATCGAAGAAGTCGGCGAAGTGCTGGAAACCATCGGTGAGTACCTGCCGCAGTGGCAGGCCGATACCGACAACAAGGACGCGCTGATCGAAGTTCGTCGTGCCTTCCACACGCTCAAGGGCAGCGGGCGCATGGTTCGCGCGCTGATCATCGGTGAGCTGGGCTGGTCCATCGAGAACCTGCTCAACCGCGTGCTGGACCGCAGCATCGAGCCGAACGCGCCTGTGCAGCAGGTGGTACTCGATGTCGTGGCCCTGATGCCGGCGCTGGTCGACGAGTTTGCCGCCAAGGCGCAGCGTCAGCGCGACGATGTCGATCTGCTGGCGGCCACCGCGCATGCCCTGGCCAAGGGGCTGACGCCCCCAAAATCTGACGCCCCGGCCGCCCAGCAGGTAGCCGAGCCCGTGGGCGTTGACGACGCTACCGAGGTCGTCGAGCAGGTCGAGTCGGTCACCGACCAACCGCTCGATAGCGAGTCCCTCAATGGTGAGCCCCTTGACCCACAGTTGCTGGAAATCTTCCGCAACGAGGCGGAAACCCATCTGGATACCCTGGTGGGCTTTCTCGCTGATTGCGCCCAGGAGCTGCCGCAGCCAGTCACCGACGACCTGCAGCGTGCACTGCACACCCTCAAGGGCAGTGCCTATATGGCCGGCATCCTGCCGGTGGCAGAAATCGCTGCGCCGCTGGAAAAGCTGGTCAAGGAGTTCAAGACCAACCTGATCCAGGTGGATCTGGCGGCTGCCGAGCTGTTGAGCAGCGCCGAGGGCGTGTTCCGTATCGGTCTCGACAATCTCGAGACCCAGCCTCTGGCACCCATTCCTGGCGCAGAGGCACTTCTTGCTCGCGTCCAGGCGCTGCATCAGGAGCGTCTCGCCAGTGCCGAAGACGAGCGTATGGCGCAGAGCGGCGAAAGTCGCGACCCGCAGATGATCAGCATCTTCCTCGCCGAAGGCATGGATATCTTGCTGGACGCCGAGGACCTGCTACGCAAATGGCGTGAGCATCCGTCCGAGCGCCAGGAGCTGTCTGCGCTGCTGGAGGAACTGACGACCCTCGGCCGTGGCGCCGAAATGGCCGAGCTGCCGCAGATCGACGAACTTTGCGAAGCCCTGCTGGATCTTTATGGCGCCGTCGAAGAAGGCAGTCTGGCGGTCAGCGAGCGCTTCTTCGACGAGGCGGAGAAGGCCCACGAAGCGCTGATCGGGATGATGGATCAGGTCGCTGCGGCCTTGCAGGTCACCCCGCAACCCGAGCGGGTGCAGGCGCTACGTGATCTGCTGAGCGAAGCCATCGATCCGCATACCTTGGCCTTGCTCACGCCTGGCGTCGAAGGGCTGGAAGTCATCGAGTTGGACCAGGCCACTGCCGAGCTGGAACAAGAAGCCGAGGCTGAGCCGGTGCTGTGGCAAGAGGCACCCGCCGAACCGGACGTCGCCGAAGACATTGATCTGGAGTCGCAGTCCGAGGCCGAGCTGGGCTTCAGCCCTGTCGACGCCGATCTCGATGAGGAAATGGTCGAGATCTTCCTCGAAGAGGCTGTGGATATTCTCGATAGCGCTGGTCAGGCGCTGGAGCGCTGGCTCAGTGAACCGGACAACACCATGCCGCTGTCCTCGCTGCAGCGCGACCTGCACACCCTCAAGGGTGGTGCACGCATGGCCGCGATTCGCCCGATTGGTGATCTTGGCCACGAACTTGAGTCGCTCTACGAGGGTTTGGTCGATCGCCGTTACAACCATTCGCCGGCGCTGGGCAATCTGCTGCAGCAAAGCCATGATCGCCTGGCGCAGATGCTCGATCAGTTGCAGGCCCGACTGCCGTTGGTCTCTGGTGACGACCTGATTCAGGCAATTCGTCAGTTCCGCCAGGGCGGTACGCCGCAGAGCCTGTCGGCGGCTGTCGCCCAGGTTGAGCCGGAGCTGGACGACGAACTCGTCGAGCCGATCAAGGTGGTGGAGCCGGATAGCTTCGGGCTGCCGCCCCTGGCGCTGGTCGAAGACGAAATCGTGCTCGACGAAGTGCCACAGGCAGAGCCAGAGGCAGTGTTGCCGCTGATCGACGAAGTCGAGCTGGTAGTACCCGAAGACGAAATGCCTGTTGCCGAGCCCGAGCCGCAAGGTACGACGCTGGCCAACTGGCATGAAGAGCGTGATCCTGAACTGGTCGAAATCTTCCTCGAGGAAGGTTTCGACATCATCGACAGCGCCGGCGCCGCGCTGCAGCGCTGGATGGGCGATGTCGACAACAGTCTGGAGCTGGAAGCCCTGCAGCGTGACCTGCACACCCTCAAGGGTGGTGCGCGCATGGCTGAAATTCGTGAAATCGGCGATTTGGCTCACGAGCTGGAATTCCTGTACGAGGGGCTCGGCGGTGGTCGCCTGCGGGCTAGCCAGGAGCTGTTCACCCTGTTGCAGGCCTGTCATGACCGCCTGGCCGAGATGCTCGAGGCCGTGCGAGATAAGCGGGCGGTGCCGCAGGGCCATGCCCTGATCGAGACGATCAAACGCTTTCGTGCCAACCCTGACGAGCAACTGAGCATGCCGTCGGCGGTACAGCTCAGGGCGGTGGTCGAGAGCGATGAAGCCGAAGAGGCTGACAGCGACATCCTCGATATCTTCCTCGAAGAAGGCGATGACCTGCTCGAGGCGATGGAGGTGTCGATCGGGCGCTGGGAAGAACAGCGCGATGATGTCAGCGCCATCGACGAAATGCTGCGCACGCTGCACACCCTCAAGGGTGGTGCGCGTCTGGCTGGGCAGAAACGCCTTGGCGATCTGAGCCACGACCTGGAACAACATCTCAGCGAGGCTCTGCTGCAGGGCGCCCCCTGGCCGGAGAGCCTGTTGCTCGACGTGCAGTCCGGTTTCGAAGGGCTGCAGAATGAGCTCGACGTACTGCGCCAGCGTCTTAGCGCCAGTCTCGGTGATGAGCCGGTGGCGGCCGATGCCGAGGTCGAGCCAGCGGCAGCGCCTGTGAGCAATCTGCTCAACCCGATCGTTGCTGCCAGTGACGTGCCAAGCCAGTTGCAGGCGCCGAAGGTGCTGCCGTTCGTACAGCGTGCGCAGGAGGCCGCACTGGAGGCAGCGTCCCGCCGTGCGCCACAGGAGCTGGTCAAGGTGCCAGCCGAGCTGCTCGAAGGCCTGGTCAACCTGGCCGGTGAGACGTCGATCTTCCGCGGACGTGTCGAGCAACAGGTGAGCGATGTCGGTTTCACTCTGAGCGAGATGGAAGCGACCATCGACCGGGTACGTGACCAGCTGCGTCGTCTCGATACCGAGACCCAGGCGCAAATTCTCAGCCGCTACCAGGCTGAGGCCGAGCGCGCCGGTTATGAAGATTTCGACCCGCTGGAGATGGACCGCCACTCGCAACTGCAGCAGCTCTCGCGCGCGCTGTTCGAATCGGCCTCCGACTTGCTCGATCTGAAGGAAACCCTGGCGGCGAAGAACCGCGACGCCGAGACCCTGTTGCTGCAACAGGCGCGGGTCAACACCGAGCTGCAGGAAGGTCTGATGCGCACCCGCATGGTGCCGTTCGACCGCCTGGTGCCGCGTCTGCGTCGCATCGTGCGCCAGGTTGCAGGCGAATTGGGCAAGCAGGTGGAGTTCGTCGTCGGCAACGCCGAAGGGGAAATGGACCGCACGGTGCTCGAGCGCATCGTCGCGCCGCTGGAACATATGCTGCGTAACGCCGTCGATCACGGCATCGAGCTGAGCGATGTGCGTCGCGCGGCTGGCAAGTCGGAGACCGGCACCATCCGCCTCAATCTCGGTCGTGAGGGCGGCGATATCGTTCTTACCCTGGACGATGACGGCGGTGGTATTCGCCTGGAAGCCGTGCGGCGCAAGGCCATCGAGCGTGGGCTGATGGACGCCGACAGCGACCTGAGCGATCACGAAATCCTGCAGTTCATTCTTGAGGCGGGTTTCTCCACTGCCGAGAAGGTCACGCAGATTTCCGGCCGTGGTGTCGGCATGGACGTGGTGCACTCGGAGGTCAAGCAGCTCGGCGGTGCGATGAGCATCGACTCGACGCTGGGCCAGGGCACGCGCTTCACCATTCGCCTGCCATTCACCGTGTCGGTCAACCGTGCACTGATGGTGTACTCCGGCGAAGACCTCTACGCCATCCCGCTGAACACCATCGAAGGTATCGTGCGGGTGTCGCCGTTCGAGCTGGAGGCCTATTACGCGCCTGACGCGCCGCGCTTCGAATACGCCGGGCAGGCCTACGAGCTGAAGTACCTGGGCGATCTGCTGAACAATGGCCAGCATCCCAAACTGGTGGGTCAGAGCCTGCCGCTGCCGGTGATTCTGGTGCGTTCCAGCGAGCACGCCGTGGCGGTGCAGGTAGACAGCCTGGCCGGTTCGCGCGAGATCGTGGTGAAGAGCCTCGGCCCGCAGTTCGCCGGGGTGCACGGGATCTCCGGTGCGACCATCCTCGGTGACGGCCGCGTGGTGGTGATTCTCGATCTGCTGGCGACCATTCGTGTGCTGCATGCGCATCTGCAGAATCAGCTGACGCCGCGCCTGGCTTCGCGTCAGGCTTCGGCCAGCGAAGAGGTGGAGATCGACCGTCCGACGCTGGTCATGGTGGTCGACGACTCGGTCACCGTGCGCAAGGTCACCAGCCGTTTACTCGAGCGTAATGGCATGAACGTGGTCACCGCCAAGGACGGGGTCGACGCTATTGCTCAGCTCCAGGAACACAAGCCTGACATCATGCTGCTGGACATCGAAATGCCGCGCATGGATGGCTTCGAGGTGGCCACGCTGGTGCGCCACGACGAGCGCCTGAAGGACCTGCCGATCATCATGATCACCTCGCGTACCGGCGAGAAGCACCGCGAGCGGGCCATGTCCATCGGCGTCAACCAATACCTCGGCAAGCCCTATCAGGAGTCCTTGCTGCTCGAGACCATCGCTCAGTTGGTGGATAGCCATCGGGTCAAACGGACATGACAGACAAAACCTCCGCGCGCATTGCAGTAATCGCCGACACCTCGTTGCAGCGCCATGTGTTGCAGCAGGCATTGGCCGGTGGCGGTTATCAGGTAGTGCTCAACAGCGACCCGGCGCGGCTCGACGAGGAGCAACTGGCAGCCTGCGAAACCGACCTGTGGTTAGTGGACCTGGCTCAGTCGGAAGATTCGCCGCTGGTCGACAGCCTGCTCGAGCGTGCCAGTGCCCCCGTGCTGTTCGGCGAGGGGCATGCGCCCGAGCGTCACTCGGAGAACTATCCACGCTGGGAGCGCAGCCTGTTCGGCAAACTCAAGCGCCTGGTCGGTGATCCGACTCAGGCGGTCGGGCCCAGCCTGCAGGCACTGCTCGATGAAGCGCAGCGTCCAGCGCGTCTGGAGCTGCCGCAAGCATTGGCCAATACGCCGCTTAAAGCTGGCGAGCCGGCACGCCAGGTCTGGTTGCTGGCAGCCTCGTTGGGCGGCCCGGCAGCGGTCAAGGCATTTCTAGACGCCCTGCCGGGTGGCTTGCCCATCGGCTTCATCTACGCCCAGCACATCGAT
Source organism: Pseudomonas sp. GW6 (assembly GCA_048065775.1). Classification (GTDB taxonomy): domain Bacteria; phylum Pseudomonadota; class Gammaproteobacteria; order Pseudomonadales; family Pseudomonadaceae; genus Aquipseudomonas. Next base: position 19,980 of record JBLUOL010000046.1, read on the forward strand.
GCCAGTTTCGAGGCGGCCCTGCCGCAGGCGGTGGGTCGACATAGCCAGTGGCACGTCAACTCGGCACGTCATGGTGATCCGGTGCGGTGCGGTGAAGTGGTGGTGGTGCCGATCAGCAACGAGCTGGGCTTTGCCGAAGACGGTGCGATGCAGATTACCGAACGCGGTTGGCCTGAGCCCTACAGCCCTTCCATCGATCAGATGATGCTCAATCTGGCGCAGCAATTCGGCGGCCTGTGCGGTGTGATCGCGTTCAGCGGCATGGGCAGCGATGGCAGTGCCGCTGCCGCTTACGTCAAACGCCAGGGTGGCTTGATCTGGACCCAGCGCGCCGACAGTTGCGCCAGCCCGAGCATGCCCGACAGCCTGCGCGAGGGCGGCTACAGCAGTTTTAGTGCCGACCCGCGTGAGTTGGCCGTGGCCCTGGTCAATCACCTCGCCGAACATTGCAGTTGAGGACGTTTCAATGAGCCAAGCCGTCGCCACCCAGAACAGCGCCGCCAGCCTCACCGGCTTGCTGGTGCCGCTGGCCGACCGCACTTTGCTGCTGCCCAACGTGGCGGTGGCGGAACTGATTCCCTATCGCGCGCCGCAGACGACCGAAGGTACTCCCGACTGGTTTCTCGGCCAGATCGCCTGGCGTGACCTGCGCCTGCCGCTGCTCTCCTTCGAGGCCGCCAGTGGTGGCCAGGCACAGGTTGCCAGTGGCGCTCGCGTTGCGGTGATCAATGCCCTGGGCGGTCGTCCCAAGGTCAAGTTCATCGCCTTGCTGGTGCAGGGTATTCCGCGCTCGCTGAAGGTCGGCAGCGACCTGGCGGCGGCGGATGTCGAGCTGGCGCCGCTGGAGCTTGGGGCTGCGCGCGTCGGTGACGACGTGGTGCGGATTCCTGATCTGGCGGCACTGGAGCAACTGCTCGCCGATGCTGGCCTCATCTGAAATAACCCAGCGCGAGCGCATCGCCCATGAAAAAGCCCCGGCACTGGCCGGGGCTTTTTCGTTACTGCCTTGAGGTGATCAGCGCTGTGGTTGCTGCGCTTCGGACTTCTCTGCAGTCAGGTTGTCGTCTTTAGACGGAGCCTGATCCCAGTAGTCGGCATTGGTGATGCCAAGCTTCTCGGGGTGGAAGACCGGGTCTTTGCCCTCGTCCAACTGCTGCTCGTAATCCTTCAGGCACTTATAAGCGACCTTGTGCATGAGCAGGATGGCGATGATGTTCAGCCAGGCCATCAGGCCCACACCGAGGTCACCCAGATCCCAGGCGAACGTAGCGGTATGCACGGTGCCGTACACGGTGGCCGCGATGATGCCGAATTTCAGCAGCAGGGTGAGGATGGGGCGCTTCACCTTGCGGTTGATGTAGGCAATGTTGGTTTCGGCGATGTAGTAGTACGCCAGGATGGTGGTGAAGGCGAAGAAGAACAGGGCAATGGCAACGAAGGCGTTGCCGAAGCCGGGCATCATGTTTTCCATCGCGGTCTGTACGTAGCCCGGACCTGCGGCTACGCCGGCGATACCGGTGAACAGCGCGCTGCCATCAGGCGCCTGCACGTTGTACTGACCGGTGATCAGCAGCATGAAGGCGGTGGCGGAGCAGACAAACAGGGTGTCGATATAGACCGAGAAGCCCTGTACCAGACCTTGCTTGGCCGGGTGGCTGACGGCAGCGGCGGACGAAGCGTGCGGACCAGTACCCTGGCCGGCTTCGTTGGAATACACACCACGCTTGACGCCCCACTGGATGGCCATGCCGACGATGGCGCCGAAACCGGCCTCGAGGCCGAATGCGCTCTTGACGATCAGCAGCACGACTTCCGGCAGCTTCTCGATGTTCAGTAGGATGATGACCAGGGCGACCAGAATGTAGCCCAGCGCCATGAACGGTACGACTACCTGGGTGAAGTGGGCGATACGCTTGACGCCACCGAAGATGATCAGGCCGATCAGTATGGCCAGCACCGCTGCGGTGACGTTCGGGTCAATACCGAACGCGGTTTGCGCACTGGAGGCAATGGAGTTGGCCTGAACGCCCGGCAGCAGCAGGCCTGTGGCGAACACGGTGACGATGGCGAACAGCCAGGCATACCACTTCAGACCCAGGCCGCGCTCGATGTAGAAGGCCGGGCCACCACGGTATTCACCGTTGAGCTTTTCCTTGTACACCTGGCCGAGGGTGGACTCGACGAATGCCGAGCTGGCACCCAGGAAGGCCACCATCCACATCCAGAACACGGCACCCGGACCACCGAAGGTGATGGCGGTAGCCACACCAGCAATGTTGCCGGTACCGACGCGACCGGCGAGGGTCATGGTCAGGGCCTGGAAGGAGGTGATGCCATGCTCATCGGTCTTGCCGGTGAACATCAGGCGAATCATTTCTTTGAAGTGGCGAACCTGGAGAAAGCGGCCGCGCAGAGAGAAGTAGAGACCAACGCCGAGACATAGATAAATCAGCGCCGGGCTCCAGACCAGACCGTTTAGGGTCGAGACCAGTTCGTTCATGCAATGCTCCTGGGCATGCGGTCGCTTTTTGGGCGGTGCCGAGGCCCGTTGTTTGTTATTGGAAGAGAACCGACGCTAACGGGCGTCGGCCTCGGCCGTGCGCAGTTCGTTGGTGAACGGCCCGCGCATGCGGCGCGAAGAGCATGACAAAGACTGTCGATCTTGCAATCTCTTGAAATCACATTTTGTTACGTCCAAGCGACATTCTTATGCCTGCAGGTCGCCCCAGAGCTGTTGGGCAACGCTCAAGGCCACCACGGGTGCCGTTTCCGTGCGCAGAACGCGTGGGCCCAGACGGGCGGCGTGGAAGCCTGCAGCCTTGGCCTGGTCGACTTCGGCATCGCTCAAACCGCCTTCAGGGCCGATGAGAAAGGCCAGGCTATTCGGTTTGTCGTGGCTTTGCAGGGGGGCTGCAACCGGGTGCAGCACCAGCTTCAGATCGGCTTCGATCTGCTGCAACCAGGTGTCCAGCTCCAGCGGTGCATGGATCACCGGTAGTACCGAGCGGCCGCACTGTTCGCAGGCGCTGATCGCCACCTGACGCCAATGGGTCATGCGCTTGTCGGCGCGCTCGTCCTTCAGGCGTACCTCGCAGCGCGCGGAGACGATCGGGGTGATTTCGCTGGCGCCCAGCTCGGTGGCTTTCTGGATCGCCCAGTCCATGCGCTCGCCGCGCGACAGGCCCTGGCCCAGATGGATGCGCAGCGGCGATTCGCTCAGCCCGGCGATAGACTCGCGCAGCTCGACACGCACACTCTTCTTGCCCACCTCGATCAGCTCACCGAGGTATTCGTGGCCGCTGCCGTCGAACAGCTGCACGGCATCGCCCACCGCATGGCGTAGCACGCGGCCGATGTAATGGGCCTGCGCTTCGGGCAAGTCGTGTTGACCGAGGGAGAGCGGGGCATCGATAAAGAAGCGGGACAGGCGCATGACGTATCAACCTTGAGCAGAGGCGCGAATTCTAGCTGTAGGGTGCGCTGTGCGCACCGCTCCTGAGTCAGCCCGGATCGCGATGATCGGGGTAACGGTTGTCCACTGCCACGCTGATTGACTCTCGGGTGGCGATATCGATGCCCTCGCTGGCCACCTCGGCGAGGAAATCGATCTCCTCGGGTGTGATGACATAGGGCGGCAGGAAATACACCACGCTACCCAGTGGGCGCAGCAGCGCGCCGCGCTCCAGTGCATGCTGGTAGACGTGCAGGCCGCGCCGCTCCTGCCATGGGTAGGCTGCCTTGCTGGCCTTGTCCTGCACCATCTCGATGGCCAGAGCCATGCCGGTCTGGCGCACTTCGGCGACATGCGGGTGATCGGCCAGGTGCGCAGTGGCGCTGGCCATACGCGCCGCCAGGGCCTTGTTGCGTTCGATCACATCGTCGTCACGGAAGATGTCCAGCGTCGCCAGCGCGGCGGCGCAGGCCAGCGGGTTGCCGGTGTAGGTGTGCGAGTGGAGAAAGGCACGCAGCGTGGCGTAGTCGTCGTAGAACGCGCTGTAGACCTCATCGGTGGTCAGCACCGCAGCCATCGGCAGGTAGCCACCGGTCAGTGCCTTGGACAACACCAGGAAATCCGGGGTGATGCCGGCCTGCTCGCAGGCGAACATCGTGCCGGTGCGGCCGAAGCCGACGGCAATCTCGTCATGGATCAGGTGCACGCCATAGCGGTCGCAGGCCTCGCGCAAAAGCCTGAGGTAGATCGGGTGGTACATGCGCATGCCGCCGGCGCCCTGGATCAACGGCTCGACGATCACTGCTGCGACCTCATGATGATGCTCGGCCAGGGTCTGTTCCATATGGGCGAACATGAGGCGCGAGTGTTCCTCCCAGCTCACGCCTTCGGGGCGCAGGTAGCAGTCCGGGCTGGGCACCTTGATAGTGTCGAGCAGCAGGGGTTTATAGGTGTCGGTGAACAGCGACACGTCGCCCACCGACATCGCTGCGACCGTTTCGCCGTGATAGCTGTTGCTCAGGGTGACGAAGCGCTTCTTGCTTGCCTGGCCGCTGTTGAGCCAGTAGTGAAAGCTCATCTTCAGCGCCACTTCGATGCCTGAGGAACCGTTGTCGGCGTAGAACACCTTGGTCAGGCCAGCCGGGGTGATCTGCACCAGGCGCTCGGACAGCTCGATGACCGGTTGGTGGGTAAAACCGGCGAGCATCACGTGCTCGAGACTATCCAACTGATCGCGAATGCGCGCGTTGATGCGTGGGTTGGCGTGGCCGAAGACATTAACCCACCAGGAGCTGACCGCGTCCAGGTAGCGCTTGCCGTCGAAGTCCTCCAGCCATACGCCTGAGGCCTTGCGAATCGCCACCAGTGGCAGGCGCTCGTGATCCTTCATCTGGGTGCAGGGGTGCCACAACACGTCGAGGTCGCGTTGCATCCAGTGGTCGTTGAGGCTCATCGCTGCTCTCTCCCGATTGTCAGTCCGACAGCTTCAGGCTTCGCGCGCCCGCCTTCAAGTCCATTGGCCGATTCGCTATGCGGCAGGTGAGCGGCCAACTGCGGCGCAAAAACAAAACCCCGGCTGCTTGGGGCCGGGGTTTCGTCGTTCTGCTGCGCTGCGTTTACTTCATGGTCGGCATGGAGAACTCCGCGCCCTCACGCACGTTGGCCGACGGCCAGCGCTGGGTGACGGTCTTGCGCCTGGTGTAGAAACGCACGGCGTCCGGGCCGTAGGCGTGCAGGTCGCCGAACAGCGAGCGCTTCCAGCCGCCGAAGCTGTGGTACGCCACCGGAACCGGCAGCGGCACGTTGATGCCGACCATGCCGACCTTGATGTGGTCGCTGAAGTAGCGGGCGGCCTCGCCGTCGCGGGTATAGATGCAGGTGCCGTTGCCGTACTCGTGGGCATCGATGATGTCCATGGCCTCACGCATGGTCGAGACGCGCACGACCTGCAGCACGGGGCCGAAGATCTCGGCCTTGTAGCTGTCCATGTCGGTGGTGACGTGGTCGATCAGGGTGGCGCCGACGAAGAAGCCGTTGGCGTAGCCGTCGATCTGCGGATCGCGGCCATCGACCACGACGGTCGCGCCCTGTGCTTCGGCGCTGCTGATATGGCCGACGACCCTGGCCTGGTGTTCGCGGGTGATGACCGGGCCGAAGTCGTTGGACTTGTCGTCGTAGGCGCCGACTTTCAGGCTCTTGATGGCTTCCTGCATCTTGCTGATCAGCTCATCGGCGGCCTTGTCGCCGACTGCCACGGCCACCGACAGCGCCATGCAACGCTCGCCGGACGAGCCGAAGGCCGCACCCAGCAGGGAGTTGACCACGTTGTCCATGTCCGCATCGGGCAACACGATGGCGTGGTTCTTGGCGCCGCCCAGTGCCTGGCAGCGTTTGCCGTTGGCGCTGGCAGTGGCGTAGATGTACTCGGCGATGGGGGTCGAGCCGACGAAGCTGACGGCCTGCACGCGCGAGTCGTGCAGCAGGGTGTCGACGGCTTCCTTGTCGCCGTTGACGATGTTGAACACGCCTGCCGGCAGGCCGGCCTCGTGCAGCAGTTTGCCCAGCAGCAGGGTCGAGCTCGGGTCGCGTTCGGACGGTTTGAGGACGAAGGTATTACCGCACACGATGGCCATGGGGAACATCCACAGCGGCACCATCACCGGGAAGTTGAACGGGGTGATGCCGGCGACCACGCCCAGCGGCTGGAATTCGCTCCAGGAGTCGATGTTCGGCCCGACGTTCTTGCTGTGCTCGCCCTTGAGCAGCTCGGGTGCGCCACAGGCGTACTCGACGTTCTCGATGCCGCGCTGCAGCTCGCCTGCGGCGTCATGCACGATCTTGCCATGCTCCTGGCCGATCAGGCGGCAGATTTCATCGGCGTGCTGTTCGAGCAGCTCCTTGAAGCGGAACATCACCCGCGCGCGCTTGATCGGCGGGGTGTCGCGCCATTGCGGGAAGGCCGCCTCGGCTGCAGCGATGGCCTCTTCGACGGTCGCTTTGGGGGCCAGCGCGAGTTGTTTCTCCGCCAGGCCGGTGGCCGGGTTGAAGATGTCCTGGGTGCGGCTGGCATCGGTGCGCAGTTCGCCGTTGATCAGGTGTCCGACAATGCTCATGTTTTGCTTCCTCGAAGAGTGATGGGGCAGGGCGCGTGGTTGGCCCGTGGCGGTTTAAAGGTGTTGTTGGTCAGGCCCACAGGCGGGTGTAGATCTGCACCATTTCCTCGGTGCTGGGCACGCGCGGGTTGTTGCCCGGCGAGCCTGAGGCCAGGGCCTGCTCGGCCATGGTCTGTACGACGTTGAAGAACTTTTCCCGGCCCACGCCGAATTCGGCGAGCGTCGGCACCTGCAGCTCGGCGTTGAGGGCGACCAGGGTGGCGAGCAGCTTTTCGTTGGCCTGCTCGTCGCTGTCCTGCTGGCTGGCGAAACTCAGGGCGCGCGCGCAGTCGGCATAGCGCTCACGGGCCGCAGGGATCGAGTAGGCGGTGACCGCTGGCAGCAGCATGGCGTTGGACAGCCCGTGTGGTACGTGGAAGAACGCGCCAATCGGTCGGCTCATGCCGTGCACCAGCGCTACCGAGGCGTTGGAGAAAGCGATGCCGGCCAGGGTAGAGCCGAGCATCATGGCCTCGCGCGCTTCGCGGTCGCTGCCGTCGTGGTAGGCGCGGCGCAGATTGGGGCCGATCAGGCGCATGGCGGCCAGCGCCTGCTGGTCGCTGTAGGGGCTGGCCTTCTTGCTGACGTAGGCTTCGATGGCATGGGTCATGGCGTCGATGCCGGTATCGGCGGTGGTGCGAGCCGGAAGGCTGAGGGTCAGCTCGAAGTCGACCAGCGCGGCAATCGGCATGAAACCGACGCCGACGCAGAGCAGTTTTTCGTCCGTGGTTTCGTCGGTGATGATGGTGAAGCGCGTCGCTTCCGAACCGGTGCCGGCGGTGGTCGGGATGGCAATGATCGGCAGGCCGGTTTCGTTGACCTGCCGCGGGAAGCGGTAGTCGCGGATCTCGCCGCCGAACTTGCCGAGGATCGCAATCGCCTTGGCGCTGTCGATCGGGCTGCCGCCACCGAGCGCGACGATGGCGTCGTAGTCGCCCTGGCGGACCTTGTCGACGCCGGCCTGGATGGAGGCCGCCGTCGGCTCGGGAACCGTGTCGTCGAACACTTCGCTGTCGATGCCGCTGGCTGCGAGCAGGGTCTGGATGCGGTCGCTGTAGCCCAGCTTGACCATCATCTTGTCGGTGATGATCAGCGGCTTGCGACAGGCCAGGGTGGCCAGCAGCTCGGGCAGCTTCTGGATGGCGCCCGAGCCGACTTCGAGGACGCGGGGCAGAATGATTGAGGCCATGGGGAATCTCCCGTTCGTACGTTGATGGGTGATCTGCCGGCTCAGAAGGAGCCGAACAGCGTACCGAGCGTGATCACCACGGCCAGGCCGGCGATGGCCGGTGGAATGGTGACCATGAAAATGTCCGCATAGGAGCTGCGGTGAGTCAGGCCGCAGATGGCCAGCAGGGTGACCACGGCACCATTGTGCGGCAGGGTGTCGAGGCCGCCGGAAGCCATGCTGGCGACGCGGTGCAACAGCTCCGGGGAAATACCGGCTGCCTGGGCGAGTTGCAGATAGGTGTCGCCCATGGTGTTGAGCGCGATGCTCAGGCCGCCGGAGGCGGAACCGGTGATGCCGGCCAGTACGTTGACCACGATGGCTTCGGAAATGAGGATGTTGTCCGGGGACAGGCCGACCATGAATTCGCGCAGCACGACGAAGGCCGCTAGCGAGGCGATGACCGAGCCGTAGCCCACTTCTGAAGCGGTGTTGAAGATCGGCAGCAGGGAACCCATCGTGCCCTTGTTGATGGTGTTCTTCAGATCTGTCCACTTGTTCCAGTTGAGCAGGACCAGCAGCACGCAGGCCAGGACCAGGGATGTGATGATCGACCATAGGCCGAGCACTGCGCTCAGTTCGGTAGCGCCGTACTTGGGTTCGGCCAGATAGCTGCTGTCGAGCATCGGCAACAGGTATTTGCTCAGGAAGAAGTTGGCCAGGATCACCAGCAGAATCGGCAGCAGTGCGACGGTCAGCGATGGCGCCGTTGACCGTTGCTGGTCATCGTTTTCCTGTGCGTGCTCACCGTATCCCTCACCGGCCAGGCGGGCTTGACGCGCACGGTACTCCAGCCAGCTTATGCCAGCGCTGAACATGATCAGCGCGCCAATCAGACCGAGGATGGGGGCGGCAAAGGCATCGGTGCCAAAAAACGGCATGGGAATGGCGTTCTGAATCGACGGCGTACCGGGTAACGCCGTCATCGTGAAGCTCAGCGCACCGAGTGCAATCGCCCCAGGGATCAGGCGCTTTGGGACCTGGGCCTCTCGAAACAGAGCGGCGGCAATGGGAAAAACCGCAAACCCGACAACGAACAGCGATACGCCGCCATAGGTCAGCAAGCCGCACGCCAGGGCAATGGCAAGCACCGCTCGCTGGCTGCCCAGTTGGCGGATCAGCCAGTACGCGATGGCCTGTGCCGAACCGGAATCGTCCATCAGCTTGCCGAAGATGGCGCCGAGCATGAACAGCGGAAAGTACTTGATGATGTAGCCGCCCAGGCTCTGCATGAACACCTGGGTGTAAGTGCCGAGCAGGCGGTCGCCTTCACCGCTGCACAGGACGGCCAGCAAGGCGAGCATTGGGGCGAGGATAAGAACGTTGATGCCGCGATAGGCGAGGTAGATGAGCAGCGCGAGGGAGAGGGCGATACCGAGTAAGCCAGACATTTTTATCATCCTTGTTCGTATTATTTTTATATAACGATACGAAACGGATTATTATTGATGGAAATTTCTTTGTCAATCCCTCGGCAAGGAGCCTCTCTCGGTGGGCCACTCGATGGACTTGCTTGAGGATTTGTCTAAAATCCCGGCGCAGCGCGAAATAGAGCGGAGACGAGCAGGGCAATGCCTGACAACAGAAAAGAAAAGGGCTCCTCGATTACTCGAGTGCTGGAAATCATCGAAATGCTTTCCGTGGCGGAGCGGCCCATGGCGCCGGCGGACATTGCCCATTACCTGGACATTCCCAAGCCGAGCATTCACCGGCTGCTGCAGCAGCTGGAAGACGATGGTTTCCTGCAGGTCGACCTGCGCGGCCTGTGGGGGCCTGGAGCGAAACTGCACGGCCTGGCGTGGGCGGTGCTGCGCAATCAGCGCTTCAAGAACGAGCGCATGGCGATCTTGCATGAGTTGGCCGGCAAGATCGGAGAAACATGCGGTATTTCCATTCCCCATGGGCTGGATATGGTTTACGCCGACAGGGTCCACGCCAACTGGCCGCTGCAGATCCACCTGCCCGAAGGTAGCCAGGTGCCGATCTGGTGTACGGCCAGCGGCAAGCTCTATCTGTCTTCCTTTCCCCGTGCGCAGCGCGACCGGATCATCAGCAAGCTGCCGTTGACGCGCATGACCCGCAATACGTTGTGCACCCTCGATGCGTTGAAGGCCGAACTCGACCGCACTTGCGAGCGAGGCATGGGGGTGGATAACGAGGAGTTCGTCGATGGCATGGTGGCCTGTTCGGTTCCTGTCGCGGACGACGAGGGTGTACTGCTCGCGTGCCTATTCGTCCACGCCCCGGTGATTCGCGTGAGTGCCGAGCAGTTGATGGCTTTCAAGCCCCTGCTCACCGATGCGGCGGCGGAGCTGGCCAATCTGCTCTAGCCTCTGTGCGGTGATGATGGGTCGCACTTCGGAGCATGAGTCGCAGAAATATCGTTTTTCTCGATATTTCGTAGCGAAATTTTCCGCTTTAAATCGATATGTTTACCGTTAGGCTTGCTCAATCTTTTCGACGGATGTCCTTCATGCAATGGCGCAATACCTCTGCTCGTTATGGCCTGGTCAGCGTGCTGCTGCACTGGTCGGTCGCGCTGGTCGTCTTTGGCCTGTTCGGCCTCGGCTTCTGGATGGTGGGGCTCAGCTACTACGACCCGTGGCGCCAGAGTGCACCTGACCTGCACAAGAGCATCGGCATCCTGTTGTTCGCCGTGATGTTGCTGCGTCTGTTGTGGCGCCTGCGCAGCCCAGCGCCGGCAGCCCTGGCCAGCCATGGCCGGCTCACACGCCTGGCTTCCAAGCTGGGTCATGGCGTGCTCTATCTCGGTCTGTTCGGTGTGATGGTCTCCGGCTACCTGATTTCCACCGCCGATGGCCGCGGGATCGAGGTGTTTGGCCTGTTCAGCGTACCGGCAACCCTGACTGGCATACCTCAACAGGAAGACATTGCCGGGACGATCCACGAATACCTGGCCTGGGGGCTGGTGATCTTCGCCGGCCTGCATGGCCTGGCCGCTCTCAAACACCATTTCATCGACCGCGACAGCACCCTGCTGCGGATGTTCGGGCGCTGAAGCACTTCATAACCGGGCCAACGCCCATCTAGATCGACAACCTCGCAAGGAGAACACCCCATGTTGAAGAACGCCCTCGCTGCACTGGTTCTGGGCTCGGCCCTGATGGGCGGCCAGGCCATGGCCGCCGACTACGCCATCGACAAGCAAGGCCAGCATGCCTTCGTCAACTTCAAGATCAGCCACCTGGGCTACAGCTGGCTGTACGGCACCTTCAAGGATTTCGACGGTACGTTCAGCTATGACGCTGCCAACCCCGAGGCGAGCAAGGTCAACGTGACCCTGAAGACCGCCAGCGTCGACACCAATCACGCCGAGCGTGACAAGCACCTGCGCAGTGCCGACTTCCTCAATGTCAGCAAGCACGATACCGCCACCTTCGAATCCACCTCGGTCAAATCCACCGGTGAAGGCACCGCTGACGTCACCGGCAACCTGACCCTGAATGGCGTGACCAAGCCGGTCGTCATCGCTGCCAAGTTCATCGGTGAAGGCCAGGATCCGTGGGGCGGCTACCGTGCCGGCTTCGAAGGCACTACCACCCTGAAACTGAAGGACTTCGACATTTCCATGGATCTCGGCCCGGCTTCGGAAAGTGTCGAGCTGATCATCTCGATCGAAGGCATCCGCAAGTAAGGAGAGCGGCCGCTAGCGGCCACCGGATGTGCCCGCATGTTCAGCCTGCGGCAATAACGAAAACGCCACCCCATGGGGTGGCGTTTTCGTTGGCGCGGCAGCTTACTCTTCGCGGTTACGCGTCAGCAGCGCCGGCTTCTCGCTGCGTGGACGAGTGCTGTTACTCAGTTCGTCGAGCTGCTCGGCGCTGGGGAAACGATCCAGGCGCGAGCCCTTGTGCACGATGATCGGCTGCTTTTCGCGCGGGTTGCGCACGGCCGCTTCGGCGCGTGGCAGCTCGTCGCGATCCAGCGAGGTGATGCGACCATCATGCGCCGGTCGGCCACGGCCACCGCC
>JBLUOL010000047.1:0-31684 GCA_048065775.1 Pseudomonas sp. GW6
ACTAGGCTGCCCGAGATCCGTAGGGTGGGTTAGGCGTCTGTCACCTATCTTGATGAGCCCGCAAAGTCCGTTGCGCCGTAACCCACCATGGGCGCAGCGCAGGACAATCGCCTGGTGGGTTACGCGGCGCACTACGATGGCGGTGATCAGACATTCGCAGGTTTGGCGCCGCTAACCCACCCTACGGGGTGTGTGAGACGAAGGGGCTTAGCGATTCAACCCAAGCATGTCTTTGGCCACGGCCTCGGCCACGCGAATGCCGTCGACGCCAGCCGAAAGAATGCCGCCGGCGTAGCCGGCACCTTCACCGGCCGGATACAACCCCTTGAGATTCAGGCTCTGCAGGTCATCGCCACGGGTGATGCGCACCGGCGAGGAGGTGCGTGTCTCGATGCCGGTGAGCACCGCATCAGCCAGGTCGAAGCCCTTGATCTGCTTGCCGAAGGCCGGCAGCGCCTCGCGGATGGCTTCGATGGCGAAGTCCGGCAGCGAGGGCGCCAGATCGCCCAGTTTCACGCCCGGCTTGTAGGAGGGTTGCACTTCGCCGAGGGCGGTGGACGGCTTGCCTTTTATGAAGTCGCCGACCAGTTGTCCGGGCGCCTCGTAGTTGCGCCCGCCGAGCACGTAGGCGTGCGATTCCAGGCGTTCCTGCAGTTCCACACCGGCCAGCGGGCCATCCGGATAGTCCTGCTCGGGAGTGATGCCGACGACGATGCCGGCGTTGGCGTTGCGCTCGTTGCGCGAATACTGGCTCATGCCGTTGGTGACCACGCGCTCAGGCTCGGAGGTGGCGGCGACCACGGTGCCGCCTGGGCACATGCAGAAGCTGTAGACCGAGCGGCCGTTGCTGGCGTGATGCACGAGCTTGTAGTCGGCAGCGCCGAGTTTTGGGTGGCCGGCGTACTTGCCTAAGCGCGCGCGGTCGATCAGCGACTGCGGGTGTTCGATACGGAAACCGACCGAGAAGGGCTTGGCCTCCAGGTACACGCCATGGGCATGCAGCATGCGGAAGGTGTCGCGCGAGCTATGGCCGAGGGCCAGCACCACATGGCGGCTGAGCAACTGCTCGCCGCTCTCCAGCACCACGCCCGTGAGTTGGCCGTCTTCGATCAGCAGATCGCTGACGCGCTGCTGAAAGCGCACTTCGCCGCCGAGGGCCTTGATCTCCTCGCGCATGGTGGCGACCACGCCGGTCAGGCGGAAGGTGCCGATATGCGGCTTGCTGACGTAGAGGATCTCGTCCGGCGCGCCGGCCTTGACGAACTCCTGCAGTACCTTCCGCCCGTGGTGGTGAGGGTCCTTGATCTGGCTATACAGCTTGCCGTCGGAGAAGGTGCCAGCGCCGCCTTCGCCGAACTGCACGTTGGAGGTGGGGTCGAGCACGTTCTTGCGCCACAGGCCCCAGGTGTCCTTGGTGCGCTGACGCACTTCCTTGCCGCGCTCCAGCACGATGGGGCGCAGACCTGCCTGGGCCAGGATCAGCGCCGCGAAGATGCCGCAGGGGCCGAAACCGACCACGATCGGGCGTTCGTCCAACGGCGTTTCGGCCTTGCCGACCGGCTTGTAGGCGATGTCCGGTGCCGGGCCTACATGCTTGTCATCGCTCAGGCGAGCGAGCAACGCCGCCTCATCTTTCACCTCACAGTCGAGGGTGTAGATGAACGGCATGTCGCCGAACTTCTTGCGCGCATCGTAGCTGCGCTTGAACACGCTGAAAGCCAGCAGCTCGCTATCGGCGATGCCCAAGCGCTGGACGATGGCCGGGCGCAGCGCGTCCTCGGGGTGGTCGAGGGGCAGTTTCAGTTCGGTCAGGCGAAGCATGGGCAGTGTCCTGGTTGGCCGGTGGTGATCCGGCAAGGTGGAAAAAGCGGCGATTGTACGGGATTCACCGCCCGGATGGAGGAGGCCGGCATTATCGAACTACTGGCGGCTTTGCTCCGTTGAGCGTAGGTGAGCGATGTCTTGAGCGCTGCGCCAGTGCAGACAAACGGGCTGATCAGCCACGCTGACGTTCGATCGCGAGACCCCGAATGAACATCAAGGCAGCGCCCGCGCAGGCTGCTGTCGCGGCATAGACGATCACGGCTTGTGAGTCGAGGCTGTCGATGATCAGTCCTCCTAGAACCGCACCCGCAGCAATGGCGACCTGGAAGGTCGAGGACAGCAGGGCGCCAGCGCTTTCCGCGTGATCGGCGGCGGCGCGCGCGTTCCAGATCGAGATCGATACCGGGAAGGCGCCGAAGGCGAAGCCCCATAGCGCAATCGCGACGAAGGCAACGTCGGCCTGTGTGCCGAACAGGATCAGCGTGAGTGCAACGGCAGCGATCAGGAACGAGCAACTGCTGACTGCCCAGGCTGGACTGCGCGCGGCGACGGCGCCGCCGGCAAGGTTGCCGAAAAAGCCGCAGACACCGAAGGCCAGCAAGGCAAGCGAGACGGTCGCGACATCCAGGCGGGGAACCTCCTCGAGGAAGGGGCGAATGAAGGTCAGAGCGGCGAAGTGCCCGGAAATGACCAGCAGCCCGGTGCCGATACCGACGACGACTGCACGCCGCGTCAGCGCTGCCTTGAAGGACGCCAGGCCCGGTGCTGCCGTGGCCGGCAGTTTGGGCAAGGTCAGCATCTGGATCGCCAGCGCCACCACGCCAATGCCGGACGCGGCCAGGAAAGTTGCCTGCCAGCCCCACAGTTCTCCCAGGTAGGCACCCAGCGGGGCAGCGAAGATGGTTGCGAGCGAGATGCCCATCATGATGATCGAGATGGCACGCGGCACCTTGTCCGGGGGCACCAGGCGCAGGGCGAGCGCTGCCATCATGGCCCAGAAGCTGCCGAGGGCGAAGCCCAGCAGCCCACGCGCGATCAGCAGTACCGTGATGTTTGAGGCATAGGCCGAAAGGATGCAGGAGAACACCAGCATGCCCATCAACCCCCAGACGATCTTCTGCCGATCCAGGCGGCCCGAGAACAGCACCACCAGCGGCCCGGCGAATGCGGCAACCACGGCGGTGGCGGTGATGGCCTGGCCCACCGCACCGTTGGATACGCCCAGGTCGGCGGCCATCGGCGTCAGCAGGCTGATCGGCAGGAATTCCGCCGTGACCAGGCAGAAGGCGCCCAGGGCAAGAGAGATGACGGCCCACCAAGCAGCAGACATGGATCTGGTGTCAGCAGCAGATGAATCGGTATGGGACATGATGGAATCCTTCATTTTCGTCTCCCGGTAGCTCAGCCGAACTGCACCAGTTCGAGCGAGGGCAACGGCCCACCGGGGAATTGCGTCAGGCGCCCACCTTCGGCCAGTTCGCCAAGGTCGATAGCGGCGAAACCCAGCTCATCGATCAGTGCGCTGACCTGGTTTTTCGCGCGATTGTCGTCACCCGCCAGGAACAGCACACGCCGGCCGCCGCGCTCGGCGGGATCGGCGATGAGCAGTCTGGGGTTCAGGTGATTGAACGCCTTCACTACATGGGCGCCCGGCACCAGGTCGGCAAACACTTCGCTTGAGGTGCGGCCATGCAGATCGATAGGGTTGAACAGCGGCGCTTCGATCGGGTTATTGCTGTCGATGACGACACGCCCGGCGAAGTCCGCAAGCCCAGACAGCGCGGCTGGCAGCTTCGACCAGTTCACCGCGACCAACACGATGGGCTGCGCTGCCGCCTGTTCACGGGTGCCGGCACGGATGCTCGGGCCGATGGATTGTACCAAGGCTTGCAGGCTCTCTGGCCCGCGGCTGTTGGACAGGATGGCCGGGATGTTGCGGCGTGCCAGGGCCCGGGCGAAGGCCGCGCCGATATGGCCGGCACCGATGATGCCGATGGAGGGCAATTTGCTCATGCTGGGATTCCTTGAGGCCTTAGGTGTCGGAATACTGTGGGGCAGGCTGACTGGCCTGCCCCGGCATACTCAGGAGGTCAACCCGCCGTCAGCGAGGATGTCCGCACCAGTGATGAACGAGGCTTGCGGGCTGGCGATGAATGCCACGAGGCTGGCAATTTCGTGTGGCTCTCCATAGCGACCCACTGCCATGCGGGGAGTCAGAAGCTGGGCAACCTCGCTATCGGCCGGGTTCATGTCGGTGTTCACTGGGCCTGGGTGGATGCTGTTGACCGTGATACCGCGTGGCCCCAGATCATGTGCCAGGCTGCGGTTGAAGCCGGCGACGGCGCCTTTGGTCAGGCTGTATGCGGCAAGTCCGGGCACACCTGCGTACTTGGTGACCGAGCTGGCTATGTGGATGACGCGACCGCCTGCCTGCATGTGCCTTACCGCCTCCTGGGTGGCGACGAATACACCGGTCACGTTGACCGCGAGCAGCTTCTGGTAATCCTCGAAGCTGGTTTCTTCGAACTGGCTGAACACGCCGATACCGGCGTTATTCACCAGAATGTCGAGGCCCCCGAACGCCTCTACCGTCTTCGCGACGGCGGCGCGCACGGCCTCGGGGTCGGCTGCGTTGGCCTGGATCGCCAGCACGCGACCGCCTGCCGATTCGATCTCGACGGCGACTTCTTTGGCCTGTTGGGGCGAGCCGTTGTAGGTGAAGGCAACCTGCGCGCCGTCGGCGGCCAGGCGTTTGGCGATAGCTGCGCCGATAGAGCGAGATCCGCCAGTTACGAGAGCCGTTTTGCCGGCCAGAGGAAGGGGGTGGGAAGAAATTACGTTGCTCATGGTTCACTCCGTTTGATTGCCGATACATTCGGTGGAGTGACTATCGCGTTTTCATTCTTCTTTGATTAGCGGCTAATCATTTGGATTATCTTCAAGTATCTATTTAAGATCGCGCCATGGAAACGCTCACCAATCTTGAATCCTTCGTACGCAGTGCCGAGAGTGGCAGCTTCTCGGCGGCAGCGCGCCGGCTTGCGCTCACGCCGGCAGCGGTCAGCCGCAACGTCGCCATGCTGGAGCGCAACCTGGGTGTACGGCTGTTCCAGCGTTCGACACGCAAGCTGACGCTGACCGAGGCGGGCGAGTCTTTCTTGGCTGCGGTTGGCGGCAATCTGGAGTCATTGCAGAACGCCATTGCAGCGGTATCAGCCGATGATGGCCAGCCGGCTGGTGTGCTCAAGATCAGCGTGGCGCCGTCCTTCGGGATCGGTTACCTGCTGCCTTTGTTGCCCGAGTTCCTGCAGCGCTATCCCCGCGTCCGCCCTGAATGGCATTTCGAGAACCGTACGGTCGACCTGATCGCCGAAGGCTACGATGCCGCCATCGGTGGCGGTTTCGAGTTGGCCAGCGGTGTGGTCGCCCGCACACTGGCGCCGCTGCACGTCATTGCCTTTGCCTCTCCCGCTTACCTGGCTCGGCACACGTTGCCAGCCGATCCATCAGGTCTGATCGATCTGGACTGCATCGTCATGCGTTCGCTGTCGTCGGGTCGTATCCGTACCTGGAACATGCGCAATGCGCAGGGCGATGAAGTGATCGCGACGATGCGCGAGACCGTGGTGGTCAACGATCCAACTGCCGTGCGAGAGGCCGCGCGGCTGGGCCTGGGGGTGGCGATGCTTGCCGTACCCGATGTACTGCCCGAGCTGGAGTCGGGGGAGCTGGTGCGGGTGTTGCCGCGCTGGTGGGCGGATGCCGGCGCGTTGTCGCTGTATTACCCCAGTCGCCAGTTGATGCCGGGCAAGACGCGCAGCTTCATCGACTTCGTGGTCGAGGCTTTCCAGCGCGAAGACTATGCACGGCGTTTTGCCGGGAGTTTGGGCTAGCTGAACGGTTCGTGCCGGTGCAGCCACTCAGCGTCACCGGCATGACTGATGGTCAATTACGCATGGCGCCGAAATGCGCGCAGCCACGTAGCACCTGGCCGTCGAGGCGCAGTTCGGCGCTGAGGTGATTGACCGTGCCGCTCATGCTGTCGACGCAGCGCTGCGGCGCCACCCACAGATCCAGACGCTGGCCGTTGGCTTCGCTGCTGAAATTCAGGCGGCCATCCGGTAGTTGCTCTTCCAGGTAGGGCAGGGCCAGTGGTTCCTGCTCGGGACGATTGAGTACCAGGCCCTTGCTGCCGACTTCCAGTTGCCAGAACGGCTCGTTGCCGCTGGCGCGCAGGGCCAGGCGTTTGAAGTTGAGGTCGTCGCAGCCATGCCCCTCACCTTGCAGGCGATAGATCTGGCTGACCTCGAAGCGACCGTCGTTGCCTTTGCCCTGGCTGCCGCCCAGGCGACCGGCCAGATCGGCGAACAGGCTGGCCTGGCCATCACTGCCGAGCTGCATGACTTCGCGCTCGATACTGGTGCTGCCGCCATCGATCAGCACGAAGCGGCGCTGTTCCTGGCAGGGGGTGAGGACCAGTTGACCATTTTCAACCTGGACTTGACCCTGCAGGCGGGTGGCCGGAGGTGGGCCTTCCGGCTTGCCGGTGTAGACCTGGCAGGCGGCCAGGAGCGGGAGGAGGGCGACGCTGGTAAGCAGGGAGCGGGTGATGGACATGGGTCTCTCCAGATACGAGCGGCCACCATAGCCACAGCGCGACCTCGGCTCAAGCCGTGAGCATGAAAGTCGCGCAGCGACGCCCTCCCTGCTGTCCTTCTCCCTCTGGGAGAAGGTGGCGCGAAGCGCCGGATGAGGGGGCATACCACGCAGGCTTTCATTGTTCGGCTGCTGTTGCAGCATGCCCCGGCTTTGACTGAGCCGCGCGAGTACGGCCTAATTCGCCCGTCCATAAGCCGTCGAGCACCTTCTGCAATGCCCAGCCCCGCCATGCGCCCCAGCACGCTTCATTTGCCCCAGGGCGACTGGGCGACGGTGCTCGATTGCCTGTGCGATCACTTTCCCGCCATCGATCGCGTTACCTGGCTGCAGCGTATGGCGCGTGGTCGGGTGCTGGATGCGGCGGGCACGCCCATCGACGCCACGCATCCCTATCGGGCTGGTCTCAAGGTGCGCTATTTCCGTGAAGTGCCGAATGAGACGCCAATTCCTTTCGTCGAACAGGTGCTGTGGCAGGACGAGCACCTGCTGGTCGCCGACAAACCGCA
This sequence comes from Pseudomonas sp. GW6, assembly GCA_048065775.1. Classification (GTDB taxonomy): domain Bacteria; phylum Pseudomonadota; class Gammaproteobacteria; order Pseudomonadales; family Pseudomonadaceae; genus Aquipseudomonas. Next base: position 6,990 of record JBLUOL010000047.1, read on the forward strand.
TTTTCTGCCGGTGATGCCTGCCGGTGAGTACGTCGAGCAGACCCTGCTGGCACGCCTGATCAAGCGCACCGGCAATCCTGACCTGGTGCCGATCCACCGCATCGACCGACTGACGGCCGGCCTGGTGTTGTTCTCGGTCAACCCGGCCAGTCGTGGCCAGTATCAGGCGCTGTTTCGCCAGCGTGCGGTGGAGAAACGCTACGAGGCTATCGCTCCGGCATTGGCGCAGTTGGAGTTTCCCTACCTGCATCGTTCGCGCATGGTCGACGGTGAGCCGTTCTTTCGCATGCAGGAAGTCGCAGGCGAGACCAACAGCGAAACGTGCATCGAGGTGCTGGAGCGCCGTGGTGAGCTTTGGCGCTATGGGCTGTCGCCGGTGACCGGACGCAAGCATCAGCTGCGCGTGCATCTGTCCGGGCTCGGCGCGCCTATCGTCGGCGACGATTTCTATCCGCTGCTGCGGGAGTCGCGCAATCTGCCGGATGACTACAGCAAGCCGCTCAAACTGCTGGCGCGCGGCTTGCGCTTCGTCGATCCGCTCAGCGGGCAGATGCGTGAGTTTGATAGCCAGCTGCAGCTGCAGTGGTAGCGCTGGTGCGCATGGCGCACCCTACGGAGCGGCGAGTCGTACGTCGTCGCGTAGGGCGTACTCGCGAAACAGTACGCCGCAGGGGTGTCGCAAGCTCGCAGCCCAACCGGCGGACTGTTCGCTGGCGCTGCGAGCGGCCGGCGTTCCGGTCCGCCCTACGCGTGGCTCTTGCACCAGAGCTTGAATAAGGGTTCTGCCAGGAACATCACCAGAAACAGCCGTAGCACCTGCAATGCAGTCACCAGCGCTACCGACAGCTGCAAGGCTTCGGCGGTCAGACACAGCTCGGTGATGCCGCCCGGCATCATGCCCAGCATCAGCGACAGGTGGTCTTCGCCGGCCAACCAACCAAGGGCTTCGCCGAGCACGGCAGCGGCGAGCATCGCCAGCAAGGTGAAGGCCAGCACGCGGGCGAGAAAACCCGGTGCACTGCGGAAGAAGGCGCGATCGAAGTGACAGCCCAGGGCGCAACCAATCAGCCACTGGCCGAGCTGGCCGAGGCCTGGCGGCAGGCCCAGATGCAGGTCGAAGCCGGCGCTGGCAACGGCGCAGACAGTCAGTGGGCCGAGCATCCAGGGGTTGGGTTGTTTGAGTCGGCCCCAGAGCATTGCTAGTAGAGCGCCAGCGGCGAGCAGGCCGATCAGCCAGGTCCAGTCCACCGGCGCGCGAGTCGGCGCGCTGACGGCGGGCAGGCCCCAGGTGAACAGCGCCGGAATCAGCAGCACCACCAGCAGCAGACGCAGGCTGTGCGCCGCTGCCACTCTTGCGGGTTGGGCATCGTGACGCAGGGCCAGGTTGACCATCTCGCTGGCGCCGCCAGGCATGCTGGCGAAGAAGGCAGTGGCGCGGTCGACGCCAGCACGGCGCAGGATGGCAATGCCGATCAGGCTCAGCAGCAGCGTGCCGAAGGCGCCCATCACGATCACGGGCAAGTGGCTGAGCACCTGTTCCAGCACGTCGCTGGTGAAGTGCAGGCCGATGCCGCTGGCGACCAACCATTGGCCGGCCTTGCGCCCGCCCGGCAGTTCACTGAAGGCGCGATTGGCCAGGCAGCGCACAACGATTACCGCCAACAACGAGCCGACCATCCACGGCAAAGGCCAGCCGGCGAGGCTGGCCAGGTAACCGCCGACCACTCCGGCCAGCGGCGTTACCCAAAGATCACGCGGCAGTGGCATCAGCCCCAGCCTTGATCTGCTTGCGTCGACGCATCCAGCGGATGCCCGGCAGGGCCAGCATCAGTACAACAAGCGCCCACAGTACCAGAGTGATCGGGCTGCCCCAGAGGATGCCCAGCTCACCAGCGGAGATCGACAGGGCGCGACGCAGGTTGTCCTCCATCATTTCGCCCAGCACGAAGCCGAGGATCACCGCCGAGAGCGGGAAGTCCAGCTTGCGCAGGATATAGCCGAACACACCGAGGCCGATCATCAGCACCAGGTCGAAGGTGGTGCTGTGCACTGCGTACACGCCGACCATGCTGATCACGGTGATGGCGGGCACCAGCACCCAGTTCGGCACGCTGAGCATGCGTGAGAACAGGCCGACCAGCGGGATGTTCATCACCAGCAGGATGACGTTACCGATGAACAGCGAGGCGATCAGGCCCCAGACCACATCTGGCTGCTGTTCGAACAACAGTGGGCCAGGGGTGATGTTGTACAGCGTCAGTGCGCCGATCATCACCGCGGTGGTGCCCGAGCCGGGTACACCGAGTGTCAGCATCGGGATCAGCGAACCGCAGGCCGAAGCGTTGTTGGCCGACTCGGGAGCCGCAACGCCGCGCAGGTCACCGTCGCCGAACTTGCCGCTTTCACCGGCCAGGCGTTTTTCGGTCATGTAGGTCATGGCGCTGGCGATGGTTGCACCGGCACCAGGCAGTACGCCAATCACGAAACCGGCAAGCGAGCTGCGAATCATGGTCCAGAAGGTGAAGCAGTATTCCTTGAAGTTGAACAGCACGCGGCCGCTGGTTTTCACGGCTTTCTGGCCGTTGTGGGTGTTTTCCAGCATCAGCAGAATTTCGCTGACACTGAAGAAGCCGATGACCACGATGACGAACTGGATGCCGTCGGACAGGCTGACGCTGTCGAAGGTGAAGCGGTATACCCCCGTAGTGGAGTCCACCCCGACCGTGGCCAGGGCCAGGCCGATCAGGGCCGAGAGCAGGGTCTTGACCGGCTTGTCGCCGACCATGCCACCGAGGCAGGCAATGGCGAAGATCATCAGCACGAAGTACTCGGCCGGACCGAAGGCCACTGCCCATTTCGCCAGGAGCGGCGCGAACAGCACCACGCCGCAGGTGGCGATCATGCTGCCGGTGAAGGAGCTGACCGCCGACAACGACAGGGCGATACCCGCTTTGCCCTGACGTGCCAGCGGGTAGCCGTCGAGGGTGGTCATCACGGCAGCGGCATCGCCAGGCACGTTGAGCAGAATGGCGGAGATACGTCCGCCGTATTCGCAGCCCAGGTAGACGGCGGCGAGCAGAATCAGTGCGGTTTCCGGCGGCAGGCCAAGGGCGAAGGCCAGTGGCAGCAGCAGGGCTACGCCGTTGATCGGGCCCAGGCCTGGCAACAGGCCGACGATGGTGCCGACGAAGGCACCGAACAATGCAACCAGCAGGTTGGTCGGCCGGGTGGCGACGTCAAAGCCCTGCATCAGAAAATGTAATGTTTCCATCTCAGCTCTCCACCAACGCTTCGAACACGCCCAGTGGCAGCGGAACGTCTAGCGCATAATCGAACAAGGCATACAGCAGCACGCCCATCAGGACGCCGCTAATCAGGCACGGCAGCACACGACCCGTAAACAGCAGGCCCAGCACGAAAACCGCCACAGCCGTGCTCAGAACGAAACCCAGGGGCTCGAACAGCAGGGCGTAGGCCAGCAGGGTGAGAATGCACAGGCCGCTGCGCAGCACGGCATGGCGGCTGAGCGTCTCGGTGTCCGCACCGGGTTTGAACACCAGCCAGGCAGCGCCAGCACCCATTAGCGCCAGCAGCAGCAGCGGGTAGGCGCGCGGGCCAACCGGGTCATAGGCGAAGGGAGCCTGGAAGCCCCAGGCGATAACGGCGAGACAGGCGCACAACAGCAGCCAGATCGCAGCGAACAGGCGAACGTACATAGCAATGGTCTCTTGCGTAGGGACAGGATCGAACGGCGGTGCAGTTCAATGGCGGGTTCGGTATCGGGCGACGCCGAACCCGCTGATGCATTTATTCCTGCATCAGGCCGAATTCACTGGCCAGGGTCTTGTACTCAGCGACCTGCTTGAACACCAGGGCCTTGAGTTCATCACCGGTCACCGACAGCGGCAGCAGGTCACGCTGTTCGCGCAGCTTGGCGAACTCTTCGCTGGCCAGCAGGGTATCGAACTGCTGTTTCCACCAGTCGAACTGCTCGTCGCTGACTTCCGGGCCCATGTAGAAGCCGCGGATCACCGGCCAGGTGATGTCGTAACCCTGCTCTTTGGCGGTCGGGATTTCGGCCAGCTTGCCTGGCAGACGCTCATCGGAGAGCACCGCGAGGATGCGCACTTTTTTCGCTTCCAGCTGCGGAGTGACTTCGCCCAGGCCGCTGCTGGTGACCTGCACATGGCCGCCAAGCATGGCGGTGAGGGTTTCACCACCGCCTTCGAAGGCGACATAACGCAGGTTTTTCGGGTCGATCCCGGCCAGGCGGGCGATCAGCGCGGTCTGCATCCAGTCCTGCCCACCGATGGTAGCGCCGGCGCCGAAGACGATGCTGGACGGATCCTTTTTCAGAGCCTGGACCAGGTCATCGAGGTTCTTGTAGGGCGAGTCGTCGCGTACGGTGATTGCGCCGTAGTCGGTACCGACTGCGGCCAGCCAGCGTACGGCGTTCTCGTCATAACGACCGAATTTGCCCTGGGCCAGGTTCAGCAAGGAACCGCTGGAGAAGGCGGTGATGGTGCCAGGATCCTTGGCGCGCTGGGCGACCACGGCGTTATAGGCTACGGCACCGACGCCGCCCGGCATGTAGGTGACTCGCATCGGCGCCTTGAGCAGACCTTCATCCTTGAGGCCGCTCTGGGCCAGCTTGCAGGTCAGGTCGAAACCACCACCGGGCTTGGCCGGGGCGATGCATTCGGGGCGCTTGGGTTCGGCAGCCAGCAACTGACTGGCAAAGGCCAGGCAGGCAGTCGCCAGTGCGGCGCGGGTCAGGACAGATTTCATGAGTGATTCCTCGCGAGTCTTGTTGTTGTTTACCAGATCGGCAGGGTGTAGCCGACGATGACACGGTTCTCGTCCGCGTCGCGGGCGAAGTCGGAGCGGAAACTGGCGTTGCGCACACGCACGTAGAGGTCCTTGAGTGGGCCGGCCTGCACCACGTACTTGAGCTCGATGTCGCGTTCCCATTCGCCGCCACGCTCGTCGGAGCCGGCAACACGAGCGTCATCGCCACGGATGTAGCGGGTCATGAAGGTCAGGCCGGGAACCCCGATGCTGGCGAAGTTGTAATCGTAGCGGGCCTGCCAGGAACGTTCGTCGGCGTTGGCGAAGTCATTGATCTGCACGAAGTTGACCAAAAACGGATCGCTGCCATCGATGTAGGCAAAGCCGGTGTCGCCGCTCATGTCCTGGAAGCCCAGGCCGAACTTGTGGCTACCCAGGCCGTAGCTGACCATGGCGTTGAAGGCCTGGTTGTCGACCTTACCGGCGTTGGCCGCGCCGCTGTCACGACTGACGATATAACGCACGTCGCTGCTCAGGGTGCCCGCACCGATCTTGTGGCTGCTCAGCAGACCGAAGAAATGCTGGCGATAGATGTCATCCAGATCGGCAAAGTAGTAACGGCCGGTGAAACCGGGAGCGAACTTGTAGTCGACGCCGGCCAGGTCCAGGTGGTCGGCTTCGACGCCGGAGGCGAAGCGGCGGTTCTTGGCGTTGAGCACCATCTCTTCGGAGTTGGTCGAAGCGCGGTCGATGACCTTGTCCAGGCGGCCACCGGTGAAGGTCAGGCCTTCCAGTTCGGAGGAGGTCAGCAGGCCGCCCTCGAACACCTGCGGCAGCAGGCGGCTGTCACTGGCCTTGACCACCGGCAGCTCCGGCACGTGCGAGCCGTAGCGCAGTTCGGTGGCAGAGACCTTGACCTTGCCGGTCAGACCCAGGCGGCTGAATTCGTCGGCGGAGCGATCATCATCATGTACGGGCAGCAGGTCGGTGCCGGTGCGGCCGCGACCGGAGTCGAGCTTGAGGCCGAGCAGGCCCATGGCGTCGACACCGAAACCGACGGTGCCTTCGGTGAAGCCGGACTGCAGATCGAGGCGAAAGCCCTGACCCCATTCCTCTCGCTTGTTCTGACCCGGATCTTCGCGGAAGTCGCGATTGAAATAGATGTTGGTAGCGGTGAGGCTGGCGCTGCTGTCTTCGATGAAGGCGGCGTTGGCGAGGGGGGCAGCGCCGGTAGCGGCGATGGCCAGGCAGAGCAGGCGGACAGGCGGCAGGGCCTGGCGTGAGGCTGCGAGCATCATGTGGTCTCCGTTTTTGTTCTTGTCGCCACCTGGCACCACTGCCAGGTCGCTTGAGCAGGTGGATCGAGCCACCTTGAAACGATGCTATGAGGACAAGCTTTCACTAGGCTTTCATGAACGAAAGATTTTCATGATGGTGTGTTGTTGCGTCATGGCGGGTGACGCAAGGCAGCAAATCAGATGCTGCTTTGGCATTTGAGCAATTCACAGCGGCCGTGGCGGCGCTAAACTGCGCGCCTTTAACGATGCTGCAGCTGGAGGTGGCGGTGCGGATTCTGCTGGTCGAAGACCATCCGCAATTGGCGGAAAGCGTGGCCCAGGCGCTCAAAGGTGCAGGCTGGACGGTGGACGTGCTGCACGATGGCGTGGCTGCTGACCTTGCGCTGTGCAGCGAAGAGTATGCGTTGGCGATTCTCGATATCGGTTTGCCTCGTCTGGACGGCTTTGCCGTGTTGGCGCGCCTGCGTGACCGCGGTCAGACCCTGCCGGTGCTGATGCTGACTGCGCGTGGCGAGGTCAAGGATCGTGTGCACGGCCTCAATCTGGGTGCCGATGACTACCTGGCAAAACCCTTCGAACTGACCGAACTGGAGGCTCGGGTCAAGGCGCTGCTGCGGCGCAGCGTACTCGGCGGCGAACAGTTGCAGCGCTGCGGCGACCTGGTCTACGACCTTGGTGCGCGTCGTTTCAGTCTCAATGGCGAAGCGCTCAGCCTGACTGCCCGTGAGCAGGCGGTGCTGGAGGCGATGATCGCCAGGCTGGGCAGGGTGATGAGCAAGGAGCAACTGGCGGCGCAGGTGTTCGGTCTGGACGAGGACGCCAGCCCGGATGCCATCGAAATCTACATTCACCGCCTACGCAAGAAGCTCGAGGGCAGCGCCGTACGCATCGTCACCTTCCGTGGTCTTGGCTACTTGCTGGAAGCGGTCGAGGCATGAGTCGTGGCGTCAGTCTGCGCGGGCGTCTGCTGCGGCGCCTGGCGCTGCTACTGTCGCTGATCCTGCTGCTGAGCAGTTTCAGTGCCTACTGGAGTGCGCGCCGTGCAGCCGATACCGCCTATGACCGCACGCTGCTGGCATCGGCACGCGCGGTGGCCGATGGTCTGTATGCCGAGGACGGCCGGTTGCGCGCCAATATTCCCTATGTCGCGCTCGATACCTTTGCCTACGACAGCGCCGGACGCATCTACTACCAGGTGCTCGACCTGCAGGGTAATCAGGTTTCCGGTTATGAGGACCTGCCGCCAGCTCCGCCGGGCACGCCGCGTACTGACGATTATCCGGCGTTGGCGCACTTCTACGACGCCGAGTACCGCAACCAGGGTGTGCGTGTGGTCAGCCTGCTGCAGCCAGTCAGCGAACCGCAGCTTAATGGCATCGCTGAAATCCGTGTGGCGGAGACACAGGGCGCGCGCGAGCGCATGGCTCGTGAGCTGCTGATCGGCACCCTGTGGCGTATGGGCTTGCTCTCGTTCAGCGCGCTGCTGCTGGTGTGGTTGGCCGTGAATCTGGCCTTGCGGCCGCTGGAGGCGCTGCGCAGGGAGGTGGCAGAGAGGGCCAGCGACGACCTGCAGCCGCTGCCGGATAGCGGTCTGCCGCGCGAGGTGCTGCCGCTGGTGGAGGCATTGAACCAGTTCAACGAGCGCTTGCGCGGTCTGTTCGAGCGGCAGTCGCAGTTCATCGCCGATGCCGCCCACGAGTTGCGCACGCCGCTGGCGGCACTGAAAGCGCGTATCACCCTGGGCTTGCGTGCCGAACAGCCCGAGGAGTGGCGCAGCACGCTGGAGCAGGTGGCGCAGCAAGGTGATCGTCTGACTTCGCTGGCTAATCAACTGCTGTCCCTGGCGCGTATCGAGAGTGGTGCGCGAGCCATTACCGAAGGCGGCGCGCAGCGTATCGACCTCGGCCAGCTGGCGCGTGAACTGGCTCTGGCCATGGCGCCACTGGCTCACGCCCGTGGCGTCGCGCTGGCGCTGGAGGCCGACCAGCCGGTGTGGATCGATGGCGAGCCGACGTTGCTCAACGAGTTGCTGAATAACCTGCTGGATAACGCATTGGCGCATACACCAGCCGGTGGCAACCTGATCATCCGCGCACTGGCGCCGTCGGTGCTTGAAGTCGAAGATGACGGCCCGGGTATTCCCGAGGCCGAGCATGAGAAGGTTTTCGAGCGTTTCTACCGACGCAGCAGCCTGGGTAATGGTGCAGGCCTTGGTTTGGCCATCGTCGGCGAGATCTGTCGCGCCCATCAGGCTCGAATAAGCCTGCATCAGGTGCAGCCGCATGGCCTGCGGGTGCGTGTCGAGTTTCCGCTGTCAGTGGCTGAGGCTTAACGGCTGCTGAATCTCCAGCAGGTACTGGGAAACCTTGCCACTGTCGCGCAATTGATTCAGACCACGATTGAAGCGCTGCATCAGCTCGGCATTGCCCGGCACCTCGCGCGATAGCAGCAGATGCAGGCTGTCGCTGCGCAGCGGCTTGCGATGAAAGCTCAGGCGCTGGCGTTCGGCAGCGCTGAATTTCTGATAGAGCAGGTCGAAGCCCACCACCTTGTCCATGGGAAACACATCGATGCGCCCGGCTAGCAACTGGCGCAGGCCCTGTTCATCACCGGTCAGGCGCACCACCTCGAGTTCACCGGCGGCTTCGGCGCGTTGAAAGGCTTCGCCGTAGTCATAGCCACGAGTACCGGCAATGCGCAGGCCGCGCAGATCCGTGACATCGTTCCAGTCAAACGCGTGGGGCTTGCGATAAAACAGGTAGTAGCCGCTTTCGACCACCGGCTCGCTGATGTGAAAGTGCCGTTCACGTTCGGGGCTGTGAAACCAGACGGCGCTGCCGTCGCGCACGCCTTGTTCGGCCATTTTCAGCGAGCGCGCCCAGGGGTGAAATTCCCACTGCACGTCGATGCCCTGAAGTGCGAACGCCTCGGCGACGATGCGTGACGCTACGCCATGGTGGGGCAGGGTTTCACCGAGATAGGGCGGCCATTCGCCGTTGGTCAGACGTACCTGCTCGGCAGCCTGGGCACTGCCGAGCAACAGGACGAGCAGGACGAATGCGTAACGCATGGCTCTACTTCCTCAAGCGAATCGTTCGAGTGTAGAGGCGTTATGCCATCCATGGCGAGATGCTTTTATTGCAGCATGCTCATGGCTGCTTCCATGGCAGCGGAGAGGTCTTCGTCGGCCTGCATGTCGACCTGCGGGTCAAGGCCCAGCTTGGCGAAGGCCGGCACCTTGCTCCAATCCAGCTGGGTGTAGGGGTGCTCGCTGCCCAGGTAGCTCTGCAGTGTGGCGACCTGGACGATATCAACATAATCGACCTTGGCCGAGTCGCGGGTGAAGTCCAGATACTGGCTCGGCACGATGGCGATGGGTTCGGGAAATTCCCAAGTGCGCAGGATCTTGTCGCCGATGATCGGGTGAATCTGCTCGATGACATGGTTGAGGCTGATGGAGTCGGCCAGCAGCTCGTTATGCTCTTCGGCGTAGGTGAGGATCGGCAGCACGCCGATCTGGTGCACCAGGCCGGCGAGCGTAGCCTGGTCCGGCATCAGGCGGGTGTAGTGACGGCACAGCACGTGGCAGATACCGGCGATCTCGGTGCTCTTGTTCCACACTTCGCGCATCTTGCGGTCGACCACGTCGCTGGTGGCCTGGAACATCTGCTCCATGGCCAGGCCGGTGGCCAGGTTGCAGGTGTAGTTGATGCCCAGACGGCTGACAGCCATCTGCAGGTCGGTGATTTCCTTGTTGCTGCGCAGCAGCGGGCTGTTGACCACCTTGATGATGCGCGCGGTGAGGGCGGCGTCGTTACCGATTACCTTACTGATCTGCGGAATCCCCACATCCGGGTCTTCGGCTGCTTCACGCACCCGCAATGCCACCTCGGGCAGGGTGGGCAGTACCAGCTCATCGTTTTCGATGGCGTGGATCAGTTCCTGTTGGACTTTTTCGGCAAGCTTGCTCATGAAGTAGCTCTCTTAGGCGATCCGAGGCGGCGCCGGGGAAGTTTAGTCAGCGCTGGATTTCCTGGTTGGCATCCAGCTGATAAGGCAGGTCGAGCAGGGTCAGGGGCGGGCCTTCACTGCTGCCGAGATGAATGCGGCCGTCGTTCACGGCGTCTTCCTGCAATACGGCGAGCAGCTCGATGGCGTCGCCGGCCTGGGCCGCCAGCACCACTTCGCCAACGCTGGAGCCATGCACCGGTGAGAACAATTCGACGCCGACGGCCGGTAGCTCTGCAGCGACCAGACGCAGGCGTTGCAGGCGGCGCTTGAGCTTGCCCAGGTACTGCATGCGCGCGACGATTTCCTGGCCGGTGTAGCAGCCTTTCTTGAAGCTCACGCCGCCGAGGGCCTGCAGGTTGATCATCTGCGGGATGAACAGCTCGCGTGTGGCGCCGAACACCTGGCCCACGCCCGCACGGACCTGGGCCAGCAACCAGTCGTTCAGTGGCGCCTGCGGCAGTTGAGCGGCCAATTGGGCTTGCAGCTTTGGCGCTTCCTCTACTGGCGCCCAGAGCTCGGCACGGCCATCGCTCAGGCGTACGGCGAGCAGTTGGCCGGCGCTGGCCAGGGAATCACTGGCGGTGCCCAGTTGCAGATCGAGTTCGCTCAGCACGGCATCGGCGCCCGCCAGGCCAAAACGGACCCAGGCGGCGCTTTCGTCGCTGAGCTTGGATTTGGAGAACACCGCATATTTCTGCAGATCGGCCTGCTGCGACTCGATCAGTTCGCGTGCCATGGCCAGCAGGTAGCCGTCTTCCACCGGGACGATGCGAAAGCTCGACAGCATGCGGCCCTTGGGCGTGCAGCGGGCGCCAAGGCTGGACTGGCTGGCACTGAGGTAATTGATATTGCAGGTCACTTGGCCCTGCAGGAACTTGGCTGCGTCCGCGCCGCGTACGGCGAGCAGGCCTTCGTGATCGAGGAGTGTGAAGTAAGCGCTATCGGCCATGATGCAAATCGAATCACTGAATAAAGGTCAGGGGCGTCATCATAGTGGGCAGGGTGGGGCCTTGTCAGCGCAATTGCGCAGCGTCTCGGTGAACAGCGAGGCAATTCGCCGTTATACTGCCGGCCTTGTTCGAGGAGTCCGTTGCATGGTTGAGCAAAGTGAACTGAATCGCCTGTTCTGGCATAGCCGCCGTGGCATGCTGGAGCTGGACGTGCTGCTGGTGCCTTTCGTCAAGGAGGTATACCCGAGCCTGGATGCCGAGAACCAGGCGCGCTATCGCAAGCTGCTGGAGTGCGAGGATCAGGACATGTTCGGCTGGTTCATGCAGCGCGGCGAGCCCGAGGATGCCGACCTGCGCCATATCGTGCGCATGATCCTGGACCGTGTCCAACCCAAGTGATGCCTTCGAGTGCCGTTGGCAGCCGTCACGCTGGCTGCTGAGGCTCTACCTGTCGGTCCAGGCGCTGGCCCTGCTGGCGCCGTGGCTGGCCGACATTCCCATGTGGTCTAAGCTGCTGTCACTCGTGGCGTGCCTGGCACACGCCGCCTGGGTGCTACCGCGACACGTCCTGCTGACTGCGCCACGGGCCATCACGGGTTTGCGCCGTGATGGATTCGGCTGGCATCTATATAGCGTTGCGGCAGGCTGGCAGGCGGTGCAACTGCGCCCGGACAGTCTGGCGTTGCCGCGGGTGGTGGTGCTGCGCTATCGCCTGCCAGGCCAGCGTTTCAGTCGCGGGCTGTGCATCGCCCGCGATGCGCTGGCGCCCGAGCAGCACCGGCGCCTGCGCTTGCGTCTGAAGTTCAGCCGACGGCGCTGGGCTGAGCCTGGTACGTCGGCGTCAGAATAGTGTCGCGGGCTTCGGCCAACTGCTCGGGGTAGTCGAGGGTGTAGTGCAGCCCGCGGCTTTCATGACGCTGCATGGCCGAGCGGATCATCAGCTCGGCGACCAGTGCGAGGTTGCGCAGCTCGATCAAATCGCGACTGACCTTGTAGTTGCTGTAGAACTCGTCGATCTCGTCCAGCAGCAGGCGCACCCGGTGTTGCGCGCGCTGCAGACGCTTGTTGGTGCGCACGATGCCGACGTAGTCCCACATGAAACGCCGCAGCTCATCCCAGTTGTGGGCGATGATCACGTCCTCGTCGGAGTCGGTCACCTGGCTGGCGTCCCAGTCTGGGAGGTTGGTGGGCATGCCGATAGTGTCCAGCTGCTCGACGATATCGGCGCAGGCTGAGCGCGCATAAACGAAGCATTCGAGCAGCGAATTGCTGGCCATGCGGTTGGCGCCATGCAGGCCGGTGAAGCTGGTTTCGCCAATGGCGTAGAGGCCGGGCACGTCGGTGCGGCCATGCTGGTCGACCACCACGCCACCGCAGGTGTAATGCGCCGCCGGCACCACCGGGATGGGCTGCTTGGTGATGTCGATGCCAAAGCCCAGGCAGCGTTCGTAGACGGTGGGGAAATGACTCTTGATGAATTCGGCCGGCTTGTGACTGATGTCCAGGTACACGCAGTCGACACCCAGGCGCTTCATTTCATGGTCGATGGCGCGGGCAACGATATCGCGTGGTGCCAGTTCGGCGCGCTCATCGAAACGCTGCATGAAGCGTTCGCCATTGGGCAGCTTGAGCAGGCCGCCTTCGCCACGCACGGCTTCGGTGATCAGGAAGCTCTTGGCCTGCGGGTGATACAGGCAGGTAGGGTGGAACTGGTTGAACTCCAGGTTGCCGACGCGACAGCCGGCACGCCAGGCCATGGCGATGCCATCGCCACAGGCGCCGTCGGGGTTGCTGGTATAGAGGTAGACCTTGGCCGCGCCGCCGGTGGCGAGAATCACGAAGCGCGCGCTGAAGGTGTCCACTTCACCGCGGTCACGATCCAGTACGTAAGCGCCCAGGCAGCGCTCGCCATCCAGGCCGAGCTTGCGCTCGGTAATCAGGTCGACGGCGACGCGCTGCTCCAGCAGCTCGATGTTCGGGCGTTGTCGGGCCTGCTCCAGCAGGGTATTGAAAATTGCCGCGCCGGTCGCGTCGGCGGCGTGGATGATGCGCCGATGGCTGTGGCCGCCCTCGCGGGTCAGATGGAACTCGAAGCCGCCGTCCTCGCGCGCGGTTTCATCGTCTCGGGTGAAGGGGACGCCCTGATCGATCAGCCACTGGATGGCCTCGCGGCTGTGTTCTACGGTGAAACGCACGGCGTCTTCGCTGCACAGACCGGCACCGGCGTTGAGGGTGTCGGCGACGTGTGATTCGACCGTGTCGGTATCGTCCAGAACGGCTGCCACGCCACCTTGCGCCCAGTAGGTCGAGCCATTGGCCAGCTTGCCTTTGCTCAATACCGCGATGCGCAGATGGGAAGGTAGGGTGAGGGCGAGCGTCAGGCCTGCGGCGCCGCTGCCGATGACCAGAACATCGTGCTGGAAGTGTTGGCTCATGTCCGAGTTCCGCGTGAAAGCGAGCCCTAGTATATAGAGAGGGGCAGCGGCACAATAGGTGGCTTATGACCGACCGCCGTGCTCGGGAACTTTCTTAGTCGTTAAGGTTCCATAGAGGGTCGCCCATATAAGGGAGAGCGCTTGCGCGTGCCTGCATCTGAAGTCAGCGGAGGGTGTGGAAATGAGCGGCGATAAGATTATTTGCGCGAGCGGAAATGTTCCGCTGGCGCCATTCCAGGCAGAGGGAAGAAAACTCTGCGGGAAGCTTGCTTGGAGGGGAGAACTTTTGCGTAAGACCCGAGTCTATCTTGGCAAGCTGATTCGCTTACGGGCGCAGACCTCCTCCGGGCGTTATGAGGAGAGTGCATGCTAACCCAGGAAGATGATCAGCAGCTGGTCGAGCGAGTGCAGCGTGGTGACAAGCGTGCCTTCGATCTGTTGGTGCTGAAGTATCAGCACAAGATCCTCGGTTTGATCGTGCGATTCGTGCACGACACCCACGAGGCTCAGGATGTCGCTCAGGAGGCTTTCGTAAAAGCCTACCGAGCGCTTGGAAACTTTCGCGGTGACAGCGCGTTCTATACATGGCTGTACCGCATCGCCATCAACACGGCGAAGAATTATCTGGTGTCACGCGGTCGGCGGCCGCCAGATAGTGATGTCAGTAGCGATGACGCGGAGTTCTATGACGGCGACCACGGCCTCAAGGACATCGAGTCACCGGAGCGGGCATTGCTGCGCGACGAGATCGAAGCCACCGTGCATCGAACCATCGCCCAGTTGCCGGATGATTTGCGCACGGCCCTGACCCTGCGTGAGTTCGAAGGCTTGAGTTACGAGGACATTGCCGGCGTCATGCAGTGTCCGGTAGGTACGGTGCGTTCGCGGATATTCCGTGCGCGTGAGGCAATTGATAAGTCCCTGCAGCCTCTGTTGCAGGAAACCTAAGGCAGCGGCGACAGCCAAGAGAGGAACACCATGAGTCGTGAAACCCTGCAGGAATCGCTGTCCGCGGTGATGGATAACGAAGCGGACGAACTGGAACTGCGGCGTGTGCTAACAGCCAGCGATGATGGCGAGCTGCGCGGCACCTGGTCGCGTTACCAGCTCGCCCGTGCAGCCATGCATCGTGAGCTGGTGGTGCCGCATCTGGACATCGCATCTGCGGTTTCCGCGGCGCTGGCCGACGAAGCCGTTCCGGCACGCAAGACGCCGATCTGGCGTAGTGTCGGGCGTGTAGCCGTCGCAGCATCGGTAACCGTTGCAGTGCTGGCGGGTGTGCGCTTCTACAATCAGGATGACCTGAGCGGCGCCCAATTGGCCCAACAGGAGGCTTCTCCGGTACTCTCGGTACCGCAGGTGCAAGGTCCTGCGCTGCTCGCTGGTTACAACAGCAGCGAGGAAGCCGGCGAAGCCGCCGAAGCTGGCACTGCCAGCTGGCATGAGCAGCGCTTGCCGAACTACCTGCGTCAACATGCGCAGGAAGCCGTGATGGGTACCGGTGAAACCGCTCTGCCTTATGCTCGGGCTGCAAGTCTGGAAAACCGCTAAGCGCTAAGGAGTCACATGCGCGCGATTCCCCTCTACCTTCTCGGTGGTCTGCTGGCGTTGCCGGTTCAGGCCTCCGAGGTGCAAGACTTGCTCGGGCGCCTCGCTGCGGCAGAGCGCCAGCAAAGCTTCCAGGGCACGTTCATCTATGAGCGCAATGGAAGCTTCTCCACCCATGCCGTGTGGCATCGGGTAGAGGAGGGGGGCGAAGTTCGCGAGCGCCTTCTGCAGCTCGATGGGCCTGCCCAGGAGGTGCTGAAAGTCGATGGTCAGGCTCAGTGCGTCACTGGCGCGTTGGCTGACCAAGTCAGTGAAGGGCAGGCTTGGCCTGCTCGCCAGTTGGCTGTCGAGCAGTTGAGCAACTGGTATGACATTCGTGTCGTGGGTCAGTCGCGCATCGCCAATCGTCCAGCAGTCGTTCTGGTGCTGGCGCCCAAGGACCAGCATCGCTACGGCTTCGAATTGCACCTGGACCGGGAGACCGGTCTGCCGTTGAAATCCCTCCTGTTGAACGAGCGTGGCCAGCTTCTGGAGCGCTTCCAGTTCGCTCAGCTGGATACCTCTGTACCCGCTGAAAATGCCATGCAGCCGAGTTCGAGCTGCAGGCCGGTGCGTTTTCGTGCTGCCGACAGCATGGCCGAAGGTACCTGGCGATCCGACTGGCTGCCGCCGGGCTTTACTCTGACTACTGCGCAGGTGCGCCGCGCGCCTTCCGCTGATGACCCCGTCACCTACCTCATGTATGGCGATGGCCTGGCGCGATTCTCGGTTTTTCTCGAACCTCTGAAAGGTCGCGTCGTCGAGGATGCGCGCAGTCAGCTGGGCCCGACCGTCGCGGTTTCGCGGCGGATGAGTACCGACTCTGGTGACGTGATGGTGACCGTAGTGGGTGAGATTCCCTTGGGGACTGCCGAACGCATCGCCCTGTCCATGCGCGCCGGAGTGCCTGAACAGGCGAGCCAATGATCGAGGAGCAGGGGCGTGTAGTGGCGCTCGAGCCCGGCGCTGTCTGGGTCGAGACGCTGCGCAAGAGCACCTGCTCCAGTTGTTCGGCCAATGCCGCCTGTGGTCAGGGCTTGATGGATCGTCTCGGTGTAGGGCGGCAGCGCGGTTATGTGCGCGCGCTCAGTCAAATGCAACTGGCGATTGGCGATAGCGTGATCATCGGTGTGCGTGAAGATCTTTTGGTGCGCAGTTCTCTGCTGGTTTATCTGCTTCCGCTTCTGGGTCTGTTTGCCGCTGCGCTGCTGGCGGACGGTCTAGGTCTTTCCGAACCTCTGGTGATCCTGGCAGGCCTGAGTGGCCTGTTCGCCAGTTGGCTGATGGTTCGCTGGCGCGCCGCTCGCGTTGCCGAGAACCCCTTATTGCAGCCCGTTGTCCTACGTACGCTGCTGGCCACTGCGCCAGCGGCCGGTTGAGAGTGTCCGAGTTTTACATGGGGAGTGGTAGTTCGATGAGAAAACTCAAGTCCATTGCGCCGTTGTTGGCGGTTGCCTTGCTCTGGGGGCAAAGTCTGCTGGCTCAGGCCAGCCTGCCTGATTTCACCGATCTGGTAGAAGAGGCCTCGCCTGCGGTGGTCAATATCAGTACCCGCCAGAAGATGCCCGAGCGCGCCGTTGCCGGGCAGCCGGGCTTGCCTGATCTGGAAGGGCTGCCGCCGATGTTCCGCGAGTTCTTCGAGCGCAGCATCCCTCAGATTCCGCGTAATCCGGGTGGTCGCCAGCGCGAAGCGCAGTCGCTGGGTTCCGGTTTCATCATCTCGCCGGACGGCTACATCATGACCAACAATCATGTGGTCGCTGACGCCGATGAAATCATCGTGCGTCTGTCTGATCGCAGCGAGCTGGAAGCCAAATTGATTGGTGCCGATCCGCGTAGCGACGTCGCGTTGCTCAAGGTCGAGGGCAAGGACCTGCCTGTGGTTCGCCTGGGTAAGGCCGATGACCTGAAGGTCGGCGAGTGGGTGCTGGCCATCGGTTCGCCGTTCGGCTTCGATCACTCGGTGACGGCAGGGATCGTCAGCGCCAAGGGGCGTAACCTGCCGAGCGACAGCTATGTACCGTTCATCCAGACCGATGTGGCTATCAACCCGGGCAACTCTGGCGGCCCACTGTTCAACCTGCAAGGTGAGGTGGTGGGCATCAATTCGCAGATCTTCACCCGTTCCGGCGGTTTCATGGGGCTGTCCTTTGCCATCCCGATGGAAGTGGCCATGCAGGTGGCCGACCAGCTTAAGGCTGATGGCAAGGTGACCCGCGGCTGGCTCGGCGTAGTGATTCAGGAAGTGAACAAGGATCTGGCCGAGTCCTTCGGCCTGGACAAGCCGGCTGGCGCGCTGGTCGCGCAGGTACTTGAAGATGGGCCGGCGGACAAGGGCGGTCTGCAGGTAGGTGACGTGATTCTCAGCCTCAATGGCAAGCCGATCATCATGTCGGCTGACCTGCCGCACCTCGTGGGTGGTCTGAAGCCGGGTGAGAAAGCCGAGCTGGATGTCGTACGTGATGGCTCGCGCAAGAAGCTCAACGTTACCGTCGGCACGCTGCCGGAGGAAGGCCAGGAACTGGCGTCTTCCGGTTCGGCGCAGGGTGGCGAGCGCAGCAACAACCGCCTGGGTGTAACGGTGGTGGAGCTGACTGCCGAGCAGAAGAAAGGCCTCGACCTCAAGGGCGGGGTGGTAGTCAAGGAAGTGCTCAATGGTCCTGCGGCCATGATTGGCCTGCGTCCTGGTGACGTGATCACCCACCTGAACAATCAGGCCATTGACTCCATCAGCGCCTTCACCCAGGTGGCGCAGGATCTGCCGAAGAATCGTTCGGTGTCCATGCGGGTGCTACGTCAGGGGCGTGCCAGCTTCATCACCTTCAAGCTGGCTGAGTAACCCAGGTACGTTGAAGAGGGCGCTTTCGGGCGCCCTTCTTCGTATCTGCACCAGCGCTGTGCAGACGTGACGCCGTCGCGAGGGATCGGGTACAATCCGCGGCTATTTTCGGCAAGCGTCTTGCCCGTGCCTTCTTTGAGTGTTGATCTGTGAGTGACCTGAGTCATATCCGCAATTTTTCCATCATTGCCCACATTGACCACGGCAAGTCCACCTTGGCTGACCGTTTCATCCAGATGTGCGGCGGTCTCACCGCGCGCGAAATGGAGGCTCAGGTCCTGGACTCCATGGATCTGGAGCGTGAGCGCGGCATCACCATCAAGGCCCACAGCGTCACGCTGCACTACAAGGCGCAGGACGGCAAAACCTATCAGCTGAACTTCATCGATACCCCCGGCCACGTCGACTTCACCTACGAAGTCTCGCGTTCGCTGGCGGCGTGCGAAGGTGCGCTGCTGGTGGTCGATGCTGGTCAGGGCGTCGAGGCGCAATCGGTTGCCAACTGCTACACCGCCATCGAGCAGGGCCTTGAGGTCATGCCAGTGCTGAACAAGATGGACCTGCCGCAGGCCGATCCGGACCGCGTCAAGGACGAGATCGAGAAGATCATCGGCATCGACGCCACCGACGCCGTGGCCTGCAGTGCCAAGAGCGGCATGGGTGTGGACGAGGTGCTCGAGCGCCTGGTGCACACGATTCCTGCCCCGACTGGCGATATCGAAGCACCGCTACAGGCGCTGATCATCGACTCCTGGTTCGACAACTACCTGGGCGTGGTCTCGCTGGTGCGTGTGCGTCATGGCCGAGTGAAGAAGGGCGACAAGATCCTGGTCAAGTCCACCGGCAAGGTGCACCTGGTCGACAGCGTTGGTGTCTTCACGCCGAAACACACCGCTACTGCTGATCTGAAAGCCGGTGAAGTAGGCTTCATCATCGCCAGCATCAAGGACATTCACGGTGCGCCGGTGGGCGACACCCTGACCCTGTCCTCGACCCCCGAGGTCGAGGTGCTGCCAGGCTTCAAGAGAATCCAGCCGCAGGTCTACGCCGGCCTGTTCCCGGTCAGCTCCGACGACTTCGAGGACTTCCGCGACGCCTTGCAGAAGCTGACCCTCAACGACTCGTCGCTGCAGTACGCGCCGGAAAGCTCCGATGCCCTGGGTTTCGGCTTCCGTTGCGGCTTCCTCGGCATGCTGCACATGGAAATCATCCAGGAACGTCTGGAGCGCGAGTACGACCTCGACCTGATCACCACCGCGCCGAGCGTGATCTACGAACTGGAACTCAAGACCGGCGAAACCATCGTCGTCGACAACCCCTCCAAGCTACCGGACGTTTCGTCCGTCGCCGATTTCCGCGAGCCGATCGTCAACGCGACCATCCTGGTACCGCAGGAACATCTGGGTAACGTCATCACCCTGTGCATCGAGAAGCGCGGTGTGCAACGCGACATGCAGTTCCTTGGCAGCCAGGTGCAAGTGCGCTACGACATGCCGATGAACGAAGTGGTGCTGGACTTCTTCGACAAGCTCAAGTCCACCAGCCGCGGCTATGCGTCGCTGGACTATCATTTCGATCGCTACCAGTCCGCCAACCTGGTCAAGCTGGATGTACTGATCAACGGCGACAAGGTCGATGCCCTGGCATTGATCGTGCACCGCGATAACGCGGCCTACAAAGGCCGTGCATTGACCGAGAAGATGAAGGAACTGATTCCTCGGCAGATGTTCGACGTGGCGATCCAGGCAGCCATTGGCGGCCAGATCATTGCGCGGACCACTGTCAAGGCGCTCAGAAAGAACGTACTGGCCAAGTGTTACGGTGGCGACGTGAGCCGTAAGAAGAAGCTGCTGGAGAAGCAGAAGGCCGGTAAGAAACGCATGAAGCAGGTCGGCAACGTGGAAATTCCACAAGAAGCCTTCCTTGCCGTGCTCAGGTTGGATAGCTAAGGCTCTATGTCGATCAATTTCCCGCTCCTGTTGGTTATCGCGGTTGCCGTTTGCGGCTTCCTGGCCCTGATCGATCTGATCCTGCTGGCTCCGCGCCGCCGTGCGGCGATTGCGGCGTACCAGGGGCGGGTCGACGATCCCGACGACAGGGTGCTGGAGCGCCTGAACAAGGAGCCGTTGCTCGTCGAGTACGGCAAATCCTTTTTCCCGGTGCTGGCTATCGTGCTGGTGTTGCGCTCGTTTCTGGTCGAGCCGTTCCAGATTCCTTCCGGGTCGATGAAGCCGACCCTGGAAGTGGGTGATTTCATCCTGGTCAACAAATTCGCTTACGGCATTCGTCTGCCGGTGATCGACGAGAAGATCATCGAGGTGGACAACCCGCAGCGCGGCGATGTGATGGTGTTTCGCTACCCTAGCGATCCACGCATCAACTACATCAAGCGCGTGGTCGGTCTGCCGGGTGATCGTATCGAGTACACCCAGGGCAAGCGTCTGCTGATCAATGGTGAGCCGGTGGCCGAGAAGCTGATCGGCGAAGAAGCCGGCAGCCTGGGCAGTGCGATGCTCTACCAGGAGCGCCTGGGTCAGGTCGAACATACCATTCGCAAGGAAATGACCCGCATGCGCCGCGAGCCTGGCGGCCAATGGGTGGTGCCGGAAGGGCACTACTTCATGATGGGTGACAACCGTGACAACTCCAACGACAGCCGTTACTGGCGTGATCGTCATATCCCTCAGGAGCTGTGGGGCATGGTCCCGGACGACCATATCGTCGGCAAGGCCTTCGCCATCTGGATGAGCTGGCCGGAGCCCAAGACCAGCAATCTGCCCAATTTCTCTCGGGTCGGCCTGATTCATTGAGCACTGGCGCGCTGTTCAATACAGCGCCGCAGGCTATAAATAGTCTAGCCGTCAGGCTTTCCAACAAGACCGTTCATTGGGGATACACATGACTTTCGCGCGCTCGCAGCAGGGGCTTTCCATTCTGGGTTGGCTGATGGTTTTGGCCGTGGTGGCATTCTTCGCCAGCACTGCATTCAAGGTGATGCCGCACTATCTCGACTATATGTCGCTGGAGAAGATCATCACTTCGGTGGAAACCGACAAGGCGTCGGATGTGCGCACCGTCGGTGAGTTTTACAACCATGTGAGCAAGGGCATGCAGGTCAACAACATTCGTGACCTGAACATGCGCGACGCCCTGCAGGTGAAGGTGGAGAACAACGAGTTTCTGGTCCACCTCAAGTATGAAAAACGCGAGCCGCTGATCGAGAACCTCGATCTGGTGGTGAATTTTGACAAAGAATTTCGTGTACGGATGCCGTGAGTCCCAATCTGTCCCGCCTCGAGCGCAAGCTCGGCTATAGCTTCAAGGACCAGGACCTGATGGTCCTGGCCCTGACCCATCGCAGTTTCGCCGGCCGCAATAATGAGCGGCTGGAATTTCTCGGTGATGCCATCCTCAATTTCGTAGCCGGTGAGGCGCTGTTCGAGCGCTTCCCGCAGGCCCGCGAAGGCCAGCTGTCGCGCCTGCGCGCACGCCTGGTCAAGGGCGAGACGCTGGCCGTGCTGGCCCGTGGTTTCGAGCTGGGCGAGTATCTGCGCCTGGGCTCCGGTGAGCTGAAAAGCGGCGGGTTCCGTCGCGAGTCGATTCTGGCCGATGCCCTGGAGGCGCTGATTGGCGCCATCTATCTGGATGCCGGTATGGATGCAGCCCGCGAGCGCGTGCTGGACTGGCTGACCGGCGAGTTGGACGGCCTGACCCTGGTCGACACCAACAAGGACCCGAAAACGCGACTGCAGGAATTCCTGCAATCGCGTGCCTGTGAGCTGCCTCGTTACGAGGTGGTGGACGTACAGGGTGAGCCGCACTGCCGTACCTTCATGGTCGAGTGCCAGGTTTCCCTGCTCAATGAAAAGACCCTGGGCCAGGGCGGCAGCCGGCGTATCGCCGAGCAGGTCGCTGCGGCTGCGGCGCTGATCGCCCTCGGGGTGGAGAATGGCAATGACTGATGCACCTGTGACCCGTTGTGGCTACGTCGCCATCGTCGGCCGGCCCAACGTGGGCAAGTCGACGCTGCTCAACCACATCCTCGGGCAGAAGCTGGCGATCACCTCGCGCAAACCGCAGACCACCCGCCACAACATGCTCGGGATCAAGACCGAGGGCGAGGTTCAGGCTGTCTATGTCGATACCCCGGGGCTGCATAAGAACAACGAGAAGGCACTCAACCGCTACATGAATCGCAGCGCCAGCACAGCGCTGAAGGACGTTGACGTCGTGGTGTTCGTGGTCGACCGCATGCGCTGGACCGACGAAGACCAACTGGTGCTGGAGAAGGTGCAGCACGTCAAATGCCCGATCTTGTTGGCGGTGAACAAATCCGACCGCCTGGAAGACAAGAGCGAACTGCTGCCGCATCTGGGCTGGCTGGCCGAGCAATTGCCGCAGGCCGAGATCGTACCTATCTCCGCGTTGCAGGGGCAGAACCTCGACACCCTGGAAAAGCTGGTGGGCGAGCGCCTGCCGGAGTCCGAGCATTTCTATCCGGAAGACCAGATCACCGACCGCTCCAGCCGTTTCCTGGCTGCCGAGCTGATTCGCGAGAAGATCATGCGCCAGCTTGGTGCCGAGCTGCCGTACCAGATCACCGTGGAGATCGAGGAATTCAAACAGGAAGGCCGTATCCTGCATATCCACGGTCTGATCCTGGTGGAACGCGACGGACAGAAGAAGATCATCATCGGCGACAAGGGCGAGCGCATCAAACGCATCGGCCAGGAAGCGCGCAAGGACATGGAAACCATGTTCGACTCCAAAGTGATGCTCAACCTCTGGGTCAAGGTCAAAGGTGGCTGGTCCGACGACGAACGCGCCCTGCGTTCGCTGGGTTACCTGGATTGATCAAGGCGCCATGCGCATCCTCGGCGTTGCTCATGGCGCATTCTGGCGGTTATCCACATGACTTCTGCCGCCTACGTTCTGCATAGCCGCCCGTACAAGGAAAGCAGTGCCCTGGTGGATTTCTTCACCGCCCAGGGCCGCGTACGTGCTGTGCTGCGCGCCGCTCGCGGCAAGGTCGGCAGCATTGCCCGGCCTTTTGCGCCGCTGGAACTGGAGCTGCGTGGGCGCGGTGAGCTGAAGACCGTCGGCCGCCTGGAAAGTACCGGCATTCCCCTGTTGCTGACGGGCGAGGCGCTGTTTTCCGGTCTCTATCTCAACGAACTGCTGATCCGCCTGTTGCCGGCTGAAGATCCGCACCCCGTGATGCTCGAACACTACGGTCTGACGCTGCAGGCACTGGCTGCCGGTCGGGCGCTGGAACCGCTGCTACGCGCGTTCGAATGGCGCCTGCTGGACGAGCTGGGCTATGGTTTCGCCCTGGATCGTGACCAGCACGACCGACCCATCGATCCAACGGCACTTTACCGTTGGCAGCAGGACATCGGCCTGGTGCCGGTGGTACAACTGCAACCCGGTGTGTTCCAGGGCCGCGAACTGCTGGCCATGGCCGAGGCTGACTGGCAAACGCCGGGCGCGCTGGCCGCCGCCAAGCGTCTTATGCGCCAGGCGCTGGCACCCCATCTTGGCGGCAGGCCCCTGGTCAGCCGCGAACTTTTCATGACGCTCAAGGAGTCCAAGCGTGACTGAGGCCAATCGTATTCTGCTCGGCGTGAACATCGACCACGTCGCCACCCTGCGCCAGGCTCGCGGTACGCGTTACCCGGACCCGGTCAAGGCTGCGCTGGACGCCGAAGAAGCCGGTGCCGATGGCATCACCGTGCACTTGCGCGAAGATCGCCGACATATCCAGGATCGTGATGTACGTGTGCTGGCCGATGTGCTGCAGACGCGGATGAACTTCGAAATGGGCGTCACCGATTTCATGCTCGGCTTCGCCGAGCAGATCCGTCCGGCGCACGTGTGTCTGGTGCCGGAAACCCGTCAGGAACTGACCACCGAAGGCGGCCTTGACGTAGCCGGGCAGGAGGTGCGTATCGCCGCAGCGGTCGAGCGTCTGACCATGGCGGGCTGCGAGGTGTCGTTGTTTATCGATGCTGAAGAGCGGCAGATCGAAGCGGCCATGCGCGTCGGCGCGCCGGTTATCGAACTGCACACCGGTCGTTACGCCGATGCCCATACGGCAGAAGAAGCTGCGCATGAGCTGTCGCGTATCCGTGATGGCGTCATTTGCGGCCTGAACCACGGGCTGATCGTCAATGCCGGTCATGGCCTGCACTACCACAACGCCGAGGCCGTGGCCGCGATTCCCGGCATCAACGAACTGAACATCGGTCACGCCATCGTCGCCCATGCGCTGTTCGTCGGCTTCAAGCAGGCGGTCGCCGAGATGAAAGCGCTGATCGTCGCGGCTGCCTACCGCGGCTAGCGTACTTTGTGGGAGGGGCTTCAGCCGCGACTTTCGATGGTCTATCGCCGCTGAAGCGCCTCCCACTTCGCTCCTTCAGTCCTGGCTGAAAGCTTGAACCATCTGCCTGGCGAGTGCCTCGACAGCGTCGTTGCGTTGATGGCCGAGAATCAGCTTGATGTGGTACTCGCCAAGGGCGGGCAAGCCTTGTTCTGCGCCTAGTCGGCGCAGTGGTGGCTTGACCAGGCTGCGGGGGAAAGGTGCGATGGCCAGATCGGCGGTCATCGCCGCTTCCTGGCCGGCGCACTGCTCGCAGGAGTAGGCGATGCGATAGGCAAGCCCCTGCCGATCCAGCGCATCGAGCGCGGTGCGGCGCCAGGCGCAGCCGGGGTTGGCCAGTGCCAGCGGCAAGGGCGAGCGCTGCATGGCCAGGCCACCGTCACGCCCGGCCCAGACCAGCTCCTCCGA
>JBLUOL010000048.1:0-31563 GCA_048065775.1 Pseudomonas sp. GW6
GCAGCGTACCGCCAACCTGCTGCGCTGGGCCGTACGCAACAGCGCCGCGCAGCGCGCCCGTCGCCGTCTGTTGCCTGACTCATAAGGCGAGCGCTCCCTCGGGCAGCGGCTTTTCTTGATAAACTGCCACTCTTTCCTACCCCGAGATGCCGCGCATGCCCGCTCTTGATCAGGCGCTGCGCGCCGCCCTCGACGCCCGTGAAAACCTCTTCAGTGAGCTGCACACGCAAGGCACCGACTGCTATCGCCTGTTCCATGGCACGCAGGAAGGTGCGCCCGGCCTGACCGTCGATCGCTACGGCCCGCAACTGCTGGTGCAGAGTTTTCATCAACCGCTGGAAGCCAACGATCTGCACAGCATCGTCGGCAGTGTCGAAGCCTGTCTCGGGCAGCCGCTGCTGTTGGTTTACAACGACCGCTCCAAGGGCAATTCGCGGATTGATCGCGACCCGGCACTGTTCCTGGCCGACGATGCAGCACTGGAGGATATGGTCGGCCGCGAATGGGGGCTGAATTACCGCGTACGTGGTCGTCATGCCGGACAGGACCCGCTGCTATTTCTCGACCTGCGCAATGCACGCGGCTGGGTCAAGGCCAACAGCGCAGGCAAATCCGTACTCAACCTGTTCGCCTATACCTGCGGTGTTGGCCTGTGCGCGGCGGCGGGCGGTGCCCGTGAAGTGGTCAACCTGGACTTCGCCGAAGGCAACCTGGCAGTCGGCCGCGAGAACGCCGCGCTCAATCCCGGGCTGCCGACCATGCAGTTCATCCAGAGCGACTACTTCCCAGCCATCCGCCAACTTCGCCGACTTCAGCCTGACCCCCAGCTTCGCCACTGCCGTTCAGCAAATGAACGGGCGCATCGGTGTACTCGACAACCAGAAGCCGCAAGCCGCCAGCGTCGATATCCAGGGCAAGGTCGACCGCTACGCGCCGATGAGCATCAAGGGCAAGCTGACGCCATTCGATCCGCTCAACAGCCTGGATATCGCCACCAGCTTCAAGAATGTCGAGCTGACCACCATCACCCCCTACTCCGGCAAGTTCGCCGGTTATCGCATCCGCAAGGGCCGCCTCAACCTCGACCTGCACTACCGCATCGAGAAGGGCCAGCTCAATGCCGAGAACAAGGTGCTGGTGGAGAACCTGCAACTGGGCGAGCGCGTCGACAGCCCCGACGCCGTGGACCTGCCGATTCGCCTGGCAGTCGCCCTGCTCAAGGACACCCAGGGGCGCATCGCCATCGAGTTGCCGGTACAGGGTGATCTGAACAATCCGCAGTTCAGCGTCATGCCCATCGTCTGGCAGACCTTGCGCAATCTGGTGTTGCGCGCGGCCCAGGCGCCGTTCAAGTTCATCGCCGGGTTGGTCGGTGGCAGCAACGTCGACCTCAGCACCGTGCCCTTCGTCGCTGGCTCTGCGGAGCTGCAGGGCGACGCGCGCCAGGCCCTGGACACACTGGCCAAAGCGCTCGAAGAGCGCCCGAATCTGCGTCTGGAGGTAGAAGGCCAGGCCGCGCAGAGTGCCGACGGCCCGCTGCTGGCCGAGCAGCGCCTGCAGCGCGAATTTCGCGAAACCTGGTACAAGGTGTTGCAGCGCCGTGGTGACAGGGTACCGGCCAGTCCCGATGAGCTGACGGTCGCCGAGGACGAACAGGCCGCGCTGCTTGAAGGCATCTATCGCGCCCGCCTCAAGCAGCAACCGCCAGCCGAGTGGGCCGAACTGGACAAAGAGCAACGCCAGCAGAACATGCGCAAGGCGGTGCTGGACTCCTGGGCGCAAAGCAAGCTGCTGCTGCGCCAACTGGCTCAGCAACGCGCTGCAACGATCAAGGATTATCTGGTTGAACAAGGCGGGTTGTACGATGAACGTGTCTACCTGATCGATGCCAACCTGGGTGAACCCGAAGCCGACGGCCGCGTGCTCACCACCCTGCACCTGGACAGCCAATGATCATGCGCAGCTTATCTATCATCACGCTCACAAGCCTGGTTGCCAGCCTGCTCAGCATCAGCGCGCAGGCCGACACGCTACGCTGCGGCAGCGCTCTGGTCAGCCTTGGCGACCGTCCGTTCGAGGTCGAGCGCAAATGTGGCGCGCCGGTGCACCGTGACCCGGTCGGCTACACCCTGGGCTCCTATGACCGCCGCGAGTACATGATCGAGGAATGGGTATACGGCCCGAGCAATGGCATGCTCAGCATCCTGCGCTTCGAGGGTAACCGTCTGACCGCCATCGAACGTCGTCGCGAACGCTGAACAGGAGGTTCTCATGCGCAAACTCAACTGTCTGCTCACCCTGCTCTGCCTGCCCCTGATGGCCGAGGCGTCCTCCACCTATCGCTGCGGTAGCGCCCTGGTCAGCAAGACAGCGCCCACCGCAGAAGTGCTGAACAAATGTGGCGAGCCGTCCAGCCGCGATTTTCTCGGTTACAAGGAAGTGGTCGATAGCTACGGTTTTCGCAACGAGGTGAGTGTCGAGGAATGGGTCTACGGCCCGAAAAGCGGCATGTACCACTTTCTACGCTTCGAGGGCGGCCGCCTGACCGAAGTCCGCAGCAAGCGCGGCAGTTGATGCTGCGTAGCATGCAAAGCACTCGGAGCGACACGCGCATCGTGCGCCCTGCATAAAAATCAAGGCCCCACCGGTCACACCGGCGGGGCCTTCACGCATCCATGCCTGTCGCTATCCGTGCTGATCAGGCGTCCTGCCTGTAGCCATCCGTGCTGAAAATACATCCGTTTCTGAAGCTGTCCGTACCTGTGGGCATCCTTACCCGGCAATCCGTGCTCAGAGCTTGTCGCTGAAATCGCGCAGCTCTTGCTGGGCCTTTTCCTTGGTCCAGCCGTAACGTTCCTGCAGCTTGCCGGCCAGGTATTCGCTGTGGCCCTCGGCGACGTCCAGGTCGTCATCGGTCAGGTTGCCCCAACGCTCCTTCATGCGACCGCTGAGCTGCTTCCATTTGCCTTTGATGATGTCGCTATTCATGGTCATTCTCCCAGTGACAGAAGGTGGGGCCGGTCGCTAGCCCGGCCGGCTCGGCTATCAGTCAGCAGTTTTCAGGGCATCGGCGGACACGTCACGCACACCCTCGATTTCCTTGGTCTTGGCGATAGCCAGATCACGCTCGGCGTCGGTAGCGACCACGCCGGACAGGGAAACCACGCCCTGGTTGGTCTCGACCTTGATGTCCAGCGCGCTGAGGTTCGAGTCAGCAACGAAGGTGGATTTCACTTTGCTGGTGATCCAGGTGTCGGATACCGCCTGCTCGGCTTTATCCACAGTGTCATTGGCCGCCAGCATGGTCGGCTCTGCGGCGAAGGCTGCCGAGGCCAGCGACATGCTCAGCACGGCAGCGGTCAGGGTGGTAGCGGCAAAACGGTTGATTGGCTGTTTCATGATTCGACTCCTGTACATTCCAGACAATCTGCAAACCAACTCCTGGTTGCAGGTTCACCAGTACTATTGCAGGGCCTGTGCCAGGTTTTTAAATTAAATTAAATCCTTTAAAAACAAGCACTTAAATAAAATCGCCATTATGCTTTTGATTGCATTTCGCCGAGTCGCAAAAAAACTCTCGGGCAATTTGCATGATCCAATAAACGAGTAAACGCATGCATGTATCGCAGTCGCATCCTCAGGTCGGCAATGACGAACCCTGACGATCACGCACAAAAAAGGGCTCCCGCAGGAGCCCTCTCGTTCGAACAGGCGAACCGTGCTTAGACGCCAGAGGCCTCGGCAGCAGCTACGTCCTTGATCGACAGTTTGATACGGCCGCGGTTGTCCACGTCCAGTACCAGTACCTTCACTTCCTGGCCTTCCTGCAGCACGTCGGTGACCTTCTCTACGCGCTGATCACTGAGCATGGAGATGTGCACCAGACCGTCCTTGCCCGGCAGGATGTTGACGAAGGCACCGAAGTCGACGATGCGCTCGACCTTGCCGACGTAGATCTTGCCGATCTCGGCTTCGGCAGTGATGGCCAGCACGCGCTGCTTGGCAGCCTCGGCCGCGTCCTTGGTTTCGCCGAAGATCTTGATCGAGCCGTCGTCTTCGATATCGATCGAAGCCTTGGTCTCTTCGCAGATGGCGCGGATGGTGGCACCACCCTTGCCGATGACGTCGCGGATCTTGTCCTGGTCGATCTTCATCGCAATCATGGTTGGCGCGTTAGCCGACAGCTCGCTGCGCGATTGGGCGATGACCTGGTTCATCTGACCAAGGATGTTCAGACGAGCTTCCAGCGCCTGCTCCAGCGCCTGCTCCATGATCTCTTCGGTGATGCCCTGGATCTTGATGTCCATCTGCAGCGCGGTAACACCCTTGGCGGTACCGGCTACTTTGAAGTCCATGTCGCCCAGGTGATCTTCGTCACCGAGGATGTCGGTCAGCACGGCGAATTTCTCACCTTCGAGCACCAGACCCATGGCGATACCGGCAACCGGTGCCTTCATCGGCACACCGGCGTCCATCAGCGCCAGGGAGGCGCCGCACACCGAAGCCATGGAGGAAGAACCGTTGGACTCGGTGATTTCCGACACTACGCGGATGGTGTACGGGAACTCGTCGGCGCTCGGCAGCATGGCGGCAACGCCACGACGGGCGAGACGGCCGTGGCCGATTTCGCGGCGGCCAGTGGCGCCCATGCGACCACACTCACCCACCGAGTACGGCGGGAAGTTGTAGTGCAGCATGAAGGGGTCTTTCTTCTCGCCTTCGAGGGTGTCCAGCAGCTGTGCGTCGCGTGCGGTACCGAGGGTCGCCACGACCAGCGCCTGGGTTTCGCCACGGGTGAACAGCGCCGAACCGTGAGTCTTGTCCAGAACGCCGACTTCGATGTTCAGGCCACGCACGGTACGGTTGTCACGACCATCGATACGCGGCTTGCCGTTGACGATGTTCTCGCGCACGGTGCGGTATTCGATCTCGCCGAAGGCTTCCTTGACTTCACCGGCAGTAGGCTGACCTTCTTCGCCGGAGAACTTGGCCACGACCTGATCACGCAGTTCGCCCAGACGCGCATAACGGTCCTGCTTGACGGTGATGGTGTAGGCCTGGGAAATCGCCTCGCCGAACTCGCTACGGATGGCATTCAGCAGTGCGGTGTTTTCCGGCTTCGGCTGCCAGTCCCAAGTCGGCTTGCCGGCTTCGGCGGCCAACTCGGCAACGGCCTGGATGACCACCTGGAATTCTTCATGGGCAAACAGTACGGCGCCCAGCATCTGGTCTTCGGTCAGCTCTTTGGCTTCCGACTCGACCATCAGCACAGCGTCCTTGGTACCGGCCACGACCATGTCCAGGCTGGAAGCCTTGAGCTGCTCGTAGTTCGGGTTCAGCAGGTAGCCGGTTTCCGGATGGAAAGCCACGCGCGCGGCGCCGATCGGACCGTTGAACGGGATACCGGAGATGGCCAGGGCAGCCGAGGTGCCGATCATCGCAGCGATGTCCGGATCGGTCTTCTTGCTGGTGGAAACCACGGTGCAGATGACCTGCACTTCGTTCTGGAAGCCTTCCGGGAACAGCGGACGGATCGGACGGTCGATCAGGCGCGAGGTCAGGGTTTCCTTCTCGGAAGGACGCGCTTCACGCTTGAAGAAACCGCCAGGGATCTTGCCGGCTGCGTAGGTCTTTTCCTGATAGTGAACGGAGAGCGGGAAGAAGCCCTTGCTCGGGTCAGCGCTCTTGGCGCCTACCACGGTGACCAGCACGCTGACGTCGTCATCGACGGTGACCAGCACGGCGCCGGAGGCCTGACGGGCGATACGGCCAGTCTCGAGGGTAACGGTCGACTGACCGAACTGGAATTTCTTGATTACCGGGTTCACGGTGTTTTCCTTCTCTTTGTTGCCTTGGGGGAAATTGGAAAGAGGCGCGGGAGTCGGACCCGGAGCATCCCTCGAAAAGCCAAAAGCTGGAAGCCCAGCGCCACGAGGTGAGGATCACTCCCCACTCGCGACGCCGAACTCCCAGCTTCCAACTTGTGCAGCTCGCGTCTATTAACGACGCAGGCCCAGGCGACCGATCAGGGCGCTGTAACGACTGGAGTCTTTACCCTTCAGGTAGTCCAGCAGCTTGCGGCGCTGGTTAACCATACGGATCAGACCACGACGGCTGTGGTGATCCTTACCGTTGGCCTTGAAGTGACCTTGCAGCTTGTTGATGTTGGCGGTCAGCAGGGCAACCTGCACTTCCGGGCTACCGGTATCGCCTTCAGCTTGCTTGTAGTCGTTAACGATCTGGGCTTTTTCTTCAACGCTGAGTGCCATGTTGGCTTCCTCTCATCTGGAAACTGCCGAAGCAGTTTCAATAGGCCGGGAATCGCTTCCCGTGTTTTAAAAAGAGGTATGACCGTGCCTACTAACAGCCACCCTCGCAGCACCTGATGACGACGTCGTCAGCATCAGGCTTTCAGCCATCTCGGCCGAACCGTTCGGTGCTACGCACCGGTATAAATCAATCGACGCGGGGCGATACGCCCATCGTCACTCACTTCACCGATGCCGATGAAGCGACCATTGTGATCCTGCACCCGCACCATACCGAACTTCGGTGCTTCCGGCGCTCGCACCGGCTGCCCTTGCAACCAGTAAAACGCGCTGTGCTCGGAGAACTGCAGCAGCGGCCAGTCCTGCAGACCGCTATCGGCCGGTAGCAGGAAGCGATCCAGCGCCTCGTTACCACCTTCGGCGTGTGCAGCCTCCAGTTCTTCCAGCGTCACGGTACGCGTCAGGTCGAACGGGCCGGCCTTGGTACGACGCAACTTGGCGACATGTGCACCGCAGCCGAGCAACTGGCCGAGGTCCTCGACCAGCGTACGAATATAGGTGCCTTTGCTGCAATCAACCGCCAGACGGGCCTGCTCGCCTTCGCAGGCCAGCAGTTCCAGGCGCGCAATAGTAACAGAACGCGCTTCGCGCTCCACTACTTCACCCGCACGAGCCAGCTTGTAGAGTGGCTGACCGTCCTTCTTCAAGGCCGAGTACATCGGCGGTATCTGTTTGATTTCACCGCGAAAACGCGGCAACAGCGCCTCAATCTCGGCGCGACCGACGGTCACCGGGCGCCGTTCGATAACATCGCCTTCGGCATCACCAGTGGTGGTGGTGACACCCAACTGAGCGACGGTCTCGTAGCCCTTGTCAGCGTCGAGCAGATACTGAGAAAACTTGGTCGCCTCACCGAAACACAGCGGCAGTACACCGGTGGCCAACGGGTCGAGGCTACCGGTGTGACCGGCCTTCTCGGCATTGAGCAGCCAACGCACCTTTTGCAGCGCGGCGTTGGAGGTGAAACCGTGCGGCTTGTCGAGCAGGATGATGCCGTCGACCTTGCGGCGAATACGTTTGACCTGCGCCACGCCTTACTCCTTGGAACCCGCGGTGTCGTCGTGCAGACGATCTTCCGCCACGGCACGCTCGATCAGTGCCGACAGGTGAGCACCGCGCTGGACGCTCTCGTCGTAGTGGAAGTGCAGCTGTGGCACGCTGCGCAGCTTCATCGCCTTGCCCAGCTGCATGCGCAGGAAACCGGCCGCGTCGTTGAGTACCTTGAGGCTCTCTTTGATCGCCTCGGCATCATCCTGCCCCATGACGGTGATGAAGACCTTGGCGTGACCGATATCACGACTGACGTCGACTGCGGTGATGGTCACCAGCCCCAGACGCGGATCCTTGACCTCACGCCGAATAAGCTGGGCCAGTTCGCGTTGCATCTGGTCGCCGATACGCTGGGTACGGCTGTAATCTTTGGCCATTTTCTCGTTACCTTTACTTCCTCCGCTGCCTGTTCGCCAGCGGACTCAAAAGCGGCAAACGCCCGGCCGCGCGAATGCGGGGCCGGGCGTTGCGTGTTGCGACTCGCGATTACAGGCTGCGAGCCACCTGGACTTTCTCGAACACTTCGATCTTGTCGCCGACCTTGACGTCGTTGTAGCTCTTCACGCCGATACCGCACTCCATGCCGTTGCGCACTTCGGCAACGTCGTCCTTGAAGCGACGCAGCGATTCCAGCTCGCCTTCGAAGATCACCACGTCCTCGCGCAGTACGCGGATCGGACGGTTGCGGTAGACGGTGCCCTCGATGACCATGCAGCCAGCGACAGCGCCGAACTTCGGCGAACGGAACACATCACGCACTTCGGCGGTACCCAGGATGTTCTCGCGAACATCGCTGCCGAGCATACCGGTGAGCGCCTTCTTGACGTCTTCGATGATGTCGTAGATGACGTTGTAGTAGCGCATGTCCAGGCCTTCGGCCTCGACGATCTTGCGCGCACCAGCGTCAGCACGGACGTTGAAGCCGAACAGCACGGCATTGGAAGCCAGCGCCAGGTTGGCATCGGACTCGGTGATACCACCGACGCCGCCACCGACCACACGCACTTGCACTTCGTCGTTGCCCAGGGTGCTGAGCGAGCCTTGCAGGGCTTCCAGAGAACCACGAACGTCGGCCTTGAGGACGATGTTGAGGGTCTTCTTCTCTTCCTGGCCCATGTTCTCGAAGATGTTTTCCAGCTTGCCGGCGTGGGCGCGAGCCAGTTTGACCTCGCGGAACTTGCCCTGACGGAACAGCGCAACTTCGCGGGCCTTCTTCTCGTCGGCCACGACCATCATCTCGTCACCGGCATCCGGCGTACCGTCCAGGCCGAGAATCTCGACCGGAATGGACGGACCGGCTTCCTTGATCGACTTGCCGTTCTCGTCGAGCATGGCACGCACGCGGCCGTAGTTGACGCCAACCAGCACCATGTCGCCCTGACGCAGGGTACCGTCCTGAACCAGCACGGTGGCCACCGGGCCACGGCCCTTGTCCAGACGCGATTCGACCACCACACCACGACCCGGGGCCGACGGCGTGGCTTTCAGCTCGAGGACTTCAGCCTGCAGCAGTACGGCTTCGAGCAACTCGTCGATACCGGTACCCATCTTCGCCGAGACATGTACGTAAGGTGCATCGCCGCCCCACTCTTCCGGGATCACGTCAAGCGCGGCCAGGCCGTTCTTGATGTTGTCCGGATTGGCATCGGGCTTGTCGATCTTGTTCACCGCGACCACGATCGGCACGCCGGCTGCTTTCGCATGCTGTACGGCTTCCTGGGTCTGCGGCATCACGCCGTCGTCAGCGGCGACGACCAGAATGACGATATCGGTAGCCTTGGCACCACGAGCACGCATCTGGGTGAACGCAGCGTGACCGGGGGTATCGAGGAAGGTGACCATGCCGCGCTCGGTTTCGACGTGGTAGGCACCGATGTGCTGGGTGATACCACCGGCTTCACCGGAAGCCACCTTGGCACGACGGATATAGTCGAGCAGCGAAGTCTTACCATGGTCGACGTGGCCCATCACGGTCACGACCGGTGCACGATGGAAGGTTTCACCCTCGAACTTCAGGGATTCGGCCAGTTGTTCTTCCAGGGCGTTGTCGCTGACCAGCTTGACCTTGTGACCGAACTCTTCGGCGACCAGTTGAGCGGTTTCCTGATCCAGCACCTGGTTGATGGTCACCGGGGTGCCCATCTTGAACATGAACTTGACGATCTCCGCACCCTTGATGGCCATTTGCTGGGCCAGATCGGAAACGGTGATGGTCTCGCCAATCGATACGTCACGCACGATAGGACCAGTCGGGCTCTGGAAGCCGTGCTGGTTGCGCTTCTTCATCTTGGCCTTGCCACGACCACCACGACGGAAGCCGTCGCTCTCTTCGTCAACACTACGCGGCGCGACACGCGGCGCCGGCGCCTTTTCCTTGAGGGTCGGGCGGTGCTGTGCGTGCTTGCGCTCACGGCGCTCGTCTTCGTCACTGCGCGCCTTCTCGGGGCGACGCACTTCCTCTTTCTTGCGCTCGGCGTCGACGACCGGAGCGGCAACAACCGGCTCGCTGACCGGAGCTGGCGCAGCAGCAGGTGCGGACGCTGGGCTGGTCGCCGTGGCTGCCTGACGCTTGGCTTCTTCTTCGGCCTTGCGCTTGGCTTCTTCCTCGGCTTTCAGGCGCTCGGCTTCGGCAGCAGCCTGCTGAGCTTCCAGCTCACGCTGCTTCTCGGCTTCGAGCTCTTCCGGGCTGCGCTTGACGAAGGTCTTCTTCTTGCGCACTTCCACGCTGATGGTCTTGCTGCCAGCAACACGCAGGGTGCTGGTGGTCTTGCGCTGCAAGGTAATCTTGCGCGGCTCTTCGACCTTGTCGCCGTGACTGCTCTTGAGATGGGCCAGCAAGGCCTGCTTCTCACTATCGGTCACTACCTGTTCGGCACTTTCATGGGACAGGCCGGCTTCACGCATCTGCTGCAGCAGGCGCTCAACCGGGGTGTCGACCACTTTGGCCAGTTCTTTTACCGTGACTTGCGTCATGCATCTTTCTCCTCAGGCCGCAACCGCTTATTCGAACCAGTGGGCTCGAGCGGCCATGATCAGCTTGCCGGCACGTTCTTCGTCGATGCCGTCGATGTCGAGCAGGTCGTCGATCGACTGCTCGGCCAGGTCTTCACGGGTAATCACGCCGCGCAGCGCGAGCTCGAGAGCCAGCGCCTTGTCCATGCCTTCCAGTTCCAGCAGATCATCTGCCGGATGGGCATCGGCCAACTTCTCCTCGTTGGCGATCGCCTTGGTCAGCAGACGATCCTTAGCCCGTGCACGTAGCTCATTGACGATCTCCTCGTCGAAGCCGTCGATACTGAGCATTTCTTCCATGGGTACGTAGGCAATCTCTTCGAGACTGGTGAAACCCTCTTCGACCAGGACTTGAGCCAGTTCTTCGTCGACTTCCAGCTCGTCGATGAAGGACTGCATGATGTCGCCGGTTTCTGCCTGTTGCTTGGCCTGAATGTCCGCTTCGGTCATCACGTTCAGGGTCCAGCCGGTCAACTGACTGGCAAGACGCACGTTCTGACCGCCACGACCAATGGCCTGGGCCAGGTTGTCTTCGCCAACGGCGATGTCCATGGCATGGGCATCTTCATCGACGATGATCGCAGCCACTTCAGCCGGCGACATGGCATTGATGACGAACTGCGCGGGGTTGTCGTCCCACAGCACGATATCGACGCGCTCACCGCCCAGCTCGCCGGAAACGGCCTGGACGCGCGAACCACGCATACCGATGCAGGCACCCTGCGGGTCGATACGCTTGTCCTTGGAGCGTACGGCGATCTTGGCGCGCGAACCCGGATCACGGGAGGCAGCCTTGACGTCGATCAGCCCTTCGGCGATTTCCGGTACTTCGATGCGGAACAGCTCGATCAGCATTTCCGGAGCGGTACGCGACAGGATCAGTTGCGGGCCGCGGTTCTCGGTACGAATTTCCTTGAGCAGGGCACGCAGACGCACACCCACGCGGAAAGTCTCGCGCGGAATGATGTCTTCACGGGCCAGCAGTGCCTCGGCGTTGTTGCCCAGGTCTACGATGACGTTGTCGCGGGTGACCTTCTTCACGGTGCCAGAGATGATCTCACCCAGGCGCTCGCGGTAGGCGTCTACCACCTGAGCACGCTCGGCCTCGCGCACTTTCTGCACGATGACCTGCTTGGCGGTTTGCGCGGCGATGCGACCGAACTCGATGGAATCGATCTTCTCTTCGAGCACGTCACCGATCTTGGCGTTGGCCTCAACGGCCTGCGGCATGTCCTCGGTCACCTGGTAGGCCGGATCCTCGAACTCGGACTCATCGACCACGGTCCAGCGGCGGAAAGTTTCGTAGCTACCGTTCTGACGGTTGATCGACACACGCAGGTCGACTTCGTCCTCGAAACGTTTCTTGGTGGCGGTCGCCAGAGCCAGCTCCAGCGCCTCGAAAATCACGCCGGCCGGTACACCCTTTTCATTGGATACCGACTCAACAACCAGCAGTACTTCTTTGCTCATCGTACGCCTCGCCTTTCGCAATCCATTGGTTCTGCGCAGTCCGCTTCACGTTCACGCCATTGGCGCTATCTTCGTGAGCTGCCGCGCTACCTTCGCGCCATCTGTGTCGCTTGCGCTGCGCCGACAATCGACAGTCCAGCAGCGCCACAGAATCCGCATCTCAATCAAATCGGGGGATGATATTGGCCTTGTCGATCAGGTCGATCGGCAACAGATACTCGTGGTCATCCACCTGAACTACCACGTCCTGCTCCTCCACACCGCGAAGGAGGCCCTGGAAGTTACGACGCCCGTCGAAAGGCGAACGCAGCTTGATCTTCACCTGCTCACCGGCATGCGTCGCAAACTGTTCGAGGGTGAACAACGGACGATCCATGCCAGGAGAAGAAACTTCCAGTGTGTACTCCGAGGTAATCGGATCCTCGACATCGAGTACACCACTGAGCTGACGGCTGACGATTTCACAATCGTCGATCAGGATGCCATCGGCTTTATCGATATAGACACGCAGCAGCGAATGACGCCCCTGCGACAGGAACTCGATGCCCCAACATTGGTAACCGAGCGCCTCGATTACTGGGGCCAACAAGGCCTGCAACTGTTCTAGCTTGCTCGACACTTAACGGCCCTCGTGCATGCTGTGCAAATAAAAAATGGGCGAAACGCCCATCCCTTCAATCCGCCGTAAATACCAACGGACACTGTCTTTCAGCTAACAAAAAGCCCCTGAAAAGGGGCCTGCTGAAACTGGTTGCGGGGGCAGGATTTGAACCTACGACCTTCGGGTTATGAGCCCGACGAGCTACCAGACTGCTCCACCCCGCGTCAAAGCTGGGCCGGAATTATACGGCCACCCCCTGGCGAGGGTCAACCAAACACTCCAGCAACAAGAAAGCCCGCGAACTGCGGGCTTTCTTGAGTATGGTACCGAGGAGGGGACTCGAACCCCTACAGCCTATGGCCACTACCACCTCAAGGTAGCGTGTCTACCAATTCCACCACCTCGGCAAAACTGTTACTGCCCTGGAGCCTCCGGCACATCCGAAGCATCGGATGCTGGAGCTTGCTCTTCGAGCACCGGCACATCTTCGACAGCCGGTTTTTGTTGAACTTCCAGAACCGCTGGATCTGGCAGACCAACTTGAGTCAGTGCATCAGCTTTTTCTTTAGCAAAGAACGCTAAACCCAAGCTGGTAATGAAAAAAGCCGCGGCGAGTATACCAGTAAACTTACTCAGAAAGGTAGAGGAACCTTGGCTTCCGAATACAGTTGCCGAAGCACCCGAACCGAACGACGCACCTGCGTCAGCGCCTTTACCCTGCTGCAACAGCACCAGCACCACAATACCGATCGCACCCAGCAGGTGCAGAACAACAATGACTGTTTCCAGCATTCTTCAGTTTCCTGCAGCGCGACAGATCGCACCGAATTCATCCGCATTCAGAGAGGCGCCACCTACGAGCCCCCCATCGATATCCCGCTTGCCGAACAACTCGGCAGCACTGGCGGCCTTCACACTGCCACCATAAAGAATTCTCAACCCACTCGCGACACCAGCATCGAGCAGCGCAACTTGCGCACGGATCGCTGCGTGCACTTCCTGAGCCTGCTCGGGCGTAGCGGTCAACCCGGTACCAATGGCCCATACAGGCTCATAGGCCACTACGGCGTTTTTCAGCGCATCGACACCCAGCGCGTCGATCACTGCGGCCAACTGGCCACCCACCACACCCAGCGTTGTATTCGCTTCACGCTGCTCGCGGGTTTCACCCACACAGAGCATGGGAGTCAAACCTGCAGCCTGTACCGCTGCAAACTTGCGCACGACCACTTCGTCACTCTCACCCAGAATCAGGCGACGCTCCGAGTGACCAACCAGCACCAGCTCACAACCGCCGTCGACCAACTGACTAACCGCCAGCTCACCAGTCAAGGCGCCCTGCTCTACTTGTGCCGCACAATCCTGAGCCCCAACCTTCACTGCTTTACCCTTCAGGCCTTCGACGACCTGAGCGATATGCAGACTGGAGGGAAACACCGCAACATCGACATCAGAAGGCAGCACCTGCTGACGTACACCTTCGATCAGCTCTGCGACGCTTGCGCGGGTACCGTGCATTTTCCAGTTACCAGCGACCAAGGGGCGACGCATGTTTTACCTCGTCGATCAAAGAGGGCGCAGATGTTACCCAAGAGCACCCTCGGTAGCAAGCGCAATCAAGCACAGACTTCGGCAACAATCTTAGCCAATTCATCGGCATAGCCGCGAACCGAGCTTTCCTCGTCACCTTCGACCATCACTCGCACCAGCGGCTCGGTGCCGGACTTGCGCAGCAGCACTCGACCGCGCCCCGCCATGCTCTCGGTCACCCGCGCGCAGGCTTCCTTCACCGAAGGATGCTCGAGCGGATCGACAGCACCGGAGAACCGCACATTGACCAGCACCTGCGGACACTTCTTCAGATCGCTGCGCGCATCAACCAGGCTCTGACCGCGGCGCTTGAGCGCCATCAACACTTGCAGGGCCGCAATAATCGCATCACCAGTCGTGGTGTGCTGGAAGCACACCAGGTGCCCGGAATTCTCGCCACCGAGCTGCCAGTTGCGCGCCAGCAATTCAGCGATCACATAACGATCACCGACATTGGCGCGAATGAATGGGATGTTGAGATCGGCCAGAGCCAGTTCCAGCCCGAGATTGCTCATCAGCGTGCCTACCACACCACCACGCAGCCGCCCACGCTCCTGCAGATCACGCGCAATGATGAACAGCAGTTCATCACCATCGACCACCGCACCATATTGGTCGACCATCAGCACACGATCAGCATCGCCATCGAAGGCGATACCCAGATCGGCCTGCTGCGCGACCACTTCAGCCTGCAGCGCAGCAATGTGCGTGGAACCGCAAGCATCATTGATATTGAGACCGTCGGGCTGCGCCGAAATGACCCGAACCTCCGCACCCAGCTCGCGAAATACACTCGGCGCGACCTTGTAGGCAGCGCCGTGGGCGCAATCGATGACGATCTTCAGGCCTTTGAAGCTGGTGCCGCTGGGCACACTGCCCTTGCAGAACTCGATGTAGCGACCGGAGGCGTCGTTGATCCGTGAGGCCTTGCCGATCCCGGCGGACTCCACCACGGTCATCGGCTGATCGAGCAACTCTTCGATCATCGCCTCGACATCGTCCGGAAGCTTGGTGCCTTCGCTGGAAAAGAACTTGATGCCGTTATCGTCATGCGGATTGTGCGAAGCACTGATGACGATACCGGCATCGGCCTGGAAAGTGCGCGTCAGATAGGCAATGGCCGGCGTCGGCATCGGCCCGAGCAGTTGCACGTCCGCACCCGCGGCAGCCAGCCCAGCCTCGAGGGCGGACTCGAACATGTAGCCAGAGATACGCGTGTCCTTACCGATCAGGATGCGGCACTTGCCCTGCTTGCGAAACGCCATGCCAGCCGCCCAACCGAGCTTGAGCATGAAATCCGGAGTAATAGGAAACTGGCCAACGCGACCACGAATGCCGTCGGTGCCGAAGTATTTTCTAGCCATAACGCTTTCCTTGTTATTGCGCCGCTTCAACCGCAGCGATCATGCGCACCACGTCCACCGTTTCGGCGACATCATGCACACGCAAAATATGTGCGCCCTTGGTCAAGGCCAGAGCAGCCAATGCCAGACTACCGTAGAGACGACCGCCAACCTCGTGACCGAGCACCTTGCCGATCATGCTCTTGCGTGAGACACCAACCAGCAAGGGCCGCCCCAACGTAGAGAGC
The DNA here is from genome assembly GCA_048065775.1 of Pseudomonas sp. GW6. Classification (GTDB taxonomy): domain Bacteria; phylum Pseudomonadota; class Gammaproteobacteria; order Pseudomonadales; family Pseudomonadaceae; genus Aquipseudomonas. The sequence goes on from JBLUOL010000048.1 coordinate 15,644, forward strand.
TCACTCATGCGCTTGAACAGGGCGAGATTGTGCTCCAGGGTCTTGGCAAAACCAAAGCCCGGATCGAGCAGGATCCGCTCAGCGGGAATACCGGCTGTCGTGCAGACGGCCATGCGCTCGGCGAGAAAATCACGCACCTCAGCGACGATATCCGGATATTGCGGATCATCCTGCATGTTGCCGGGCTCGCCACGCATATGCATCAGACAGACCGGCAAACCAGTATCTGCCGCGGCATCCAGAGCACCATCACGTTGCAACGAACGTACATCATTGATCAGCCCCGCGCCCAGCCTTGCACTTTCGCGCATGACTGCGGGCGTCGAGGTATCCACGGAAATGATCACGTCGAGCTCACGGGCGATAGCTTCGACCACCGGCGCAACCCGCTCCAGCTCTTCGGTCGGAGAAACGGCCCGGGCGCCCGGGCGGGTGGACTCACCACCGATATCGATCAGCGTCGCACCTGCGGCGACCATCTGCTCGGCGTGACGCAACGCAGCATCGCGCGCCGTAAAGCGCCCACCGTCGGAGAAAGAATCAGGAGTTACATTGAGGATGCCCATCACCTGCGGACGGGACAAATCAAGAAGCCGGCTACCACAGGGTAGCCGGCTCGGGTGTTGCGCTTGAGACATATGAAACCTTAGTGCTCGGCCGCCGGCCCACCAATGGGCTTTTCAGAACGATCTGGCTCGTCGACCTTGGCCTGCGGAGCACCGGAGTCACCGCCACCATCCCAGCCGCGTGGCTCACGAGGCTCGCGGCCGTTCATGATGTCGTCGATCTGCTCGGCGTCGATGGTTTCGTACTTCATCAGCGCTTCGGCCATGGCATCGAGCTTGTCACGGTTCTCTACCAGCAGTTTCTTGGCCGTGGCGTAGCATTCATCGATGATGCGACGCACTTCCTCGTCGATAAGCTTGGCAGTCTCGCCGGAAACGTTGCTGGCCTGGCTGCCCATGCTGCGACCGAGGAAAACTTCACCCTCTTCTTCCGCATACATCAGCGGGCCCAGCTTCTCGGAAAGCCCCCACTTGGTGACCATGTTCTTGGCCAACTGGGTGGCGCGCATGATGTCGTTCGAGGCGCCCGTGGTGACGCCATCGAAGCCCAGGGTCATCTCTTCGGCGATACGACCACCGAACAGCGAGCAGATCTGGCTGATCAGCGCGCGCTTGCTGAGACTGTAACGATCTTCTTCCGGCAGGAACATGGTCACGCCCAGAGCACGACCACGCGGAATGATGGACACCTTGTAGACCGGATCATGCTCGGGCACCAGACGACCAACGATGGCGTGGCCCGCCTCGTGGAACGCGGTGTTGAGCTTCTCCTTGTCGGACATGACCATGGTCTTGCGCTCGGCGCCCATCATGATCTTGTCCTTGGCCAGCTCGAATTCCTTCATTTCCACCACGCGCTTGCCGGCGCGGGCGGCGAACAGCGAGGCCTCGTTGACCAGGTTGGCCAGGTCGGCGCCGGAGAAGCCCGGGGTGCCGCGGGCGATCACCGCCGGCTGCACGTCGTCGCTCATCGGCACCTTGCGCATGTGCACTTTCAGAATCTGCTCGCGACCACGAATATCCGGCAGACCAACGACCACCTGGCGGTCGAAGCGGCCAGGACGCAGCAGCGCAGGGTCGAGAACGTCCGGACGGTTAGTGGCAGCGATGACGATGATGCCGTCATTCATCTCGAAACCGTCCATCTCCACCAGCAACTGGTTGAGGGTCTGCTCACGCTCGTCGTGACCGCCGCCCATGCCGGCGCCACGATGGCGACCCACGGCGTCGATCTCGTCAATGAAGATGATGCACGGCGCGTGCTTCTTGGCCTGATCGAACATGTCGCGAACACGGCTGGCACCAACACCGACGAACATCTCAACGAAGTCGGAACCGGAAATGGTGAAGAACGGCACTTTCGCCTCACCAGCCACGGCTTTGGCGAGCAAGGTCTTGCCGGTACCCGGCGAGCCAACCATCAGTACGCCACGCGGTATGCGACCGCCCAGGCGCTGGAACTTGCCCGGATCGCGGAGGAATTCCACCAGTTCGCTGACTTCTTCCTTGGCCTCGTCGCAACCGGCGACATCGGCGAAGGTGGTCTTGACCTGATCTTCGGAGAGCAGACGCGCCTTGGACTTGCCGAAGCTCATCGGCCCGCCCTTGCCACCAGCACCGCCCTGCATCTGGCGCATGAAGAACATGAATACGGCGATGATCACCAGAATCGGGAAGCTGGCGACCAGCAACTGAGTCCAGATGCTCTGCTGCTCAGGCTGCTTGCCTTCGATGACCACGTTGTTGTCGATCAGGTCGCCAATCAGGCCGCCGTCCTGGATCGCCGGACGAATGGTCTTGAACCCCTCGCCATCGGTGCGCTTGCCGGTGATCACGTAACCATCGACGGTCACGCGCTCGACGCGCCCCTCCTTCACCTGCTCGATGAATTGCGAGTAGCTCAGGGTCTGCGGCTCGCTCGGACTGGAGAAGTTGTTCATCACGGTAACCAGCACCGCCGCAATGATCAGCCACAGGATCAGATTCTTTGCCATGTCGTTCAATTAGCTACCCTCTGAAGCAGGCCTCGTGGCGAAGCGGGCTTCCCATGACGACCAATGATATACCGACTAACTTACACCAAACGCCCGCGTCCCGCAGGCACCGTCTGTAACCCTTTATGAGGTTTCTGCGACTGAGACCGACAGGGCGGACACCAGTTTCAACTCACATCCCGCGAAAGCCGCGCGCCAACAGATATTGCTCACGGGAGCGATCGCGCGAGGACAGCGGCTTGCGCATCTGCACCTTGTCGAACGTCTCGCGCACCTGCTTGTGGTAGGCGTCGAAACCTTCACCCTGGAAAATCTTGATCAGAAAATCGCCACCTGGACGCAAGACACGCCCGGCCAGATCCAGCGCCAGCTCGCACAGATACATCGCACGTGCCTGATCGGCGGTTCTTACCCCACTCATATTGGGGGCCATATCGGAAATAACAAGATCCACCGGATTTTCGCCGATGGCCTCGAGAATCTGCGCGAAGACCGCGTCATCGGTGAAATCACCCTGAATGAAGGTGACATCGGGAATGCTGTCCATCTCCAGGATATCGGAGGCGATCAGACGCCCTTTGTCGCCGATCACTCGACTGGTGACCTGCGACCAGCCGCCTGGTGCGGCGCCGAGATCAACCACGGTCATCCCTGGGCGCAGGATGCGATCCTTCTCCTGGATTTCCAGCAACTTGTAGCTGGCGCGCGAACGATAGCCGTCCTTCTGCGCCATCTTCACGTAGGGATCATCGAAATGTTCTTTCAGCCAACGCTGGCTGGTCTTGGAACGTGCCACTTAAACCTCTGACTCAACGGGTCATGAATAACTGCGCGGGCTCGGGTAAGATAGGCGCCGTTTTCCAGACCGAATTAGGTACTAACGATTATGCCGCTCACTCAAGAGCAGAAGAAACAATTCAAATCTATCGGCCACCACCTGAAACCTGTATTGATCGTGGCTGACAATGGTTTGACCGAGGGCGTGCTGGCCGAACTGGACCGTGCCCTGAACGATCACGAACTGATCAAGGTACAGCTGCGCCTCACCGAACGCGAGGATCGCCAGGCCGCCATTGTAGCCCTGTGCGAGAGCGGACGCGCTGAACTGGTCCAGTCGATTGGCAAGGTCGCCCTGCTCTATCGCAAGAACCCCAAGCCGAATCGCAACCTGTCCAACGTTATTCGTTACCAGGGTTGAGGCGCATCCATCGCGATCACGGGCAGGCATGGCGTGCCCTGATCGCGAATGAATTCGCGTCTGAAAGCGTCGTTAGCGCCTGACTGGCGCCCCAGGCACAGGCTGCAGCACCAGCAACAGCCCACAAAATGCCATCACCAGATAGCTGAAGCGCAGCCAATACTCGACCTCGGGCCAGTAGCGCAACACAGCGAAGTAGCTCAGGGCCATGGCCGCAACGGTCAGCAGTAGTTGCCCACGCATATCCCGCAGCAGACTCGACAGACCTTCACTGCGCAGCAAGGCAAAAGCCTGCAGCGCAACGCACACCGCTGTCAGACCGACCAGTAGCGGCACCAGCCGCGTGGCTATCTCCTGCACCAGCAGAGGCGCCAGACCGCTTTGGCCGATGGCCGGCAGAATGACGAACTGCAACAACCACAAGCCGCCCACCCAGAGGGTCTGGGCCAGCTGCCAACTGACGGCAGCCGCCCGAGACGGTTGTTGCGGTTTAGATATGACGGACTTCGACAATCTCGTACTCGATCAAGCCACTAGGGGTCTGTACCGCGACTACATCGCCCTCGCTCTTGCCGATCAGAGCACGGGCAATGGGTGAACCGACGGAGATCTTGCCCTGCTTGATGTCGGCTTCGTCCTCGCCAACGATCTGGTAGGTCACGCTTTCGTCAGTCTCGACGTTGGCAATCTCCACCGTGGTGCCGAAGATCACCTTGCCGGTGTGCTCGATGGTGGTGACATCGATGATCACCGCGTTCTGCAGACGACCTTCGATATCACGCACACGCGCTTCGACCATGCCCTGCTGCTCACGCGCGGCGTGGTACTCGGCGTTTTCCTTGAGATCACCCAGCTCGCGGGCTTCACCGATGTCCTGACTGAGTTTCGGGCGAACCACCTTGGTCAGGTGCGCCAGCTCTTCTTCCAGGGCGCGAGCGCCCTGAACGGTCATTGGATATTTGATCATGCCTTGATTCCTGCATGCAGATCCTGCAGCCGGCGCACAGTCTTCTCCGGGCCGAACTTGAGCGCTTCACAGACCGCCTGCCCCGCCGCGATGGTGGTGGTGCAGTAGATCTTGTGCTGCAGGGCGTTACGACGGATCGAGTAGGAGTCAGCGATGGACTGACGCCCCTCGGTGGTATTGATGATCAGGGTCACTTCGTCGTTCTTGATCATGTCGACGACATGCGGACGACCTTCGGTCACCTTGTTCACTCGACGAACTGGCAGACCAGCAGCCTCGATCACCTTGGCGGTACCGGCAGTGGCAACCACTTCAAAGCCCAGCGCGATCAGATCACGGGCGACCTGAACGGCTTCCGGCTTGTCATCTTCACGTACGCTGATGAAAGCGCAACCGGAGTTCGGCAGGATCTCGCTGGCGCCCAGCTGGGCCTTGGCGAAGGCTTCGCCGAAGGTATCACCGACACCCATGACTTCACCGGTGGACTTCATCTCCGGGCCGAGGATCGGGTCGACGCCTGGGAACTTGGCGAAGGGGAATACCGCTTCCTTGACGCTGAAGAACGGCGGGATGATTTCCTTGCTGTAACCGGCCTCGGCCAGGCTCTTGCCAGCCATGACACGCGCAGCCACCTTGGCCAGCGACTCACCGACGCACTTGGAGACGAACGGCACGGTACGCGAGGCGCGCGGGTTCACCTCGATGACGTAGATATCCTCGCCCTGCACGGCCATCTGCACGTTCATCAGACCGACCACGCCGAGTTCCAGGGCCATTTTCTTGACCTGGTCGCGGATCTCGTCCTGGATGTGCATCGGCAGCGAGTACGGCGGCAGCGAGCAGGCGGAGTCACCAGAGTGCACGCCGGCCTGTTCGATGTGCTGCATGATCGCGCCGATCACCACGGTCTCGCCGTCGCAAACCGCATCCACGTCCACTTCGATGGCGCAGTTGAGGAAGCGATCGAGCAGCACCGGGCTATCGTTGGAGACTTTCACCGCTTCGCGCATGTAGCGCTTGAGCTCTTCTTCCTGGTAGACGATTTCCATCGCCCGGCCGCCCAGCACGTAGGACGGACGCACCACCATCGGGTAACCGATGTTCTTCGACAGGGCCAGGGCTTCGTCTTCGCTACGCGCAGTGGCATTGGCCGGCTGACGCAGGTTCAGGCGCTGCACCATCTGCTGGAAGCGCTCGCGGTCTTCGGCGCGGTCGATGGCCTCGGGGCTGGTGCCGATGATCGGCACGCCCGCTTCTTCCAGGGCGCGGCAGATCTTCAGCGGGGTCTGGCCGCCGTACTGGACGATGACGCCTTTCGGCTGCTCGACACGGACGATTTCCAGCACGTCTTCCAGGGTCACCGGCTCGAAGTACAGGCGATCGGAGGTGTCGTAGTCGGTGGAGACAGTTTCCGGGTTGCAGTTGACCATGATGGTCTCGTAACCGTCTTCACGCATGGCCAGCGCGGCGTGTACGCAGCAGTAGTCGAACTCGATGCCCTGGCCGATACGGTTGGGGCCACCACCGAGGATCATGATCTTCTCGCGGCTCGACGGATTGGCCTCGCACTCTTCCTCGTAGGTCGAGTACATGTAGGCGGTGTCGGTGGCGAACTCGGCGGCGCAGGTGTCCACACGCTTGTACACCGGCAGCACTTTCAACTTGTGGCGATGAGCACGCAGGCTCTTCTCGGAAACACCCAGCAGCTTGGCCAGGCGCGCATCGGAGAAGCCCTTGCGCTTGAGCTTGAACATCAGGTCGCGGTCGATGGCCGACAGACCGAGGGTCTGCACGGTGGCCTCGTCCTTGATCAGATCTTCGATCTGCACCAGGAACCACTCGTCGATACGGGTCAGCTCGAACACTTCGGCGACGGTCTTGCCGGCGCGGAAGGCATCAGCCACGTACCAGATACGGTCGGCGCTGGGCACGGTCAGCTCGCGACGCAGGGTGCTTTCAGCCTCCGGGTCGTTCAGGTCGAGCTTCGGATCGAAGCCGGCAACGCCGACTTCCAGACCGCGCAGGGCTTTCTGCATGGACTCCTGGAAGGTACGGCCGATGGCCATGACTTCACCGACGGATTTCATCTGAGTGGTCAGGCGGGCATCGGCTTTCGGGAATTTCTCGAAGGCGAAGCGCGGCACCTTGGTCACCACGTAGTCGATGGCCGGCTCGAACGACGCCGGGGTACGACCGCCGGTAATGTCGTTGCTCAGCTCGTCGAGGGTGTAACCGACAGCCAGCTTGGCGGCGATCTTGGCGATCGGGAAGCCGGTGGCCTTGGAGGCCAGCGCCGAGCTGCGCGATACACGCGGGTTCATTTCGATCACAACCATGCGACCAGTGTTCGGGCAGATGCCGAACTGCACGTTGGAACCGCCGGTTTCCACACCGATCTCGCGCAGTACCGCCAGCGAGGCGTTACGCAGGATCTGGTATTCCTTGTCGGTCAGGGTCTGAGCTGGTGCGACGGTGATCGAGTCACCGGTGTGCACGCCCATCGGATCGAAGTTCTCGATGGAGCAGACGATGATGCAGTTGTCCTTCTTGTCACGGACCACCTCCATCTCGTATTCCTTCCAGCCGATCAGCGACTCGTCGATCAGCAGTTCGCTGGTCGGCGACAGGTCGAGACCGCGAGCGCAGATTTCCTCGAACTCTTCACGGTTGTAGGCGATGCCGCCACCGGTACCGCCCATGGTGAAGGACGGACGGATGATGCAGGGGAAGCCAACCTTCTCCAGCACGCCGTACGCTTCTTCCATGTTGTGGGCGATGCCGGAAACCGGACAGGCCAGGCCGATGTCCTTCATCGCCTTGTCGAAGCGCGAACGGTCTTCGGCCTTGTCGATGGTGTCGGCATTGGCACCGATCATCTCGACGCCGAACTTCTCCAGCACGCCGTGCTTTTCCAGGTCCAGCGCGCAGTTCAGCGCGGTCTGGCCACCCATGGTCGGCAGCAGGGCGTCGGGGCGTTCCTTCTCGATGATCTTGGCCACGGTGGCCCACTTGATCGGCTCGATGTAGGTGGCGTCAGCCATGGCCGGGTCGGTCATGATGGTGGCCGGGTTGGAGTTCACCAAGATGACGCGGAAACCTTCTTCCTTCAGCGCCTTGCACGCCTGAGCGCCGGAGTAGTCGAACTCGCAGGCCTGACCGATGACGATGGGGCCGGCGCCGAGGATCAGGATACTTTTGATGTCTGTACGTTTTGGCATTTTCTTACTCTCGAATCCTTGGGTCAGTCGGCAGGCTTAGCGGCGCTTGGCCATGGCTTCGATGAAGCGGTCGAACAGTGGCGCCACGTCGTGCGGCCCTGGGCTCGCCTCGGGGTGCCCTTGGAAGCTGAAGGCGTCCTTGTCGGTGCGCTCGATGCCCTGCAGCGTGCCATCGAACAGCGACTTGTGGATCGCACGCAGGTTGCCCGGCAGGCTGCTTTCGTCCACAGCGAAACCGTGGTTTTGGCTGGTGATCATCACCACACCGCTGTCGAGATCCTGTACCGGATGGTTGGCACCGTGGTGGCCATGACCCATCTTCAGGGTCTTGGCGCCGGAGGCCAAAGCCAGCAACTGGTGGCCGAGGCAAATGCCGAATACCGGGATATCGGTTTCCAGAACGTCCTTGATCGCCTGGATCGCGTAGTCGCACGGCTCGGGATCGCCAGGACCGTTGGAGAGGAACACACCATCAGGATTGAGTGCCAGCACGTCGCTGGCCGGAGTTTGCGCCGGCACCACGGTCAGGCGGCAGCCACGCTCGACCAGCATGCGCAGGATGTTCAGCTTCACGCCGTAGTCATAGGCGACAACGTGATAAGGCAGCTCGCTGGCCGGGATTTCCGGGTGGCTGTCGTCCTTCAGATTCCAGGTGCTTTCGCGCCACTCGTAGCGCTCGGTGCAGCTGACTACCTTGGCCAGGTCCATGCCCTTGAGGCCCGGGAAGCTGCGAGCCAGCTCCAGCGCTTTCTCCTCGGTGGCGTCGTCACCGACCAGGATGCAGCCATTCTGCGAACCCTTTTCGCGCAGGATACGGGTCAAGCGGCGAGTATCGATACCGGCGATGGCGACGGTGCCGTTGGCTTTCAGGTACTCGTCCAGCGGTTGCTTGTCGCGCCAGTTGCTGGAAATCAGCGGCAGGTCGCGAATGATCAGGCCAGCGGCCCAGACGCGGTTGGACTCGGCATCTTCCGGGGTGGTACCGGTATTGCCGATGTGCGGGTAAGTCAGGGTAACGATCTGCTGGGCATAGGATGGATCGGTAAGGATTTCCTGATAGCCGGTCATGGCGGTGTTGAACACCACCTCTCCGATCGTCTGGCCATCGGCCCCGATGGAATCGCCGCGAAAAATGCTGCCGTCAGCAAGGGCCAAAATGGCAGGTTTGGGGGCTGGCTTAGTCAAGAAGACCTCCGTCTCGATCAAGGCTTGAAGCAAACGCAGGTTGTAAAAAAGCGGGATGACGTGTGAAGGTCATCCCGCTTTTTTATTTGAGCCATTCTGCGTAACTTTTAGTGGACACACTAAAACAGGAAGCTTACAGGAAAACCCTTTTTCGGTCCACCCGATAAGACGCCTCAGTCACACATTCGCATCAACGCAGACCCAGCACGTCCTGCATGTCATACAGAGCGGCATCACGCCCCTGCAGCCACAGCGCCGAACGCACCGCGCCCTTGGCGAAGGTCATGCGGCTGGAGGCCTTGTGCGTGATCTCGACACGCTCGCCATCGGCGGCGAACAGCACGGTGTGATCACCCACCACGTCACCGGCACGCACGGTAGCGAAGCCGATGGTCTCGCGCTCACGGGCGCCGGTCTGACCTTCGCGGCCATATACGGCGACTTTCTGCAGATCACGCCCCAGTGCATCGGCCACCACTTCGCCCATGCGCAGTGCGGTACCGGACGGTGCGTCGACCTTGTGCCGGTGGTGGGCTTCGATGATTTCGATGTCCACGTCGTCACCCAGCACGCGAGCAGCGGTATCCAGCAGTTTCAGGCACAGGTTGACGCCGACACTGAAGTTGGCGGCGAAAACGATGGGAATCTGCTTGGCCGCTTCGCTCAGCTGCTGCTTCTCTTCCACGGTGAAACCGGTGGTACCGATGACCATGGCCTTGCCCGCCTGGCGGCAGACTTCCAGGTTCTTCAGGGTCACCGACGGATGGGTGAAATCGATCAGCACGTCGAAATCGTCGACCACCGCGGCCAGATCACCCACCAGGGTCACGCCAATCTTGCCCAGGCCGACCAGTTCACCGGCATCGGCACCGATCAGGCTGCTGTCGGCGCGGTCGATGGCGGCGCTGAGCTTGGCGCCCTCGGCCTGACTCACGGCCTCGATCAGGGTCTTGCCCATGCGCCCGGCGGCGCCCATCACTGCAATACGTTGCATACATCAGCTCCAAGCTGTCACCCCGGCATCCACCGGGGCGCTTTGGGGTTAAACGTCGCCGAAGAAGCGCTTCACACCTTCGAACCAGCCGCTGGCCTTGGGCGAGTGGGAATCGTCACCCTGCAGCGACTTGCGAAACTCTTCGAGCAACTCGCGCTGACGCTTGTTCAGGTTGACCGGTGTTTCCACCGCGACCCGACACATCAGGTCGCCAGCCGCGCCACCACGAACAGGTGCCACGCCCTTGCCGCGCAAGCGGAACAGCTTGCCGGTCTGGGTACCTTCGGGGATCTTCAGCTTGACCCGACCATCGAGGGTCGGCACTTCCAGTTCGCCACCCAGCGCCGCATCGGCAAAGCTGATCGGCACTTCGCAGTACAGATGCTTACCATCACGCTGGAAGATCGCATGTTCACGGACGTTGACCACCACGTAGAGGTCACCGGCCGGGCCGCCATGCGTACCGGCCTCGCCCTCGCCGGACAGGCGAATGCGGTCACCGGTATCGACACCTGGCGGCACCTTGACCGACAGCGTCTTGCTCTCTTCCACGCGACCCTGACCGTGACAGCTGCCGCAAGGGTCGGTGATCATCTTGCCGCTGCCATGGCAGCGCGGGCAGGTCTGCTGCACGGAGAAGAAGCCCTGCTGCATGCGCACCTGACCGATGCCACCACAAGTGGTACAGGTGACCGGGCTGGTGCCCTTCTTGGCGCCTGAGCCATCGCAGGTCTTGCAGCCGACCAGGGTCGGCACGCGGATGGTCACGGTGGTACCGCGTACCGCTTCTTCCAGATCCAGCTCGAGGGTGTAGCGCAAATCCGAGCCGCGCTGGGCACCGCCACGCGAGCCGCCGCGAGCACCGCCGAAGAAGTCGCTGAACACATCACCGAAAATATCGGAGAAGTTGGCGCCGCCGAAACCAGCACCACCGCCGCCACCCATCTGCGGGTCGACCCCAGCGTGGCCGTATTGGTCGTAGGCCGAACGCTTGGCCGCGTCAGAAAGTACTTCGTAGGCCTCGTTGGCCTCCTTGAATTTCTCTTCGGCGTCTTTGTCGTCCGGGTTGCGGTCCGGGTGATATTTCATCGCCAGGCGCCGGTAGGCCTTCTTCAGCTCGGCTTCGCTAGCGCCGCGCTCGACCCCCAGGATCTCGTAATAATCACGTTTTGCCATAGTTGTGCTGCACTCTCAGATTCGTGAGTTCCAGATACGCCGACGCGGGAGAAGGCTCCCGCGCGGCGAATCCTGCCCGTCGCGAGCGACGGTGGAGCGTAAAGAAGAGGCGGCCCGCCGAGCAGGCCGCATCCCTTACTTGTTCTCCTTGACCTCTTCGAACTCAGCGTCGACCACGTCGTCACCGGCATCCTTGGCATCGCCAGCATCAGCCTGGGCGGCACCGCCCTGCGGCTGCTCGGCATACATCTTCTGCGCCAGCGGCGTGGTGGCTTCGGACAGTGCGTTCATCTTGGCCTCGATGGCGGCCTTGTCGTCGCCTTTCACGGCCACTTCCAATTCGCCAATGGCTTTCTCGATGGCCGCTTTCTCGTCGGCAGTCGCCTTGTCGCCCGCTTCGGTGAGCATCTTGCGGGTGGCGTGCACCAGCTGATCGCCCTGGTTACGTGCCGTGGCCAGCTCTTCGAACTTGCGGTCTTCCTCGGCGTTGGCCTCGGCGTCACGCACCATACGCTCGATTTCGTCATCGGACAGGCCGGAGTTGGCCTTGATCACGATGGACTGCTGCTTGCCGGTGGCCTTGTCCTTGGCGGACACGTGCAGGATGCCATTGGCGTCGATGTCGAAGGTCACTTCGATCTGCGGCACGCCACGCGGAGCCGGCGGAATCTCGGCCAGGTCGAACTTGCCCAGCGACTTGTTCTGTGCGGCCTGCTTGCGCTCACCCTGCAGCACGTGAATGGTCACGGCGCTCTGGTTGTCATCGGCAGTGGAGAACACCTGCGACTTCTTGGTCGGGATGGTGGTGTTCTTCTCGATCAGCGCAGTCATCACGCCACCCATGGTTTCGATACCCAGGGTCAGCGGGGACACATCCAGCAGCAGTACGTCCTTGACGTCACCGGCCAGAACGGCGCCCTGAATGGCAGCACCCATGGCAACAGCCTCGTCCGGGTTGACGTCCTTGCGTGCTTCTCTGCCGAAGAACTCGGTCACCAGCTTCTGTACCAGCGGCATGCGGGTCTGACCGCCGACCAGAATCACGTCGTTGATCGAACCGACATCAACACCGGCATCCTTCAACGCGATACGGCAAGGCTCGATGGTGCGTTGCACCAGATCCTCGACCAGCGACTCCAGCTTGGAGCGGGAGATCTTCACGTTCAGGTGCTTCGGACCGGTGGCATCTGCGGTGATGTACGGCAGGTTGACGTCGGTCTGCTGGCTCGAGGACAGCTCGATCTTGGCCTTCTCAGCAGCTTCCTTCAGGCGCTGCATGGCCAGCGGATCGCCCTTGAGGTTCATGCCGGTTTCTTTCTTGAATTCGTCGACGAGATAGTCGATCAGACGAATATCGAAGTCTTCACCACCGAGGAAAGTGTCACCGTTGGTGGCCAACACCTCGAACTGGTGCTCGCCATCAACTTCGGCGATCTCGATAACGGAAACGTCGAAGGTACCACCACCCAGGTCATAGACGATCACGGTGTGGTCGCCCTTGGCCTTGTCCATGCCATAGGCCAGCGCAGCCGCAGTCGGCTCGTTGATGATGCGCTTGACGTCCAGACCGGCGATGCGACCAGCATCCTTGGTGGCCTGACGCTGGCTGTCGTTGAAGTAGGCCGGAACGGTGATCACCGCTTCGGTGACTGGCTCGCCCAGGTAGTCCTCGGCGGTCTTCTTCATCTTCTTGAGAATTTCAGCCGAGATTTGCGGCGGCGCCATCTTCTGGCCGTTCACTTCAACCCAGGCGTCACCGTTGTCAGCCTTGGCGATCTTGTACGGCACCATCTGAATGTCTTTCTGCACGACTTCTTCGTCGAAACGACGACCGATCAGACGCTTCACCGCATACAGGGTGTTGTGCGGGTTGGTCACGGCCTGACGCTTGGCCGACTGGCCCACGAGGATTTCACCGTCGTTGGCGTAAGCGATGATCGACGGCGTGGTACGAGCGCCTTCGGCGTTCTCGATTACCTTGACGTTGCCATTTTCCAGAATGGAGACACAGGAGTTGGTGGTCCCCAGGTCGATACCGATAATTTTGCCCATGAATGTTCTCCCGAAACTTTGATTTTTCCGTCGCCTCGTTTTTCAGGCGCCGGCAGCACTAAAACGCTTGACTTAAAAATGGGGTCGTTACTGCTGATTTCAAGCCTGCTCGTCGATACTCGGCGGCGGCGTGGTTGGTGCCTTGCTGACCACGACCATGGCCGGGCGCAGCAGGCGACCGTTGAGCAGATAGCCCTTCTGGAACACCTTGAGCACAGAATTCGGCTCGGCGTGAATGCTCTCTTCCATGGCCATGGCCTGGTGATGCTCCGGGTTGAACGGCGCACCATGCGGGTCGATGGCTTCCAGGTTGTAGCGAGCCAGGGTGTCGTGGAACAGCTTGAGGGTCAGTTGCATGCCCTCACGCACGGCCTTGATCGACACATCGTCAGGGCTGGACAGCTCCAGACCGCGCTCCAGACTGTCAATTACCGGCAGCAGATCGCCAGCGAACTTTTCCAGCGCAAATTTGTGTGCCTTCTCTACGTCCTGCTCCGCGCGACGACGCACGTTCTGCAGGTCGGCAGCCATGCGCAGCGACTGATCCTGTGCAGAGGCCAGTTGCTCTTCCAGCGTTTGCACGCGAGCAGCCAGGTCGTCACCAGGCGCCACAGCTTCTGCCGCCTGCGCCTCGGAATTCTGCGTATCCAGGGTCTGTTCGTCAGCCATGCCTTTCTCCTCTCGAAAAAACTGGCGCGATACCGACTCGCGCTCCTGCCGCCTATATGGAGTCAATTCCACAGCTTTCAAGGGGCAATAGGGAGGATTGCCAGAGAAAGAAAAAACACTGTATAAATAACCAGACATCAATTCGGGAGCGTTCGCCATGCTGGTGCACCTGTCCATTCACAACTACGCCATCGTCGACCACCTGGATCTCGAGCTGGATGCCGGCATGAGCGCCATCAGCGGCGAGACCGGTGCCGGCAAGTCGATCATGCTCGACGCCCTCGGCCTGTGCCTGGGTGATCGCGCCGACAGCGGCGTGGTACGCCCAGGCGCAGACAAGGCTGACATTCTCGCCAGCTTCGACCTGGTGGACATTCCCGAAGCCCGCACCTGGCTCGCCGAACGGGATCTGGACAACGACGGCCCGTGCATCCTGCGCCGGGTGATCACCGCCGAAGGCCGCTCGCGCGGCTATATCAACGGCAGCCCCTGTCCGCAGGCCGACCTCAAGGCACTTGGCGAGCTGATCATCGATATCCACAGCCAGCACGAGCATCAGTCGCTGCTCAAGACCGACACCCATCGCCGCCTGCTCGATGAATACGCCGGCAGCCAGGACCTCGCGCGCCAGGTGCAACTCGCCGCGCAGCGCTGGAAGCAGACACGCAACGAGCTGGAGCGCATCTCCAGCCAGGGTGACGAACAGCGCGCCCGCCACCAGCTGCTCAGCTATCAACTGGAAGAGCTGGAAAATCTGGCGCTGGGCGACAACGAACTGGAACAGCTGGAACAGGAGCACAAGGCGCTGAGCAACGCTGAAGCGCTACTCGCGGCCTGTCGCCAGGTGCTCGATCTGTGCAGCGAGAGCGATGCCGGCAACGTGCTGTCCGCGCTGACCGCCAGCCTCAACCGCCTGGGCGCCTTTGGCGGCCAGGGCGGTGCCTTGAACGAAGCCAGCAACCTGCTGGCCAGTGCGCAGATCCAGGTCGAAGAAGCAGTCGGCGAGCTGAATCGCTTCCTCGATCACTTCGACGCCGACCCGGAGCGTCAACAGTTTCTCGAAGAGCGCCTGGACACCATCTACACCCTGGCACGCAAGCACCGCATCCAACCCACCGAGCTGGCCGCCTTGCAGCAACAGTTGTTCGAGGAGCTTGAAGGCCTGAATGCCGACGACCAGGCCAGTGAACGCCTGGCCGAAGAGCTGGCCGCCTATGAGCGCCATTACCAGGAGAAAGCCGCCGAGCTCAGCACACTGCGCAGCAATGCTGCCGAGCGCCTTGCTGCTGCAGTAGAGCAGGAAATGCAGGCGCTGGGCATGCCTGGCGGCCGCTTCAACATCCAGCTCCAGGCCATGAGCAGCGAAGAACCACATGCCAGTGGCCTGGAAATGGTGGAGTTCCTGGTCAGCGCCAACCCCGGCCAGCCGCTACGAGGCCTGGCCAAGGTGGCCTCCGGCGGTGAGCTGTCACGTATCAGCCTGGCGATCCAGGTGATCACCGCGCAGACCTCGCGTGTACCGACCCTGGTATTCGACGAAGTGGACGTCGGTATCGGCGGCCCCACAGCAGAGGTGGTCGGCCAACTCCTGCGCCGCCTGGGCGAGCGCGGTCAGGTGCTATGCGTCACACACCTGCCGCAAGTCGCCGCGCAGGGCCATCAACATCTGTTCGTGCACAAGCGTCGCGGCGAAGATGCCACGTCTACCGCCGTGAGCAAGCTGGACGAGAGCGGCCGCGTCGAGGAAATAGCCCGCATGCTCGGTGGCGTCGACCTGACCGAGGAATCCCTGGCTCACGCGCGCAAGATGGTCACCAGCGCCCAGGCTGCCTGAAGCAGCCTAGCGGGGGTTCCAAACCGGGGGCGCCCCGCTTTGATCCGCCCCCAGGCAAAACAAAAAA
>JBLUOL010000049.1:0-31330 GCA_048065775.1 Pseudomonas sp. GW6
CTGGCGGCCAAGCGCGCCGCGGCCATGGATATCGTGTTCGGCGGTGGGGCGATTTCCGATGACGCGCGCATGGCCTTCCTCAACGGGCCGGCGGCCAGCACCGGGGTCAACGACATCGATTTCTGGATCGGTGGTCTGGCCGAGCAGATCATGCCCTTCGGCGGCATGCTCGGTTCCAGCTTCAACTTCGTTTTCGAGACGCAGATGGAGGCGCTGCAGAACGGCGACCGTTTCTACTACCTGGCGCGCCTGGACGGCCTCAACTTCCTCACCGAGATGGAGGACAACTCCTTCGCCAAACTGGTGATGCGCCATACCGACGCGGTGCACCTGCCGGCGGACATCTTCTCCAGACCGGGGCTGATCCTCGAGGTGAATCAGTCTGCGCAGTTCAACGACGGGCTCGGTAGCGCCGACCCGGTTGGCGACAATCCGCTGATCCCACTGGTGATCCGCGACAACCCGGAGACACCGGGTGTCGAAACCAACTACCTGCGTTACACCGGCGACGAGCATGTGGTGCTCGGCGGCACCGCAGGCGACGACGTGATGATCGGCAGCATCGGCGACGACACCCTGTGGGGCGACGGCGGCAATGACCGCCTGGAAGGCGGCGACGGCAACGACATGATCGAAGGCGGCGCCGGCCATGACATCATCACCGACAAGGGTGGCGATGATGTGCTCAAGGGTGGCGACGGCAATGACGTGATCCACGGCGGTAACGGCTTCAACCTGATCCTCGGCGGCCATGGCAACGACTTCATCATCACCGGTGAGGACGTTTCGGAGGTCTTTGCCGGCACTGGTAACGACTTCATCCTCGGCGCCAAGGGCAACCTGCAGACCATGGGTAACGAGGGCGACGACTGGATCGAGATCGGCACCCAGGACGGCGCGCCTGGCGACAACCTGGAACCCTTTGCCAGCGATAGCGTGAACGGCCATGACGTGTTCATCACGGGACCCGGCTTCGACGAGCTGATAGGCGAGGGCGGCGACGACATCATGGTCGGCTCCGAAGGCGCCGACCACTTCGATGGTGGCTCCGGTTTCGACTGGGCGGTCTACAAGAACGACCCCTTCGGGGTGAAGGTCGACCTGATCGTCGACGATTTCGTCGAGCCGCCGGTGGCTCCGTCCAATGCCGGTATCCTCGACCGTTTCGCCGAGGTGGAAGGTCTGTCCGGTTCGGCCCATGCCGATATCCTGCGCGGCGATAACGCCGACGCGGCGCTGATCGCCCAGGCCGGTGCCCGCGGCAGCGTACTGACGGCCGAGGGTATCGCCCGTATCGCCGGCATGCAGCAGATGCTCACCGAGTTCTTCGGGGCACCGCAGAGCTCCTTCGGCAGCGGCAACATCATCCTCGGCGGCGGCAGTAGTGACGTGCTGGAGGGACGTGGTGGCGACGACCTGCTCGACGGCGACCGCTGGCTCAACGTACGCATCAGCGTGCGCGCCGGGATGGATGCCGACGGTAATCCTAGCGGCCCGGAAATCGCGTCCTTCAACAGCATGAAGGACATGATGCACCTGATGCTCGACGGCACCTACAACCCCGGGCAACTGATGATCGTGCGCGAGATTCTCGACAGCGCCGATAGCTTCGATACTGCGTTGTATGCCGGCCCGCGCGAGAACTACACGGTGACCACGCTTGCCGGCGTGACCATCGTCACCGACAACGTCGGCGACGAAGGCACCGACCGCCTGCTCAATATCGAGCGCATCCAGTTTGCCGACAGCGCACTGGTGCGGGTCGGCGGCCAGTTCGTCGACGAAGTGGCCGGTACCCAGCAGGGCGGCAATTTCTCGCCCACGGGCACGCTGCAGATTCTCGATGCTGGCAGTGGTAATCCAGATAGCACCCCGGCGGTCGGTCAGTTGCTGCGGGTTTCGGCTGCTGGGGTCCTGGATGCGGACAATGACGGAGGGCTGATCACCGGTCGGCCAGTCAGCTATGTCTGGCAGTATGAGGCAGAGCCCGGCTCGGGCATCTTCCAGGACATCATCGTCGAGGGCGGCGCCCGGCCGTCCACCCAGGATGGCGTTTCCTATCGCGTCACCCCCGATCTGGATGGTCTGGCAATCCGTGTGATCGCCACCTACCAGGACGATAACGGTGTGCTGGAGCGAGTGTCTTCCGCTGCCACCCAGCCGGTGGCTGGAGGCTCGATACCCTTGCCGCCGCCACCGCTGCCGGTGGAAAGCGATGTGGTCAGCCCCGGCAATGGTCTGCGCCTGATCCGCTCCGACCTGCAGTTCATCCTCGACCAGATCCTTATCGCCGAGCGCCATGC
Source organism: Pseudomonas sp. GW6 (assembly GCA_048065775.1). Lineage (GTDB taxonomy): Bacteria > Pseudomonadota > Gammaproteobacteria > Pseudomonadales > Pseudomonadaceae > Aquipseudomonas. The sequence continues at coordinate 2,304 of JBLUOL010000049.1, forward strand.
CGCCGGCGAGGACCTGATGGATATCATCCCCAACTCGCGCCTGCCCTGGGGCCTGCGTACGGTGGATGGCTCGTTCAACAACCTGGTGCCGGGGCAGCAGTACTTCGGCGCGGCGGATCAGCCGTTCCCGACCGCGACGACGCAGAACTTCATCAACGACCCGGATGGCGACAGCATCGATCTTAACGGGCCGTTACCGGGCGGTGTGTTCGTCAATGGCAACTATGCCTACGATCCGACCAACCCTGCCTCGCCGCGCGACGTGATGGACGCCGACCCGCGGACCATCTCCAACCTGATCGTCGACCAGACCATCACCAACCTGGCGGCGGTGCAGGCCTATGTCGATGCCGGCCTGGGTACTCTGGACGCCAACGGCGTGCTGCTGGATCTCAACGGCCAGCCGATCCCGGGCGGGGTGCCGCTGTTTATTCCCAACAGCGCTCCGGACGAGGGGCTGTCGGCGGGCTTCAACTCCTGGTTCACCCTGTTCGGCCAGTTCTTCGATCACGGCCTGGACCTGGTCAACAAGGGCGGCAACGGCACGGTGTTCATCCCGCTGCAGCCTGATGATCCGCTCTATGTCGAGGGTGGCTCGGCCAACTTCATGGTACTGACGCGCGCCACCAACCAGGCGGTGCTGGCCGGTACGGACGGTGTGCTTGGCACCTCCGATGACGTGCATGTGCATGTCAACCAGACCACGCCGTTCGTCGACCAGAACCAGACCTACACCTCGCATGCCTCGCACCAGGTGTTCCTGCGCGAGTACGCCATGACCGACGAAGGCCCGGTGGCTACCGGGCGCCTGCTCAACGGCGCCGATGGCGGCCTGCCGACCTGGGCCGAAATCAAGGCCCAGGCGCTCGACATGCTGGGCATCGTGCTGAGCGATGCCGATGTGGTGAACGTGCCGCTGCTGGCCACCGACCAGTACGGCAAGTTCATCCCGGGTGGCAACGGCTATCCGCAGTTCGTCACCGGTGGTGGTCTGGTTTCCGCCGGGCCGGGTGGGGTGGAGGTGCCTAACGATGTGATTCGCACCAATCACGCCTTCCTCGACGATATTGCGCATAACGCCAACCCCTTCAACAGCCAGACTGGCGCGCTGAAGACGGCCGATGGCGACGATGCCGTGGGGCTGACCCTCGGCGGCGGGCAGAGCAGCGGCAACACCTACGACGATGAGCTGCTCGATGCCCACTTCATTACCGGCGACGGTCGCGGCAACGAGAATATCGGTCTGACCGCCATTCACCATGTGTTCCATGCCGAGCACAACCGCGTGGTGGCGCATACCAAGGACGTGGTGCTGGCCTCCAACGACATCAACTTCATCAACCAGTGGTTGCTGGAGCCGGTGAACAGTCTGCCGGGCAGCCCGGATGGCCTGGTGTGGAACGGCGAGCGGCTGTTCCAGGCCGCGCGTTTCGCCACCGAGATGCAGTATCAGCACCTGGTGTTCGAGGAGTTCGCGCGCAAGGTGCAGCCGCAGGTGGACGTGTTCTTCAACGCCACCCAGGTCTACGACAGCACCCTCAACCCGGCGATCCTCGCCGAGTTCGCCCACGTGGTATACCGCTTCGGCCACTCGATGCTGACCGAGACGGTGGATCGCTTCGACCCGAACTTCGTCTCCAGCGAGCTGGGACTGATCGAGGCCTTCCTCAATCCACTGATGTTCAACCAGCTGAACAACCCGGACTTTGATCCGTTGCAGCCGGTAGGGCCGGGTAATGAGCAGTACATCACCGTCTCGGCGGAAGAAGCCGCTGGCGCCCTGGCGCGCGGCATGACCCGGCAGCTCGGCAACGAGATCGACGAGTTCGTCACTGAGGCCCTGCGCAACAACCTGCTCGGCCTGCCGCTGGACCTGGCGACGATCAACCTGGCCCGTGGTCGTGATACCGGGGTGCCGTCGCTCAACGCGGCGCGTCAGGAGTTCTACAACATGACCGGCGATAGCCAGCTCAAGCCGTACACCAGCTGGGTCGACTTCGCCATGAACCTCAAGCACCAGACCTCGCTGGTCAACTTCATCGCCGCCTATGGTACGCATGAGGCGTTGCTGGCTCTCGACGTCAATACCCTGGCCGAGAAGCGGGCGGTGGCCTTCGCCCTGGTATTCGGCGGCACGGCGTTGATCAACGAGGGAACCGCCGAGGAGCGGTTGTTCGATGCCGATGGTGCTGGCGTCAACCGTGCCGCCTTCCTCTATGGTCCGGCGGCCACTACCGGGGTCAACGCCATCGACTTCTGGATCGGCGGCCTGGCCGAGAAGATCATGCCCTTCGGCGGCATGCTCGGCTCCACCTTCAACTTCGTCTTCGAGACGCAGATGGAGGCTTTGCAGGATGCCGACCGTTTCTACTACCTGGAGCGCCTGGCCGGCCTGAACATGCTCACCGAGATGGAGAACAACTTCTTCTCGCGCATCGTCATGGCCAACACCAACGCCACTCACCTGCCGGGGGATATCTTCTCCACCCCGGGCTTTATCCTCGAGGTGGACCAAGCCAGGCAGTACACCGGCCTGGGCGACGATGGCCGCGCCGATCCGGAAGGCGACAACCCGCTGCTGCCAGACGTTATGCGCGGGCCAAACTTCCTCCAGTACAACGGCGGCGAGCACGTGGTGCTCGGCGGCACGGACGGCAATGACACCCTGGTGGGCGGCATCGGCGATGACACCCTGTGGGGCGACGCGGGTAACGACCGCCTGGAGGGCGGCTTCGGCAACGACCTGATCATGGGCGGGGTCGGCGACGACATCATCACCGACATGGGCGGTGACGACATCATCCGCGCCGGCGAAGGCAACGACGTGGTGCATGCCGGCAACGGCATCAATCTGGTGATGGCTGGCCACGGCAAAGACTTCGTCATCTCCGGCGAGGACTCCACCGAGGTGTTTGGCGGCCCGGGCGACGACTTCATCCTCGGCACCCGCGGCAACGAGGCGCAGTTCGGTAACGAAGGCAACGACTGGCTGGAACTGGGCGGTCCCGACGGCAACGGCGGCGACAACTTCAACGAGTTCGGCCTGGACGACGTGATCGGCCATGACGTGTTCATCGGCGAGTTCGGCATCATCGACCGCATGGACGGCGAGGGTGGTGACGACATCATGTTCGGCAACGGCGGCGAGGGCGACCGCTACGTCGGTGGCTCCGGCTTCGACTGGGCGGGCTTCCGCGACGATCCGTTCGGGGTCAACGTCGACTTCCGTCTGCGCGCCTTCGATGAAACGCCGGTGGCACCGTCCGATGTGTCGGTGCTGGCGCGCTTCGAATTCATGGAAGGGCTGTCGGGCTCGCACCATGCCGATATTCTCAACGGCGACGACCGCGACGCCACGGCCATCGCTCTGTCCGGTGCCTACGGCAGCGTGCTGAGCGACGACTATATGGACATGGTCGACGGCTTGCGGGCGTTCATCAACCAACTGGCCGATCCACTGACCACCTCCGGCGAGGTCACCTCCTTTGGTGCGGGCAATATCATCCTCGGCGGCAATGGCAGCGATCTGATTGCCGGTAACGGCGGCGACGACCTGATCGACGGTGACATGTGGCTCAACGTGCGTATCAGCGTGCGTGCGAACAACGACGGTACGGGCCCGGAAATCGCCACCTTCAACAGCATGGTGCCGATGATCCCGTTCATGCTCAACGGCACCTACAACCCGGGGCAACTGGTCATCGTCCGCGAGCTGATGCCCGGTACGGTCGACCCGAACAACCTCGGGAACTCTTTCGATACGGCGGTCTACTCGGGGCTGATGTCCGAGTATGAAGTGATCGAGTGGGGCGACGGCCTGTGGGGCGTGCGTCATATCGGCCCGGCGCCCGTGGATAACGACGGCGACGGCCTGTTCGATGCGATCGGCGCCGATGGCGCGGACATGGTCCGCAATATCGAGCGCATCCAGTTCAATGACCAGGCCATGGTGCTGGTCGAAGGACGCAATGCCGAGGTGGAAGGCGTGCTGCGCATCAGCGACGGCTCGCCCAGTGTCGGCCAGGTGCTCAGCGTCTCGGCCGCGCTGGTGCGCGACGCCGACAACATCGGCGTCGGTAATCCGAACGGCGCCATCACCGGTCCGATCAGCTACTACTGGCAGGTGGATCCTGAGGGCGACGGTACCTTCGAAGATATCGTGACGGAAAACATCGGCGGCGAGGCCGCCCGTGCCACCGGCCCGAACTTCACCGTGACACCCGAGCTCGAGGGCCTGGCCCTGCGCGTCAAGGCGATCTATAAGGACGCTCACGGCGTGCTGGAGACCGTGTTCTCGGCGCCGACCACGGCCGTTACTCTGGTGGGCGATCCGAACGACCTGCCGGTGGGTACGGTATCGCTCAGCAATCTGCTGCCGCTGAGTGGGCAACCCCTCTCTGCCATCCTGGACTTCACCGATGCCGATGGCTTGGCGGGTGTCGAATTCCACTATCAGTGGCAGCGCGGTGACGGGGTGAGCTTTACCGATATACCCGGTGCCAACAACGCGACGTTCCTGCCCGGCCAGGCCCTGGCCGGACAGATGCTCCGCGTGCTGGTCAGTTATACCGACAATGGCAATACCCTCGAACTGGTGACCTCGGTCGCCGTGATGCTCGGCCTGGGTATCGCCGGTACTGCCGGTGACGATCTGCTGATCGGCACGCCCGCCGTGGATATGCTCGAGGGCATGGCAGGCAACGACACCCTCATCGGTCTGGCCAGCGATGACCTGCTCTATGGCGGCGAAGGCAATGACTTCATCGATGGTGGAGAAGGCGATGACCTGATGGTCGGTGGCCCGGGCAACGATACCTATGTAGTCGACAGTGTTGGCGATCAGGTCGTTGAGCTGGCCGGCGAGGGCACGGATACCGTGCGGACCACGCTCGCCAGTTACAGCCTGGGCGATCAGGTGGAGAACCTGACTTTCATCGGCACGGGCAACTTCACCGGCGCCGGCAATGCGCTCAGTAACCTGATCATCGGCGGTACCGGGGATGACACGCTGCAGGGCGGCGATGGCAACGATACCCTGCAAGGCGGCACTGGCAATGATCTGCTCGATGGCGGCACAGGTACCGACAGCATGAGTGGCGGTGCTGGTGACGATATCTACAGGGTGGATAACTTCGCCGATCAGGTCATCGAGGCGGCCAATGCCGGCAACGATACCGTGCTCACCACACTGGCCAGTTACGTGCTGGGCGCCAACGTTGAGAATCTCAGCTTCATCGGCGTCGGGGCGTTCGTCGGAACCGGTAATACCCTGGCCAACGTCATCGTCGGTGGCGGCAGTAACGACACGCTCAACGGTGGGGCGGGTAACGACACCCTGATTGGTGGCACGGGCGCCGATGTCATGATCGGCGGTGCTGGCAACGATACCTATGAGGTCGACGAAGTCGGTGATCAGGTCGTGGAAGGTGCGGGCGGCGGTACGGATCTGGTTCGCACCACGCTGACCAGCTACACCCTGGGCGCCAATGTCGAGCACCTGACCTACCTCGGCGCGGATGCCTTCACCGGTACCGGTAACGGCTTGGCCAATACCATCATCGGCGGGACGGGCAATGATGTGCTCAATGGTGGGGACGGCAACGATACCCTGCAGGGCGGTGACGGCGATGACTGGCTCGATGGTGGGGCTGGCAACGACTCCATGAGCGGTGGTACCGGCAACGATACCTATGTGGTCAACGCGGCTGGCGATCAGGTGGTCGAGGAGGTAGATGGCGGAACCGATACGGTCAGTACGACGCTGGCCAGCTACACCCTGGGTGCCAATGTCGAGAACTTGTTCAAGGTCAATGGCGGTAACTTCACCGGTACGGGTAATGCCTTGGCCAACCAAATCGTCGGCGGCAGCGGTAACGATGTGCTCAACGGCCTGGCCGGCGATGATGTGCTGGAAGGTGGTGTGGGCAACGACACCCTGGATGGTGGCACGGGCGACGACCTGATGATCGGTGGTGCCGGCAACGACACCTACGTGGTCGACAGCCTCGGCGACCAGCTAATCGAGGAGGAGGGAGGCGGCACCGACACTGTGCGCACAACGCTGAACAACTACACCCTGGCTGCATTCCTCGAACACCTGACCTTCATCGGTGCAGGCAATTTCGTCGGAACCGGCAATGCTCTGGCCAATACCATCACTGGTGGCGCAGGCAACGATGTGCTCGATGGTGGGGCGGGCGCAGATGGTATGGTCGGTGGCGCCGGTAACGACTTCTACTACGTCGACGATGCCGGCGATGTGGTGGTGGAGGCGGCAGGCGCTGGCACCGACACGGTGTACTCGACCCTGGCCAATTACACCCTGAGTGCCAATGTCGAGAACCTGATCCATGGCGGGGCCGGCAGCACTGTGGCCAACGGTAATACGCTGGCTAACGTGATGCAGGGCAATGTTGGTAACGACGTGCTCAATGGACTGGGCGGCAACGATACCCTGCAGGGCATGGACGGCGACGATACCCTTGATGGTGGCGCCGGCAATGACCTGCTCGAGGGGGGGCGGTGGTGATGACATCCTTCTCGGTGGTGCCGGTGATGACACCCTGATCGGAGGCAGCGGCAACGACTTCCTCGATGGTGGCGCGGGCAATGACCTCATGCGTGGTGGTAGCGGCAATGACATCTACGTGGTCAATGCGGTTGGCGATCAGGTGATCGAAGAGGCCGATGAGGGCACCGATACGGTACGCACCACCCTGGCCACCTACACCCTGGGGGCCAATGTCGAAAATCTGGTCAAGATCAACGGCGGAGCATTCACCGGCAACGGCAACGAGCTGGCCAACCAGATCATCGGCGGAGGCGCTAACGACGTGCTCAACGGCCTGGCCGGTGACGATGTGCTGGAAGGCGGTGCCGGTAACGACACGCTCAACGGCGGCGAGGGCGACGACCTCATGACCGGCGGTGTCGGCAACGACACCTATGTGGTTGACAGTGTGGGCGACCAGGTTGTGGAGGGCGTTGGTGCAGGAACCGACACGGTGCGCACCACGCTGTCCAGTTACACCCTGGGCGACAACGTGGAGCATCTCACCTTCATCGGCGCCGGCAACTTCAGCGGTACCGGTAATGCCCTCGACAACACCCTCACCGGCGGTGCCGGAGACGACGTGCTGGACGGCAGCGCAGGCATCGACCGTCTGGTCGGTGGTGCGGGTAACGACAGTTACTACGTCGATGTTGCGGGAGATGTGATCGTCGAGGCGGCCAATGGCGGAGTGGATACGGCGTACTCCAGCAGTGCCAGCTACATCCTGGGCGCCAATGTGGAAAACCTGGTGCATATCGGCGGCAATGCCACAAATGCGGCCGGTAACGGCTTGGCCAACACGATGTCCGGCGGTGCAGGCAACGACACCCTCAGTGGTTTGGGCGGCAACGATCTGCTGTATGGCGGCGAAGGTAACGACACCCTGACAGGGGACGCCGGTATCGATCAGCTATACGGCGAGGCCGGCAATGACACCTTGCTGGGCGGTGACGGCAACGACCTGCTGGATGGTGGCGATGGCAACGATGTGCTGATCGGTGGCCTGGGTAACGACGTGATGACCGGTGGCGCTGGTGATGACTTCATGGATGCCAGTCAGGGCAACGACATCCTGGTGTTCGGTGCGAACTTTGGCAACGACACCGTGATCGGCTTCGATGCCAATCCGGCTGGTGGTCAGGATCTGCTGAACATCGCTGCCTTCGGTCTGACGCTGGACACCTTCGCCAGCCGGGTCGCCATCGGCGATGCCGGAAACGACACGGTGGTGACCATCAATGGCGTCGATGGCGGCACCATCACCCTGGTTGGAGTCAGCAATCACACCACGGTGACGGTAGCTGACTTCCAGTTGAGTTGAGTCGGGAAGCATGGTGCCTGGCTTTGCCCGGCACCATGGCGACAAGGGTATAAACCTTGAGGGGAGCATATTCGATGAGTGACAAGATCAAGGTGGGCATAGTCGACGACCATCCGCTGCTACGGCAAGGGGTTGCCGCGACCCTGGGCCGTGTCGAGGACTTCGAGGTGGTGGAGCAGGGCGGTTGCGCCGACGAAGCGCGGGAAATTTCCGCGCGCTGTCAGCCCGATGTGCTGCTGATGGATGTCAACATGCCGGGCGATACCTTCGCTGCGGTACGTGCTATCAGCAAGGCGCAGCCGAAGGTCAAGGTGTTGATGCTGACGGTGTCGGAGTCCGAGGACGACGCCTATTCGGCTCTGGAGGGCGGTGCCCAGGGCTACGTGCTAAAGGGGGTCAGTGGTCCTGAGCTGATTCAGGCGATTCGCACCGTGGCCAAGGGTGAAACCTTTATCACCCCGGCGCTGGCGACGCGCCTGCTGAGCAACTTCCGCAAGCACCAGACCGAGCAGCGTGGGGTAGACCTCACACACCGCGAAGAACAGATCATCCGCGAGGTCGCCAACGGTCTGACCAATCGCGAGGTGGCGGCCAAGCTGGGTTTGAGCGAGAAGACGGTGAAGTACTACATGACCAACGTGATGCAGAAGCTGCATGCGCGCAATCGTGTCGAGGCGGTGGCGGCAGTGCGCCGCTATTGGGAAAGCCACAAGACCTGGACGGTAGGCATCGGTGCGCCGTGACGGCACAGGTGTTACTGGCAGTTTTCGTCATCGTGTAAATCGAATCTGGCCGTGACCCGGGTACCTTGCCCGGGGGCCGATTCGAGCTCGAACGTCCCGCCCAGAGACTCCACCCGATAGCGCATGCCCACCAGTCCCAGGCGCGAGCGATGTGACCCTGTCGCGGCCTGAAGACCCTGATCAATGCCTGCGCCGGCGTCCGCCACCTGTACTTCCAGTACGCCCTGCCGGCACTCGGCACTGACCCGCTGTCCCTGGCCGCCGGCATGGTGGAAGGCGTTGTTCAACGCCTCCTGTACCAGCCGGTAGACGCAGATCTTGTAGGACAGACTCAGCGCCTCGGGTAACTCGCCGAGATCTAGCTGCACCTTGGTTTCGCTGCGCTGTTCATGGCGTTGCACCACCAGCTTGAGCAACTCGTCCAGGCTCAGCTCGTTGATCTCCGGCAGCGCCAGGCCGCGGGAGATGCCGCGGATCTCGCGCAGGCTGTCCTGGGCGGCGCTGCGGATGGTCTCCAGCGCATCGTTCTGCCCCGTTGGGCAAAGTTCGGCGAGCTCGTCCAGACGCAGCAGGATCAGGGTCAGGAGCTGCGCCGGGCCGTCGTGCAGATCGGCACCCAGGCGCCGGTGGGTCAGCTCGTTGATGGTGGCGAACTCTTGGCTGGCGGTGCTGACCCGGCGTTGCAGCGCGGCGTTCTGCTGGTGCAAGGCCTCCTGCTCGCGCATCTGCTGACGCAGGATCGCCTGCTGGCGCTCGATGATGCGGTCGCCGCGGCGGACGATGAGAAAGAGCAGCAGGAGCATGGCCAGGGTGGCCGCGGCGATGATCGCCCAGACCTGCTGGTGGATGCTGCCGATCTCGTGCTCCATCTCGTAGAATTCACCGATGGCGATGATCCGTCCGCTACCGAACTCGCGCAGCGGCACGTAGGTCTCGTACAGCGGTCGGTTGAAGCTGCGCTCATAGGCGTGCTCGTCATGATCCAGCGGGCTCAGGCGGGTGACCACCTTGCCCTGCATGGCCTCGGCGATGGGGCCGGCCGGGTGATAGTAGAAGACCGGCCGCTTGCTGGTGCTGTAGACGTTGCGTCCGTCGGGTAGCCAGATCTTCACCGAGAGGATGTGTTGTTTGAGCGAGGTGTCTTTCATCAGGTTGTCGATGGCTTGCACGCTTTCGGCTTTCAGCGTGCTGGCCGAGGCCAGTTCCTGCACATATTCGTCCAGATATGCCTCCATGTAGATGGCCGCGCCTTCGCCGGCGCTGTGCGCGGCTGCCAGCTTGATCTGCTGGCTGACCAGGCTGCCCACGAAGGCCATGCTCAGGCCCAGGATCAATGCGGCGAGCAGGATGAACTGGGTCGAGCGGTTGAGCCCAGCCAGCGGGTGCCAGAGGTGCTTGGGCCAGGTATCGGGCGATTCGACCATGGTCTGATCTGCAGGCTCGACGAAAGTCTTTGAATTTGATTCGACCTTTGCCTCTGTGACCATTCGCCTTGCTCCCCGATGCTGGTGACAAGCGCTTTGTGCAGGCAGCCGATGCAATCAGTCGACGCCTGTCTCAACAAGCTAGTCCAGGATGCGCTGCGGGGCGGCTTTTATAGCGGTTGCCGCCTCGACTGGAGTAGCGACGATGCCCGTAGAGCGGTACCGGCATCGGCTGGACCTTAGCTTGACCTGGCCCCCCGCAGGGCCCTTGCAGTCGAGTGTGAGCGTGCTGGAGTCGCCGCGCAGGAGAGGGCGCGCAACTTTGGGCGTGCTCATCCGGGAAGGTAAAACATGGCTTTGCGCCTCGTTGTCAGAAGTCGATCGGTGGACAGTCCAGCCGATCCGTTCGCGCTGCGTTTTCACGGGCCACCAGCACCCTGAATGGTCGGCGAGCTTGAAGCTTGCCGCCTATCGCGGGGTGTGCGGCGCAGTTGCCTGCCACATCCCCTCTCTTTTTGTACTTGTTCGCCAACGTCCGACCACGCCGTTGCAATGTTGCCGTATGCATGTGGTTTTCCTGACCTGAACGTCAGTTGTACTCAGCATTGAGGGAACAAAGATGGCCACTCTAACCGTCAATCAAGCCGATCTTGTTTTAATTCTCCAGCAGATCAAGATTTCCGAAGCCCATGCCGCCGGCGAGTCGCTCTATGACCTGGTAGGCAATCCACTGTTGCCTTGGGGCCTGCGCACCGTCGATGGCACCTATAACAACCTGGTGCCGGGCCAACAGTACTACGGCTCGGCCGATCAACTGATGCCCCGCCTGCTCGATCCGGTATTCCGCGATGCAGAAAATGGTATCGATGGGCCGGGCGCTCCTCCCGGGTTCCCGACCGGCAGCCAAAGCACCAGCTATGCCCAGACCAGCGGCTACGTGGTCGACTCGCAGCCGCGCACCATCAGCAACCTGATCGTCGACCAGAGCCTGGGTAACCTGGCGGCGGTTATAGCCGCACTCGACTACGCCGGTTCGGAAAACTCCTTTGCCGATGCACAACAGGTAATGCAGGCGCACAACGCCTTGAAAACGGCCGAAAACGCCGCGGCTGGCAACAGCGCCCAAGTGCAGGCCAGCGCTGCTACGTTGGCCGCGTCCACGGCTGCTGCTCAGGCCGCCAGTGCCGAGGCTGCGGACGCCCAAACGCTGGCAAACCAGGATGCCCAGATCTATAGCGATGCGCTGGCTGTGGTCGCCAGTGCGGTAGAGGTGCAGAGCCTGGCCCTGCAGGCCTACATGGCTGCTATTGGTACGCCGAACGAAGGCGCTGCCCAGGCCGCCTTCCTCAGTGCGGCGATCGCCACCGCCCAGGCCCAGGCTGATGCCAATGCCAAAGCCACGGTGGCCGCCGAGTCTGCTGCTGCCGCGCAGGCTGCCAACCAGCAGGCGCAGGCAGCAGCCACACAACTGGCCAGCGACACTGCTGCCCACCAGGTCGTACTGGCCGAGGCTGCCGCCGACGATGCTGCGGTCGTTGCCGCTTCGGCGGCGCTGGATACGCTGCTGGACGAGTTCGGCATCGTGGTGGAAAACGGCACGGTCGTGATCCCCAATATCGCCCCGGACGAAGGCCTGACCGCGCCGTTCAACTCCTGGATGACACTGTTCGGCCAGTTCTTCGACCATGGTCTGGATCTGGTCAACAAAGGTGGCAGTGGCACCGTGTATATCCCGCTACAGCCAGACGACCCGCTGTACGTCGAGGGTTCGCACAGCAACTTCATGGTGGTCACTCGCGCTACCAACCAACCCGGGGCAGATGGCATTCTCGGCACGGCTGACGATATCCGCGAGCACACCAACCAGACCACGCCCTTCATCGACCAGAACCAGACCTACACCTCGCACGCCTCGCACCAGGTATTCCTGCGTGAGTACGTGATGGTCGACGGCAAGCCGGTGGCCACCGGGCGTATGCTCGACGGCCAGAACGGTGGCCTGGCCACCTGGGCCGATATCAAGGCGCAGGCCCGCGAGATGCTCGGTATCAACCTCACCGATGCCGATGTCGGCAACGTGCCGCTGCTGGCCACCGACCAGTACGGTCAGTTCATCCGTGGCGAGAACGGTTTCGCCATGCTGATCATGCCCGGCAATCCACCGGTTCAGGTAGAGGGCGATCCGGACAGTCCCATCAGCACCCAGGGAGCCCTGCGCACCGGTCATGCCTTCCTCGACGATATCGCCCATAACGCGGTACCGGTGATAGTCGGCGGCCAATTGGTGGCCGATGCCGATGAGGTGGCCGGCAATGCCGTGGCAGTCAACCCCATGACCGGACGCAACCTCGAGTACGACAACGAACTGCTCGATGCCCACTTCATCACCGGCGACGGCCGCGGCAACGAGAATATCGGCCTGACCGCGGTGCACCATGTGTTCCACGCCGAGCACAATCGTCTGGTCGAGGCCAACAAGCAGACCATTCTCGATACCGGCGATCTGGCCTTTATCAACGAGTGGCTGTTGGTACCGGTGAGCGAGGTGCCGGGAAGTGCCGATGGGCTGATCTGGAACGGTGAGCGCTTGTTCCAGGCCGCGCGTTTCGTCAACGAGATGCAGTACCAGCACCTGGTGTTCGAGGAATTCGCCCGTACCGTGCAGCCGTTGGTGGACGTGTTCGTATTCTCCAACACGGCGGACATCGATCCGGCCATCGTTGCCGAGTTCGCCCATGTGGTGTACCGCTTTGGCCACTCCATGCTCAACGAGACGGTGGCGCGCCTGGACAACAGCATGCAGTCCAGCGACGTCGGCCTGATCGAGGCCTTCCTTAACCCCATCGAGTTCACCCAGGGCGGCACCCTCACCGCCGATCAGGCCGCTGGCTCGATCATCCGCGGCATGACCCGGCAGACCGGCAACGAGATCGACGAATTCGTCACCGAGGCGCTGCGCAACAACCTGGTCGGCCTGCCGTTGGACCTGGCGGCGATCAACATCGCCCGCGGTCGCGACACCGGGGTTCCTTCGCTGAACAACGCCCGTGCGCAGTTCTACGAAATGACCGGCGATAGCCAGCTCAAGCCTTACGATAGCTGGATCGACTTCACCCTGAACATCAAGACACCGGCCTCGATCATCAACTTCATCGCCGCCTACGGTACGCACAGCAGCATCACCTCGGCCACCACCCTGGAGGCCAAGCGCGATGCCGCCATGGCCCTGGTGCTGGGAGGAGCGGGCGCACCGGCGGACCGCGATGACTTCCTCAACGCACGCGGCGAGTATGCCGTGAACAAGGGCGGGCTGGATCTGGTGGACTTCTGGATCGGTGGGTTGGCCGAGCAGAACATGCCGTTCGGCGGCATTCTCGGTTCCACCTTCAACTTCGTCTTCGAAGTGCAGATGGAGAACCTGCAGAACGGCGACCGCTTCTACTACCTCAGCCGTACCCAGGGCATGAACCTGCTCAACGAACTGGAAGCCAACAGTTTCGCCGCGCTGGTGATGCGCAACACCGACCTGGGCGACCCCAACGCCTCGCACTTGCCGGGGGCGCTGTTCCAGCGCGTGGACTACATCCTCGAACTGGACATGAACCGTCAGCAGTATGCCGATCCGGTGGGCAGCAACCCGATCCTCAACGCCCTGGCGCCGCTGGTTATTCGTGACAATCCAGCCACAGCAGGACCGGACAGCAATTACCTGCGCTACACCGGCGATGCCCATGTGGTGCTGGGTGGCACCAACGGTGATGACATCCTGATCGGCGGAGCAGGCGACGATACCTTGTGGGGCGACGGCGGTAACGACCGGCTGGAAGGCGGTTACGGCATCGACCATATCTTCGGTGGCGCTGGCGACGACATCATCACCGATATCGGCGACGCCGACGTGATCCATGGCGATGACGGCAACGACGTGATCCACACCGGCCCCGGCCTCGATCTGGTGTTCGGTGGCGGCGGCATGGACTTCATCTATGGCGGGCCGGACGGTAAGGAAATCTTCGGCGGGCGTGACAACGACTTCATCTTCAGCGGCGACGGGCCCAGCTTCATCCTCGGCAACGAGGGCGACGACTGGATGGAGGGCGGCGCCGGTTTCGACACCCTGGCCGGCGACAACTCGGAGTTGTTCTTCAACAGCCCGATCATCGGTCACGACGTGATGATGGGTGGTGGCAACGACAACGACTACGACGGCGAGTCCGGCGACGACATCATGGTTCAGGGCGCCGGCATCCATCGTAACGAGGGCATGTGGGGCTTCGACTGGGCGATCCACAAGGGCAATACCCTGGCGGCCTATTCCGATCTAACCACGCCGATCTTCGCCACCGACTTCGAAGACATCCTGCGCGACCGCTTCGATCAGGTCGAAGGGCTGTCCGGCTGGATTCACGACGATCAGTTGTTCGGCGACGACCGCGTGAATGACACCGCGGCCGGTGAGAACTCGTTGTTCAACCACGAGCTGACCCTGTCCGGGATGAACCGTATCGCCGGGCTGGAGGCTGTACTCGGGATGATGGCCGAGCCACGCGACAACCCGCACGATGCCTCCGACCCGGTGGTGTTCAGCGGCGGCAATATCCTGCTCGGCGGGGGCGGCAGCGATGTTATCGAGGGGCGTGCCGGTAACGATGTGATCGATGGCGACGCCTGGCTCAACGTGCGCATCAGCGTGCGCAGCAAGCTCGACCCGAGCATCGAGCTGTTCAGCGTCGATAGCATGAAGGAGATCCAGGCACGGATGTTCTCTGGTGAGATCAACCCGAGCCAGCTGCATATCGTGCGCGAGATTCTCGACGGCAATCAGGAGGGCGACATCGACACCGCGGTATTCAGCGGCGCGTTCGCCAACTACGAGCTGGTCGAGACCTTCGACGGCACCGGCAGCTATCTGGTGGTGGACAACGTCGGCACCGACGGCACCGACCTGATCCGCAATATCGAACGGCTGCAGTTCGCTGACCAGGTGGTCTGGTTGATCGACCGCCCAGCCGAAGGCACGGTGTCGATCAGCAATATGGCGCCGGCCGAGGACGAGGTGCTGCTGGCGGCCGCCACCGTCAGCGATCCCAATGGCACCGAATTCGCTGTGCTCAGCTACGCCTGGCAGGCGCTGGTGGCCGGCGAGTGGGTGCAGGTCGGTACGGGGCAGAGCTTCCAGCCCGGCGACGCACAGGTCGGGCTGGCGCTACGCGTGGTGGTCAGCTTCAACGACGACTGGGGCAACCCGGAGAGCCTGGTGTCTGCGGTCACCGCGCCGGTGCTCAACGTCAACGATGCGCCGACCGGCTTGCCGCAACTCAACAATGCTTCGCCCAGTGTCGGCCAGGTGCTGATCGCCTCCACGGCGATGATCGCCGATGCCGACGGTCTGGTCGGTGTGACCTTCGCCTACCAGTGGCAGGTCGGCAGTGGCAATAGCTTCAGCAATATCACCGGCGCCACCGCGCAGTCCTTCACCCTGACGGCGGCTCAGGCCGGCCAGCAGGTGCGGGTGCAGGTCAGCTACACCGACAACCGCGGCACCTTCGAGTCGCTGACCTCAGCGGCGACGGCGGTGGTGGCCAGCGCGGTGATCATGGGCACCAACGCGGCCAATACGCTCAGTGGCACGGCGTTGGACGACCATATCCTCGGCCTGGGCGGCAACGATGTGCTCAACGGTCTGGCCGGTAACGACATCCTCGACGGCGGCGCGGGCAACGACACCCTGGATGGCGGCCTCGGCGCCGATGTCATGCTCGGTGGTCTGGGCAACGACATCTATATCGTCGATAACCTCGGCGATCAGGTGATCGAGGCAGTCGGCGCCGGCACCGATACGGTGCGCACCACGCTGCTCAGCTATGGCTTGGGCGAGAACGTCGAGCACCTGACCTTTATCGGCAGCGGCAATTTCACTGGTTACGGCAACACCTTGGCCAACACCATCACCGGCGGCGCGGGCAACGATGTGCTCGATGGCGGTACCGGAATCGACCGTCTGGTTGGTGGGGCGGGCAACGACAGCTACTACGTCGACAACCCCGGTGATGTGGTGGTCGAGGCTGCTGGCGCAGGGGTCGATACCGTCTACTCCACCAGTGCCAGCTTTACCCTGGGCGCCAATGTGGAGAACTACGTGCATCTCGGTGCCGGTGCAGCCAATGCCTCGGGCAATGGTCTGGCCAACCAGATGACCGGTGGGGCGGCCGCTGACATCCTGCGCGGCCTGGGCGGCGATGATGTGCTCAGCGGCTTGGGCGGCAACGATACCCTCTACGGCGGAGCCGGTGCCGACAGTCTGTTGGGAGGCGATGGGGCCGATACCCTGTTCGGCGAGGGTGGCAACGACATCCTCGACGGCGGCGACGGTGACGACATCCTCGATGGTGGTGCGGGTAACGACATCATGATCGGCGGTGCCGGCAACGACACTCTGTATGCCGATCAGGGTAACGACATCCTCGTGTTCGGCCCCAACTTCGGTAACGACAACATCATCGGTTTCGACGCCAACCCGGCTGGAGGGCAGGACCTGCTCAACATCGCGGCGTTCAATCTGACGGCGGCGACTTTCGCCAGTCGGGTGTCAATCGCCGATGCTGGCAACGATGTGTTGGTGACGGTGGGCGGTGCAGATGGCGGCAATATCCGCCTGGTCGGTGTGACCGACCACACCAGCGTGACCATCGCCGACTTCCAGTTGGTATGAGGTGGCGTGATCCCTGGCGTTCGGATCACGCACGGTAGCCAAGGTCGGCGCCAGGTTGGCTGCGGAGCATCGCCTGCGGGGGCGGTGCTCCGTGGTCTTCTTTGCAGGGGGACGGAATATCGCAAAAAGTTGCGGTATGACGCATGTCGAGTTCCGTGCGCGTGGTAACGTAATACGCAGTTACATTTACCTACCCGTGTCTATGGAGTTCCTATGTCGATCAAGGATTCGATCCTGGCAGCCGCGCTGGCTGCTGTCCTGCCGTTCACCTGTGTTGCATACGCCAATCCCGAGGCCGAGCCAGAAAACGCTGCGGTCGACGCCGAGGTCATCGAGACCGAGGATGCGGTGCAATACATCAGTCCTGAAGAATTCGTCGCCAGCCTGGAGTTCAAGAGTGGCCGTGTCGTCCTGGGCAACGATCTGGCGACCCTCAACCTGCCCGATACCCTGGTGTTTCTCGACGGTGAGAGCGCTCAGCGTCTGCTGGTCGACGGTTGGGGCAATCCGCCAGATGACGTTCCGCCGCTGGGCATGATCCTGCCAGCTGGCGTGTCGCCGCTGGCCGATGAATCCTGGGGTGTGACCGTCGAATACGAAGACAGCGGCTACATTTCCGATGAGGACGCCGGCGATATCGATTATGGCGACATGCTCAAGGACATGCAGGCCGACATGCGCGAGGCCAACACCTGGCGTGAAGAGAATGGCTACGAGGCCGTGCAACTGGTCGGCTGGGCCGCCGAGCCGCACTACGATGCCGCAGGCAAGAAGCTGTACTGGGCCAAGGAACTGAAATTCGGCGATAGCGAGGCCAATACGCTGAATTACAACATTCGCGTCTTGGGCCGTAAGGGTGTACTGGTGCTGAATTTCGTCGCCAATATGGATCAACTGGCAGAAATCGAGGCCAGCGTGCCGGCCGTGCTGGCTGCAACCGAGTTCAACCCGGGTCAGCGCTATGCCGAGTTCGATCCGGATCTGGATACCGTAGCCGCATACGGCCTGGGCGCGCTGGTCGCCGGCAAGGTGGCGGCCAAGACTGGTCTGTTGGCGCTACTGCTGGTACTGCTGAAGAAGTTCTGGTTCATCCCGGTGGTGCTGGGCGGCTGGCTGTTCAAGTGCATTGGCATGCGCAAGAAGCAAGCGCCGGTCGACGCAGTGAGCGCTCCGGTCGCACCGGTTGCCGAGACCAAGCCGCAAGAGACGGCGCAGACAGTGATGGATCTGAACAAACCGGACGATGCGGACAAACGCTGAGTTCAGTCTGTAGCCCGGATGCAATCCGGGGGCTCTTTCGCAATATTCCCGGATTGCCTCCGGGCTACGAAAACGCCGCGAATCCTGTGCAGGGTTCGCGGCGTTTTTCATTGCGGCTTAGCTTACTTGGACAGGTACTTCATGCCATCTTCCAGGCCCTGCAGGGTCAGCGGGTACATGCGCTCTTCCATCAGCTCGCGCACCAGGCCGGTGGAGGCGGTGTAGTTCCAGGTGTCCTTGGGGTAGGGGTTGATCCAGATGATCTTCTTGAATTTCTCGGTGAAGCGCTTCATCCAGACGTAGCCGGCTTCCTCGTTCCAGTGCTCGACGCTGCCGCCGGCCTGGGTGATTTCGTAGGGCGCCATGGCCGCGTCGCCGACGAACACCACCTTGTAGTCGGCGCCGTACTTGTGCAACAGGTCCATCGTCGAGGTGCGCTCGCTGGTGCGGCGCATGTTGTTCTTCCACACGCTCTCGTAGATGAAATTGTGGAAGTAGAAGTATTCCAGGTGCTTGAACTCGGTCTTGCAGGCCGAGAACAGCTCCTCGCAGACCTTGACGTGGGCGTCCATCGAACCGCCGATATCCAGCAGCAGCAGGAGCTTGACCGTATTGCGCCGTTCCGGGCGCATCTGGATATTGAGCAGGCCGCCATCTTTGGCCGTGTGGTCGATGGTGCCGTCCAGATCGAGCTCTTCGGCGGCGCCCTGGCGGGCGAACTTGCGCAGGCGGCGCAACGCCACCTTGATGTTGCGCGTGCCCAGCTCGACCTGGTCGTCGAGGTTCTTGTACTCGCGCTGGTCCCACACCTTGGCGGCCTTGCCCTGGCGCTTGCCGGCATCGCCGACGCGAATGCCTTCCGGGTTGTAGCCGCCGGAGCCGAACGGGCTGGTGCCACCGGTGCCGATCCACTTGTTGCCGCCGGCGTGCTTTTCCTTTTGCTCCTCGAGGCGTTTCTTGAACTCCTCGATCAGCTTATCGAGGCCGCCGAGGCTCTGGATCTGCGCCTTTTCCTCATCGGTGAGCAGGCGCTCGAATTCCTTGCGCAGCCATTCCTCGGGGATCATCGCCTCGATGTGTTCATTGAGGTTTTCCAGGCCCTTGAAGTAGGCGCCGAAGGCACGGTCGAACTTGTCGAAGTGACGTTCGTCCTTCACCAGGATCGCCCGCGCCAAGTAATAGAACTCGTCCATGTCGGCGAACACGACGTTGTGCTTGAGCGCGTTGATCAGGTCGAGCAGCTCGCGCACCGACACCGGCACCTTGGCCGCGCGCATTTCGTTGAACAGGTTGAGCAGCATGCTATGCCCTCATGAAAGTCTGTGACTGCCTGTGGCCACTGCCCGCACCAGAGGAAGGGCGAGCGAGCTAGAGTCAGGCAAGGCGAGAGCAGGCGAGCAAGCGCAGTGTACTTTTGTACATGAGCATTGCGAGCCTGCTCTCAACGCAGCCTGGCCGACGCGCAGCCGCCCGATGTTTACCGAGAAGCGCGGCGGGTCATGAAGGCCAGGCGCTCGAGCAGTTGCACATCCTGCTCGTTCTTCACCAGAGCACCGGCCAGCGGCGGGATCGCCTTGGTCGGGTCGCGTTCGCGCAGCACTGCTTCACCGATATTGTCGGCCATCAGCAACTTGAGCCAGTCCACCAGTTCGCTGGTCGAGGGCTTCTTCTTCAGGCCCGGTACCTTGCGCACGTCGAAGAACACGTCCAGCGCCTCGGCCACCAGCTCGCCGCTGATGTTGGGGTAGTGCACATCGACGATCTTCTTCAGGGTGTCGCGATCCGGGAAGGCGATGTAGTGGAAGAAGCAGCGGCGCAGGAAGGCGTCCGGCAGCTCTTTCTCGTTGTTCGAGGTGATGATGATGATCGGGCGCTGCTTGGCCTTGATCGTTTCGTTGGTCTCGTAAACGTAGAACTCCATCTTGTCGAGTTCCTGCAACAGGTCGTTGGGGAACTCGATGTCGGCCTTGTCGATTTCGTCGATCAGCAGGATCACGCGTTCGTCGGCCTCGAAGGCCTCCCACAGCTTGCCTTTCTTGATGTAGTTGCGAACGTCGTGAACCTTGTCCGAGTCGAGCTGCGAGTCGCGCAGGCGGCTGACCGCATCGTATTCGTACAGGCCCTGATGCGCCTTGGTAGTGGACTTGATGTGCCAGGTGATCAGCTGGGCGCCGAAGGCGTCGGCCAATTGCTCGGCGAGCATGGTCTTGCCGGTGCCCGGCTCACCCTTGACCAGCAGTGGGCGCTGCAGGGTGATGGCGGCGTTGACCGCGAGTTTGAGGTCGTCGGTGGCGACGTAGGACTGGGTGCCTTCGAACTTCATCGGAAAATCCTCGGAACGGTAACGCGCGGGGCCGGCCCGCAGCAGAAATTCAGAGCGCGACTATAACGCGCCGCTCCGGTGGCTGTGAACGCAGACGCAGTATTCAGTCACTGAATGGGCGGTCACCGCTGCTTACGACTACAGCTCAGCTGCCGTCCTGCTGAGGTGGCGGGCGTTCGTAGCGGGGCGTGAAGGCCTCGACGAAACCATTGCGCAGGATGGCGATGAAGGCCTGGAATGCACTGGTCTGCTGGTCGTGCACGCTACCGCTGAGTTCGACACGGGTGGCGAACTGGTCGCGGCGCTGGTTCTTCAGCAGTGTCTCGCTGCCGCCGACGATGGCCTCCCAGAGCGAGCGCAGCACGCCTTTATCTTCATCTTCGACGTCCTGCTCCCAGTCGAACACCTCGACATCACGCAGCAGGGGTTTGATGTAGCCGTTGAGCTGAGCATTTTTGGCTTGAGCTTCGACCACCAGGTCGCCGTTGCCGCGCTTGAAGTCGAAGCGGCCGTAGGCGCGGGCGAAGTCGTTGAAGCGCGTCAGGTCGATGTCCTGCGCACGCAGGCGCAGCTCGAAATCTTCGAACTGCTCGAATGGATCGAAGGTTGCCTCGGCCTCCAGTGGCGCGTGCTCCAGCAACAGCGCGCGACCTTCGAAGTGCGCGACCCGGTCGCCCGGTTCGTCACCGACATTGGTGAGGTTGTAGAGGCTGGCGTTGACCTGGTCTGCGCTCAGTTCCACCTTGGGATCGGTGGTGAAGTTGTGAAAGCTGATGCGGCCGTCTATCACCCGCAGTTCGTTGAGCGTGATCGGTAGCAGCTTGTTCAGCTGGTCGCGCCAGTCGGTGCCGGCACCGGTCTGGGTGGCCTGGTCATTTTCGCCTCCATCGACGAAGTTCAACTGCGGCCGCTCGAAGAATACTTCCGCGACCACAGCGCGTTCCGACCACAGTGCCTGCCAGCTCACCGCCAGATCGATCAGCGGTGCGTCGAGCAGTGGCACCGGCACGTCGCCGCTACTCTTGACGATGCGCAGGTCGTTGATGCGGTAGGCGCCGCGCCACCAGGCCAGGTCGATATCAGCGATATGCCCACGGTAGTCGCCCATCTCGGCGAGCTTGTCGTTGAGGTAGTCACGGATCAGCCACGGCAGTGCGAGCTGCGCGGTCAGTACCAGCAGAACCAGGATGAGCAGAGCCCTGAGGGGCCAGCTGAAGCGTCGTTTCATGGCGGCGTCTGTCGGAGCAGTTATCTTCGATGGACTACGTTCACGCCGATCTGTTCGGCTGGACTGCATCCGCACCTGGGCATAGGCTGGTGCCCTTATTCATCATCCATCTGCTTAGGAAGGAATCATGAGCCGCATTTTCGCTGACAACTCCCAGGCCATCGGCAATACGCCGCTGGTGATGATCAACCGCCTGGGGCCGAAAGGCGTGACCATCCTCGCCAAGATCGAGGGCCGCAACCCGGCCTATTCGGTCAAGTGCCGCATCGGCGCCAGCATGATCTGGGATGCCGAGGAGCGCGGGGTGCTCAAGCCGGGCATGACCATCGTCGAGCCGACCTCCGGCAATACCGGCATCGGCCTGGCCTTCGTCGCTGCAGCGCGTGGTTACAAGCTGGTGCTGACCATGCCGGCCTCGATGAGCCTGGAGCGGCGCAAGGTGCTCAAGGCCCTGGGCGCCGAGCTGGTGCTGACCGAGCCGGCCAAGGGCATGAAGGGCGCGATCGAGAAGGCCAACGAACTGGTGGCGGCCAACCCTGACTACTACTTGCCGCAGCAGTTCGAGAACCCGGCCAATCCGGCCATCCACGAAAAGACCACCGGCCCGGAAATCTGGCGCGACACCGAAGGCGCCATTGATGTGCTGGTCTCCGGCGTCGGCACCGGCGGCACCATCACCGGCGTTTCGCGTTACATCAAGCAGACCCAGGGCAAGCCGATCCTGTCGGTGGCAGTGGAGCCGGTAGGTTCGCCGGTGATCAGCCAGACCCTGGCTGGTGACGAGGTCAAGCCGGCTCCGCACAAGATCCAGGGGATCGGTGCCGGTTTCGTGCCGAAGAACCTCGATCTGGCGATGGTCGATCAGGTCGAGCAGGTCACTGACGATGAGGCCAAGGCCATGGCCCTGCGCCTGATGCGCGAGGAAGGCATTCTCTGTGGTATCTCCTGCGGTGCGGCGATGGCAGTGGCGGTGCGTCTGGCGGAGAAGCCGGAGATGCAGGGCAAGACCATGGTGGTGATCCTGCCGGACTCCGGCGAGCGCTATCTGTCGAGCATGCTGTTCAGCGATATGTTCACCGAGCAGGAGCTGCAGCAGTAAAGCAGCTGCAGGCGTAGGGTGGATCAATGAAGCGCGATCCACCTACGCTTGGCCTGACCGCCAGTCCGTAGCCTGGATGCAATCCGGGGAGTCACGCCGCCTGCGCCCCGGATTTCATCCGGGCTACTTTCTAAATGGCTCCTTTCGTAGGAGCCCCGCCCCGGGGCGAAGCTTTTCAATTTTGCGCTGCCCAGATTCGCGGCGGGGCGCCGCTTCTACAGGTTCGTGGTTCCGCAAGGCCTCTAGGCTTTCGCCACGCCTGGCCTGACTACCAGTCCGTAGCCCGGATGCAATCCGGGAACTTTCATCGCCTGTCTCCCGGATTTCATCCGGGCTAGGTTTTGGTCACGCTTGGGCGCACCACCAGCCAAAGCGCCAACGCGATCAGCACGCAGCCGGGGAGGTAGTCCCAGCTCAGCGGCTCACCCAGCAGCAGCGCGCCCCACAACACGCCGAACGGCGGGATCAGGAAGGTGGTGGTGCTAGCCCTGATCGGCCCGATATCGGCCAGCAAACGGAAATACAGCACATAGGCGAAGGCCGTGCAGACCAGGCCGAGGGCGGCCAGCGACAGCCATACCTCGATGCCACCCCAGCTTGGCGGTGGTTGCAGCGCCAGGCTGCCCGCGAACAGCGGCAGCAGGAACAGGCTGGCCCCCACCAAGCTGGCAAAGGCGGTCAGGCGATTGTCCAGGCCGCCCTGTTGGCCGATCCAGCGTCGAGTAAGGAAACCAGCGAAGCCGTAGCAGGTGGTGGCCACCAGGCAGGCACCGGCGCCGAGCAGCAGTTGCAGGTCGAAGGCCACTGGGCCGGTGCGGGTCAGCACCGCTACGCCGAGCAGGCCGAGAAACACGCCCGCCGCCTTGCTCGGGGTGATGCCCTCATGGAAGAACAGTGCGCCGATCAGCACGCCCATCAGGGGTGTGGTGGCGTTGAAGATCGCCGAATAACCGGCCGGCAGGATCAGTGCCGCCAGGCAATACATGGCCGAGGGCAGGCCTGCGTTGATCACGCCCAGCCCCAGGCAGATGCGCAGTTTGCCGCGAAAGTCCCAGTTACTGCGCAGCAGCAGGAGCAACGCCAGCAGCCCCAGCGCGCCGAAGCTGGCGCGAAAGAACGCGGTCGGCATGCTGCCCAGCACCGGTGCGGCAACGCGCATGAACAGGAAGCTGGCGCCCCAGATGGCGGCGAGCAGCAGCAGGCGGAGCAGGTCGGCGGTACGCAAGGCGGAGTATCCGGCAGGGTGGGGCCGAGAGTGTTGCCGCTGGGCGGGGTTCTGGCAATCCGCATCGCGCTTTCGAACGAGATTTACGCCATCCCGTAGCCCGGATGAAATCCGGGAGGACTTGAGCGATAGTCCCCGGATTACATCCGGGCTACGTTTGGCCGGCGTTGAGGCTAAGCTCGCTTCACTCATTTCCTTGCGAGGTACTTCCATGGCGCAGCAATGGCCGGCCGGCGAGATCGCTCGCCTGATCCTCGATGGCTTCGACGATTATCGCGAGCATTTTCGCCAGATCACCGATGGTGCCCGTGTACGCTTCGAACAGGCGCAGTGGCAGGAAGCGCAGCAAGCCTCGGCGGCGCGCATCAACCTCTACGAAGAGAAGGTCGCAGAAACCCGCGAGCACCTGCTGCAAGGGTTCGATGCTTCGCTGCTGGACGTCGGGCAGTGGCCGCTGGTCAAGAGCGCCTATATCGCCTTGATCGATCTGCGTTTCGACGATGAGCTGGCGGAAACCTGGTTCAACTCGATCTTCTGCAGCCTGTTCAGCCATGACCAGATCAGCGATGGCTGCATGTTCATCCACACCACCCGGCCATCGCTACGCAACCAGCCCAGCGCCGCCCAGACGCGCTGCTATCGGCCGGCTGGCGAGCTGCACCTGGCATTGCAGGCGATCTTCGACGATTACCGTTTCGACGCCCCCTACGAGGATCTGCCGCGCGACCTGCAACGTCTGCAGGAGCAACTGCGCGCCAGCCTGCCGGATTGGGTGTGCAAGGATCCTGAGTTGTGCATCGAGCTGTTTTCCTCGGTGCTGTATCGCAACAAGGGCGCCTACCTGATCGGGCGCATCTACACCCGAGAGGAGCAGTGGCCGCTGGCGATCCCGCTGCTGCATCGCGAAGGGCAGGGTATCCAGGCCGATGCGGTGATCACCGACGAGGCGGAGGTGTCGATCATCTTCTCCTTCACCCGCAGCTATTTCATGGTGGACGTGGCCATTCCGGCCGAGTTCGTCGGCTTTCTCAAGCGCATCCTGCCGGGCAAGCACATCGCCGAGCTGTACACCTCGATCGGCTTCTACAAGCACGGCAAATCCGAGTTCTACCGCGCCCTGATCGGCCACCTGGCCAGCACCGATGATCGCTTCATCATGGCGCCCGGCGTGCGTGGCATGGTCATGAGCGTGTTCACCCTGCCGGGCTTCAATACCGTGTTCAAGATCATCAAGGACCGCTTCGCTCACGCCAAGACAGTGGACCGCAAGACGGTGATCGAGAAGTACCGCCTGGTGAAAAGCGTCGACCGCGTAGGGCGCATGGCCGATACCCAGGAGTTTGCCGACTTCCGTTTTCCCAAGGCCAAGTTCGAGCCTGAGTGCCTCGCCGAGCTGCTGGAGGTGGCACCGTCCACCGTGGTGGTGGAGGGTGACACCGTGCTGGTACGACACTGCTGGACCGAGCGGCGCATGACCCCGCTCAACCTCTACCTGGAAAGTGCCAACGAGGCGCAGGTACGCGAGGCGCTGGATGACTACGGCCTGGCCATCAAACAACTGGCGGCGGCCAATATCTTCCCTGGCGACATGTTGCTGAAGAACTTCGGCGTCACTCGCCATGGCCGCGTGGTGTTCTACGACTACGACGAGATCTGCTTTCTTACCGAAGTGAACTTCCGGCGCATCCCGCCGCCGCGTTTCCCCGAGGACGAGATGAGTTCCGAGCCCTGGTATTCGGTGGGGCCGATGGACGTGTTTCCCGAGGAGTTTCCGCCGTTCCTGTTCGCCGATATCAAGCAGCGCCGGCTCTTCAGCCAGTTGCATGGCAATCTCTATGAGGCCGATTACTGGAAACAATTGCAGGAGGCGATTCGCGCGGGCAAGGTGATCGACGTGTTCCCGTATCGACGCAAGAGTCCGGTGATTTGACGGAGGCTGGTTGAAATCCGTTTGGCCCGGCCTAATCTTATAGGTGAGCCGCTGGCTCTTCCCTTTACTTGGCAGGAGGTCGTACCCATGCTCGCCAAGCTGCAAGAACAACTGCAAGCCCTGCTGCAGGCCCTTGGCCTCGCCCCGCAACCTCAGCCGATTCGCATCAGTGAAGCCGAGCAGCAACGCCTGCGCCGCGAGCGTCAGCGTCGCTGAAACTCGTCAGGTGAGCCGATGGGCGTCGAACCAGGCGTCTATCAGCTCGCGCATCCGCTCTCCCGAGAAACTCGCGAAATGTCCGCCATGCACGGTGCGTACGGGCAGCTCGCGCAGGCGCGCAAGACTGCGCGCGTAATCTTCCAGATTCGAGTGGTAGGCGTCTTCGATCAGCGGGCCATCGTAGAGGATGTCGCCGGAAAACAGCGTATGCGTCTGCGCTTCCCACAGGCTGATGCCGCCCGGTGAATGTCCGGGCGTGTGCAGCACCTGCAATACCCGATTGCCCAGATCCAGTACGTCGCCATCTTCGACCAAGCGCGTGGCCGGCGCTGCACGTACGCGGTATTCGGCGTAGCACAGCGGGCAATCCGGGTGCGCCTCGAACATGTCGTCGCCGACGAAGTCGGTGGCCAGGGTATTGGCACCGTCCGGTGCGGCGAGGATATCGGCCTCGGCCGGATGCACCAGGCGCTCATCGAACTCGTGATGCCCGGCGATATGGTCGAAGTGGCAGTGGCTGGCCACCGCCAGCAGCGGCTTTTCGGTCAGCCACGGCAGTTGCTCGCGCAGGCTGACCAGCCCGGAACCCGAGTCGATCAGCACGTCATGCTCGCGCCCCTGCACATGCCACATGTTGCAGCGATAGAAGGGGCGCACGTAAGGCTCATGGATCAGGCAGATTCCATCGTGGCGGTGCTCCACCTCGAACCAGCGGTCACGGCTGACGATTTTCATGGTCGTTCCTCAAACCGGGTTCGCACCCTGCGGTGGCCTCGGTGGCGGGTTGCACCCGCCCTACGGGGCGTCGTTTCCGGTCGGGCGGGTGCTACCCGCCACGGTTGTCATCACGCTACGCCAGCTGTGCCCGTGGCACCAGCACCCAGCGCCGCAGCACGGCGTAGCTGGCAGCGGTGATCAGGAATACCGGCAGCGAAGCGCCCCAGGCCAGCGGCGAGACCCAGCCCCAGTAGTAGGCCAGCACCGCGCCCAGGCCGTAGGCGACGAAGGCGGCCGGGTTGAAGCCGTTCAGGTAGCGATAGCGGCCGCCATCTTCACTGAGCAGCTCATCCACCGCGTAGTCGCCCTTGTGGATCACGAAGTAGTCGGCGATCAGCACCGCAAAGGCAGGGATGAACACACTGCCGATCACCAGCAGGAAGCTCTGGAAGTTGTCGAGAATACCGGGAATCTGCGAGCCGAGGATCGACAGCACGCCGATGCAGAGTGCGGGCTTCCAGAACGGGGTTTTCGGGCTGATGTTGAGGTACGACAGCGAAGCGCTGTAGACGCACATGACGTTGGTGGTCATCACCGAGAGGAACACCACGATCGCCGCCGGCAAGCCGAAGCCGAAACCTGCCAGCAATACCGCCGGGTCGTAGGTCTGCTCCATACCGGTCAGCACCGAGAAACCCGATACGGTCGCGCCCAGGCCCATAGCCAGCAGGGTGGCCGCGACATAGCCGACCCAGGTGCCGACCCCCGCCACGCCCTGGCTGCGGCAGTTGCGGTTGTAGTCGGCGGCCAGCGGAATCCAGGAAAACGCGGTGGCGATGACGATATCGAAGGCGATGCCGGGGGTGATCTCGTTGCGCGGTTCGGTGGGCATAGACAACAGATTGGCGAACTCGAATTTCTGCCCCATCACATAGAACACCGCGCCGGCCAGCAGGAGCATGCCTATGGCAGCCCAGCGCTCGGCCCGCTCGATGCCCAGGTGACCGCGCAGGGCGATCAGCAGCACCAGGGTCTCGCAGAGGATGGTGAACAGCGGCAGGTTGGAGTAGCCGGTCAGGTGCTCCACCGCATAGTTCAGGCTCATGCCGGCCAGCAGTGCCTGGATCCAGCTCCAGGCCAGCAGGGTCAGCAGGTTGACCAGTGACGGCAGCTTGGCGCCGTGTACGCCGTAGCTGCCGCGCGCCAGCACCATGGTGGTCAGGCCCGAGCGTTGGCCCATCAGGCCGACCAGCACCAGCGGCAGGATGCCGATACCGGAGCCGATCAGGACGATGAGCATGGCCTGGGTGAATTTCAGATCCGGCACCAGCAACATGCCGGTGAGGATGGTGGTGACCACCACGTTGGCGCCCAGCCACAGGGCGATGGTGCCGCCCAGGCCGAGGCTGCGATGCGCCTTGTCGGTAGGGGCAAGGCCGTCCTGGCCGAAATGCTGGCTGAGATTCTTGAACATGGAACGACTCCCCGATGCTTGATTATTGGTATTGGTGGGCGGCAGTCAGTGGTACAGCTGAATCTTGTGGTTATGGCCGTGGCCCGGATGCGATCCGGGAGTACGGTGGATGTCGCGGCTAAAGCCCCTCCCACAGGGATACCCGGCTATCTGTGGGATCGGCTTTAGCCGCGATCAATCGCGATCGATGTAGTCAGGGATGAAAGGGCGCAGCCTCCTGCACTTCGATGATCAAGGGGCGGTCGTCGGGCGCGCTGCGCAGCAGCTCGGCCAGATGGGAATGATTGCGCGCACGCTCGGCGGCGCAGCCAAAGCCACGGGCGATGGCCAGCAGATCAGGCGTGTAGATGTCGACGGCAATCGGGGTGATATCGCGGCGCTGCATGTAGCGCTTGATCTCGCCGTAGCCGGCGTTGTTCCACAGCAGCACGATGATACCGACCCTGGCCTCTACGGCACTGGCCAGCTCGGCGATGGTGAACTGAATACCGCCATCACCCATCAGGCTGATCACCGGCCGCGAAGGTTCGGCCAGCTTGGCGCCGATGGCTGCCGGCAGACCGTAGCCGAGGGTGCCGTAGCCGGTGGAGGCGTTGAACCAGCGCCGCGCACCGTCCAGTTCGACCAGATGGTTGCCGCTGTACACGGTCTGCGTCGAGTCGCCGACGAAGCGGGCGTCGGGCAGGGCATCGAGGATGCAGTCGAACAGCTGGCGGTAATGCGCCCAACCGCTGAAGTCCTCGTTCAGGCGCGCCTGCACGGCTGCGGTACGCCGGGCGCCGGGGCTGCCTGCGTTGGC
>JBLUOL010000050.1:0-30639 GCA_048065775.1 Pseudomonas sp. GW6
GCAGGGCGAAACCGGCCAGCGCCACCAGGCCGGTGGCCATGCCGGCCAATGCGGGCCACAGGTCGGCCGGCGGCAGATCATCCGGGATCAGCCCGCGCAGCAGATAGAAGAGCACGTGCTGACCAGCCCAGCCCAGTAGCGCGCCGATCAGGCAGGCGATCAGCCCGAGCAACGCCAGTTGCAGGCCGAACAGGGCCAACGCTTCACGCCGTGACAGCCCGAGGCAGCGCAGCAGCGCGCTGGCATCGAAGCGCCTCGCCGCGAAGCGAGCCGCCGAGAGTGCTACCGC
Organism: Pseudomonas sp. GW6; assembly: GCA_048065775.1. Classification (GTDB taxonomy): domain Bacteria; phylum Pseudomonadota; class Gammaproteobacteria; order Pseudomonadales; family Pseudomonadaceae; genus Aquipseudomonas. Next base: position 290 of record JBLUOL010000050.1, read on the forward strand.
GACACCAGCGAGCAACACGGCTGCCAGGCTGGCCAGGTTCAGATAACGTTCGGCGCGGCCGAGGGCGCCGCCGACCTGGCGATTGCTATCGCGAGCGTCGTCCAGGCGCTGATTGGGTTCCAGGCCTGCTTCGACTGCCTGACGGTAGGCCGCCAGGGCATTGGCATCGCCGCGCCAGAGTTCGCGGAAGCGCACGCGGCTACCGGGTTGTACCACTTCAGTCGCAGCAAGGTCGTCCAGGTGCATCAGCACGCGCGGCGTCAGGCTGTAAAAGTCGCCAGCAGTGTCGGGGTCATAGGTGAGCACACGGCTCAAGCGCAGGGTTTTGGCGCCTATTTCCAGTTCATCGCCAATCTTCAGATTCAGCGCGACCATCAGGCGCGCTTCGGCCCAGACTTCTCCGGGGCGCGGGCCGGAACCCGCTTCCTCTGGTGCGTAGGGTTCAGCAGCGCTCCTCAGTTCGCCGCGCAGCGGATAAAGGCTATTGGCTGCCTTGACGCTGGCCAGCTGAATGCCTTCCTGGGCCGCCACCACGCTGGAAAACTCCACCGCTTGTGCGTGATCGAGACCCAGCTTGAGCCCCGCGTCTATCTGTTGCTGGCTGGCCGGCGAGCTGCCACTCAGGCGTAGATCAGCAGCGAGAAACTCGCTGGCACGCAGCAGCATGGCGTCATTCAGGCGTGCGCTGAAATAACCGATGGCGCTGCTGGCGGCCACAGCGACCAGCAAGGCGAAGAACAGCACCCGCAACTCGCCGGCGCGGGCATCGCGCAGCAGTTGGCGGGCAGCGAGCGAAAACAGGCGAGTGACGGGTACGCGTTTCATCAGGGCTCCACGCGATCGATCAGGTGTCCGGCTTCCAGGCGAATCAGGCGCTGGCAGCGGTGCGCCAGGCGCTCGTCGTGGGTGACCAGCACCAGGGTGGTACCGCGTTCCTGGTTAAGCTGAAACAGCAGGTCGCTGATGCGTTCTCCGGTGTGGCTGTCGAGGTTACCGGTGGGCTCATCGGCGAATAGCACGTCCGGTTCTGCAGCGAAGGCGCGGGCAATGGCCACGCGCTGTTGCTCGCCACCGGATAGCTGGCGCGGGTAGTGCGTCAGACGTTGACCCAGTCCGACGCGTTCGAGCAGAGTCCGGGCGCGCTGGCGGGCATCGGCGTGGCCTTCCAGCTCCAGCGGCAGCATCACGTTCTCCAGCGCGTTGAGGCTGTCGAGCAACTGGAACGACTGGAAGACGAAACCCACATGCTCGGCGCGCAGGCGCGCGCGCTGGTCTTCATCGAGTTCGCTAAGGTTTTTGCCGGCCAGCAGTACCGCGCCGCCGCTGGGCAGGTCCAGACCGGCGAGCAATCCGAGCAGGGTGGATTTGCCAGAGCCTGAGGCGCCGACGATGGCCAGGCTGTCGCCTTTGCTCAGTTCGAGATCGAGATCATGGAGGATGGTCAGCTCGCCTTCCGCGCTGCTGACCACTTTGCTAAGGTTCCGCGCAGCGAGAATGCTCGAAGTCATGGAGATTCCAAATGCGTGCATGGTGGTTGAGTGGTGCCTTGACCCTGATGCTCTGGGCTCAGGGGGCGGTTGCAGGCACCCTGCTTGTGGTCGGCGATAGTATCAGCGCCGCTTTTGGCCTGGATAGCCGCCAGGGCTGGGTCGCCTTGCTGGAAAAGCGGCTGAATGAAGAGGGTTTCGAGCACTCGGTGGTCAATGCCTCGATCAGCGGCGACACCAGCGCAGGCGGCGCTGCGCGGCTCTCTGCGCTGCTTGCAGAGCACAAGCCGGAGCTGGTCATCATCGAGTTGGGAGGCAACGATGGTCTGCGTGGCCAGCCCCCAGCGCAATTGCAACAGAATCTTGCGTCGATGATCGATAAGTCGCAGTCTGCCGGTGCCGATGTGCTGCTTCTCGGTATGCGTTTGCCACCCAACTATGGCGCGCGCTACACCACGTCTTTCGCCCAGGTTTTCGCTGATTTGGCAGAGCAGAAGAAGGTGCCGCTGGTGCCGTTCTTTCTCGAGGGTGTCGGTGGTGTGCCGGGGATGATGCAGGCCGATGGCATTCACCCGACCGAGTCCGCGCAGGCGGTGTTGCTGGAGAATGTCTGGCCGACGCTCAAACCGCTGCTGTAAGTGCCTGTTTTCGGCGGAAACACAGTAGGCACAGGCTTTTCCGCCTCAAGCCTTTCGGCTAATGTGGCCGACCTGTCACGGAGCCCCAGATGCCGCGTCCCGCCTGGTCCCTTTATGCCTACCAACTGATCGAGCCGGATGAGCAGCTGGATCTGTTCGCTTGTCGTGAGGTGCGTGTGCATCTGGTGGCTCGCCAGTTGCGCCTGGGTGGGCATGCTGATCGCACGCTTTGCGGTGGCTTGTTGCCGGCGCAACCGCGTTGGCGGGCGCTGGAAAAGGTCTGGCTGCGTGACCGTCGTCTGTGTCCCGCTTGCCTGGCGGCATTCGAGGCGCAGCGCCAGGGGCTGTGCTCGAATTGGGCGGATGGCTGACGTCTGCCCGGCTTGCGAACGGCGGTGTACAATCGCCGCAATATCATTCAACTCTTCAAGGGACTCCCGGATGTTGTCGCGCTTCTCTGCGGTCAACCGCTGTCTGACTCTGGTCGCACTGTGCTCCAGCGCTGCGGTACAGGCACTCGAACTTCCACTGCCGCCGCCGGGCGAGGATGTGGTGGGCCAGGTACAGGTGATCAAGGCCAAGTACGAAGACACCTTCGCCGATCTGGGAACGGCAAACGATCTCGGCTATCTGGAAATGGTCGCGGCCAACCCGGGCGTCGATCCCTGGTTGCCGGGCGAGGGTACCGAGATCATCCTGCCGACTCGTTACGTGCTGCCACCCGGTCCGCGCGAAGGCATCGTGATCAATCTGGCCGAGTACCGGATGTACTACTTCCCGAAAGGCCAGAACGTGGTGCACACCTTCCCGCTGGGCATTGGCCGTGAGGGCTGGGGTTCGCCGCTGGGCACAGGCCGCGTGACCGTGAAAACGCCGAACCCGGCCTGGTATCCGCCGAAGTCGATTCGCGAAGAGCATGCGGCCGAGGGCGACATTCTGCCCACCGTGGTGCCGCCTGGCCCGGACAATCCGCTGGGCCCCTACAAGATGACGCTGTCGTTTCCTGGCTACCTGATCCATGGTTCGAACAAGAAGTTCGGTATCGGCATGCGCGTCAGCCACGGCTGCTTCCGCATGCTCAACCACAACGTGCTGGAGCTGGCGGGCATGGTACCGGTCGGCACGCCGGTACGCATCATCAACGAGCCCTACAAGTTTGGTGTAAGCAGCGGCAAGATCTATCTGGAAGCGCATGCGCCACTGGATGACGAGGGTGACCCCTCTGTTGTCGACAAGCACACTGCGGTGATCAATGCGTTGCTCAAGCGTGATGAACTCAGCGGCCTGCGCCTTGACTGGGAGATGGTCCGTGAGGTGGTTGCTGCCGAGGACGGTATGCCGGTACCTATCGCGGCGCAGACCGATAATGTGGTGGCGAGCAACGACAACCCGTTCTGATTCGGCAAAGTTGTAAAAGCCCGCCTGCATTCGTGTATGCGGGTTTTTTATTGCCCGGCAATCGAGCTGTTCGGAGAGGGTCAGGCATGAGCAGGTAATAAAAAAGCCGCACCAGTTGCCTGGGGCGGCTTTCGAAAAAACGAGTCGCAATTACTTGCGGCTGGCTTTTTCCAGCATGCGCAGAGCGCGCTCGTTAGCTTCGTCAGCAGTCTGCTGAGCTTTCTGAGCAGCGGCCAGAGCTTCATCGGCCTTGCGGTAGGCTTCGTCAGCACGGGCTTGAGCGCGAGCAGCTGCGTCTTCGGTAGCAGTCAGACGAGCTTCGGTTTCTTTGGACATGCTGCTGCAACCGGTAGCCAGAACTGCGGCCAGAGCCAGAGCAGAGAATTTCAGAACGTTGTTCATCGTGTTCCCCTTGAGGTGGAGTTTTCCATAAAGAGCAATTCCCCAACTGCGGGAAATTAGCCGGCGTACATACTACCTATTACTTTTAGTAAGTAAACGGAGCCAGGGCAAGAGTTGCAGTTTTTTTTCTTTGGACGGGACGCTGAAGGCTAGAACCTGCGTGGGCTGGCTAAAAAATAGACAGTTACGCATTCGATACAGTGCTGAGGTTGTACGAGCTGTTATAACTGTCCCGGTTTTCAAACTAAAACAATAAAAGAGGGAGATGCAGATGCTTGGGAATTTGGGGCTTTTGCTGGGCTTGTCGCTACTAATCTTCATGGCGTTGCGCGGGGTGAACATATTCATCGCCGCATTGCTGTGTTCGATTCTGGTGGCTCTCACCAATGGCGTCGCCGTATCAGGTGCGCTGCTCGAGCACTTTCCATTCGGCCCCTTGGGCGCATTCACCTTTGCTGGCAAGTTCTTCGTGTTGTTTCTTTGTGGTGCGATCTTCGGCAAGGTCATGGCGGCCAGCCAGGCAGCCAGCAGTATTGCGCAGGCCATTACCCGCAGCCTGGGCACGCAGCGCACGCTCTGGGTGGCGATGCTGGTGTGTGCGGTTCTCACCTATGGTGGAGTGGTAGTTTTCGTGGTGATCTTCACCATGTATCCGCTGGGCATCACCCTGATGCGCGAGGCCAATCTGCCCAAGCGATTGTTCTGCGCCGCCACTGCACTGGGGGCGGGGACCTTCACCATGACGGCCTTGCCTGGCTCTCCGTCGATTCATAACGTGATCGCAGCCAGTGCGCTGGGTACGGACCTGTTCGCTGGTGCCTGGATTGGTCTGTTCGCCTCGCTGGTGATGATCGGCCTGGGCATGGCCTATCTGCAGCGTGAGTGGCGCCTGGCGCGCGAGCGCGGCGAGGGATTCGAGCCTAACGCACAGGACGAGCGTATGCAGCAGTTGGCCGGTGTGCCGGGTAGCGGTCCGCATTGGGGTATGGCGTTGGTGCCGATCATCGTTGTGCTGGGGATCATTCTCCTGCCGCGCCTGCTCGCTCTGTCTGGTGCGGCTGTACCAGGTGAGGGGGCACTGGGTGGGCTGTTGGCCTTCAGCCAGGCGCAGCCGATTCTCTGGCCCAGTCTGGCCCTGGTGATCGCTACTGGGGTGGCTGTGCTGATGTTTCCGGCGTTGCGCCGCAATACTGTCGGCTTGCTGGGGCAGGGGGCTGACGATGCGATCATGCCGCTGCTCAATACTGCTGCGGTAATCGGCTTTGGCGGGGTGGTCACTCAGACCGCAGGTTTCGCCCAATTCGCCCAATGGATACTGGGGGTGGATCTGCCGCCGCTGTTGTCGGTGTTCGCCTCGGTCAGCGTGGTCTCGGGGATAGTCGGTTCCTCGTCTGGTGGCCTGCAGATTTTCATGCAGACCCTGGCGCCACGTTATCTCGAGATGGGTGTGGAGCCCGAGGTGCTGCACCGTATCGCCAATATCACTGCTGGCGGGCTCGATTCGCTGCCGCATTGCGGGGCGGTGATCGCGATGCTGATGATCATGGGGCTGACTCACAAGCAGGCATACAAGGATATCTTCGTCATCACGGTAGTTATCCCGGTAATTGCGGCTCTGCTCTGCATTGCAGTCTTGAGCTTCTGATTGCTCGTGGCTGGGCGGTTCGGCGGCTGATAAGCTTGGCCAATGGCATGGTCGGAAGTGGCAGCGGAATTTGCGCTTTTGCCAAAGCACCGGTATGAAGTAAAAATAGATGCGCCGCTAACGGTTTGCGGCTAGAGGAGTGAAGATGAGCGACGGGTTGTCCATCCACCATGACCAGGCGAGTCACCAGTTCGTGACCACCGTCGACGGTGATCGTGCCTATCTGGCCTATATGGATCTGGGCAAGCAGACGTTGGACATCTATCGCACCTTCGTACCCAATGGGCTGCGTGGCCGTGGCATCGCCGCTGCGCTGACCGAGCATGCCCTGCAATATGCCGAAGGCAAGGGCTACACGGTGATTCCGTCGTGCTCCTATGTCGAGCGCTACATGGAGCGACGTTCGCGTCACCAGTAGGAGTCGGTTCGGGGTGGTGGGCTGAAGCCCACCCTACGTGTGAATGCGGATACAAAAACGCCGGGCAATGCCCGGCGTTTTCATTGTTGCTGCGCCCTTAGCCGCGAGGGCGCTTGGGCAGTACGTCCTTGAGCTTGGCGTGCATGCCGCGCAGGCTCTTCTCAGTGGTATCCCAGTCGATGCAGGCATCGGTGATGGATACGCCGTACTTGAGGTCGCACAGATTCTTTGGAATCGACTGGCTGCCCCAGCCCAGGTGGCTCTCGACCATCAGGCCGACGATGGAGTTGTTGCCTTCGAGAATCTGGTTGGCCACGTTCTCCAGCACCAGCGGCTGCAGAGCCGGGTCCTTGTTGGAGTTGGCGTGGCTGCAGTCGACCATGATGTTCGGGCGAATGCCGGCTTTTGTCAGTTCCTGCTCACAAATGGCAACGCTGACCGAGTCGTAGTTCGGCTTGCCATTGCCACCGCGCAGTACCACGTGGCCATAGGCATTGCCCTTGGTGGTGACGATGGATACGCCACCTTCCTGGTTGATGCCGAGGAAACGGTGCGGGCTGGAAACCGATTGCAGGGCGTTGATGGCCACGGTCAGACCGCCGTCGGTACCGTTCTTGAAGCCAACGGCCGAGGACAGGCCCGAGGCCATTTCGCGGTGGGTCTGGGATTCGGTGGTGCGCGCGCCGATGGCCGACCAGCTGATCAGGTCCTGCAGGTACTGCGGGGAAATCGGGTCGAGCGCCTCGGTGGCGGTGGGCAGGCCCATTTCCGCCAGGTCGCGCAGCAGCTTGCGGCCGATGTGCAGCCCGTCCTGAATCTTGAACGAGTCGTCCAGGTACGGATCGTTGATCAGACCTTTCCAACCGACCGTGGTGCGTGGCTTCTCGAAGTACACGCGCATGACCAGGAACAGGCTATCTGACAGCTCGGCAGCCAGTACCTTGAGGCGTTCGGCATACTCGTGAGCGGCCTTGATATCGTGGATGGAGCAAGGGCCGACGACCACGAACAGGCGATGATCCTTGCCGTCGAGGATGTCGCGTACCACCTGACGGCCATGGGCCACGGTCTTCAGTGCGGCATCGGTCAGGGGGATTTCGCGTTTGAGCTGATCGGGGGTGATCAGGGTTTCGTTGGAAGCGACGTTGAGGTCGTCGATCGGTAAATCAGCCATCGTGCTATTCATCGGGTCAGGTCGTCAGGTCACGGGTGCCGGCCGCCAGCGATCCCCTATGGCGGTGCACAGCTAGTTGGCGCAGGGGGAGCCGAACCTTAGCGCGTACGGGGCTGCGCGACAATGGGCGTTAAGTTCAATAAGCCTCATAGAGTGGCAGTATGAGGTGGCTTATTACCCTCGTTATTGGGTGGCTGCAGCGTATTCAGGCGAGATAGGGAAACTCGGCGGCATGCTTGGCAATCCAGTCCTGAGCGCACTGCTCGATGGCCATTGGGTGGCCTGATGCCTGCTCCAGCTGTTGTCGGTAATGCTGAATCTGGCAAACCTGCTCGACCATGCGCGCGCGGAACAGAGTGTCTTCATCGAGAAAGGCGATGCCTACCAGATAATCGGTATCCTGGCGCCGACACCAGGCCACTACGCCGGGGTAGCGTGCCTGTTCGCCCAGTAGCGGGATGCGCAGTTCGACCGAGGTGCCGCGGCGAAAGCCGCGTGTCGAGTTGCATGCAACCCCACCCAGGCTGATATTGTTCAGCCGCTGCCGAGGAATGCAGGCTTGTTTGCGCAGCACCAGTTCAACCGGCATGTCGCTTGGATGACGCAGAAACTTACGCATGAACACCGACCTTGAATGCAGGCAAACTGACATCAATGAATTCAGTATAGCGACGCAATTGGAATTGACCGATCTGGATGCCGACCGCCGGCTACTCGATCTTCCCGGTACCTCGCTACTGGTGTTCACAAGCACGGGCTGTGCCAGCTGCCGCTGGGCACGTCAGGCCTTGCCTGGCATGCCGCTGCCCATAGAACGCCTGTGCTGGGTCGATGCCGGGCATAACGCCGGATTGGTGACGCGATACGAGGTATTCCATCTGCCGGCGCTGTTTCTGGTCAAGGACGGTCATTTCTTTGGCGCATTGCACACGCGTCTTACCCATTCCGATCTGGTTAACGCCATGGGCGAGGCCCTGCTTCGCCCGGCTGAGGAGCTTCCCTGATGTCTCAATACCCTGCGCCGCGTATCGGCATCATCGGCACCGGTGCCATTGGCGGTTTCTACGGAATGCTGCTGGCTCGCGCGGGTCATGACGTGCACTTTTTGCTGCGCAGCGAGTACGGCGCGGTGGTCGAGCGAGGCCTGCAGTTGAACAGCGCGGTACATGGCGCACTGAACCAGGCGCCGGTACAGGCCTACCAGCATGTCGACGAGATGCCACCGTGCGACTGGTTGCTGGTCGGTGCCAAGACCACGGCCAATGCCGAGCTGGCGCCGCTGATTGCCAAGGCTGCTGCACCGGGCGCCCAGGTGGTGCTGCTGCAAAATGGCCTGGCAGTGGAAGATGAACTGCGCCCACTGTTGAGCGATGACCTGCATCTGTTGGGCGGGCTCTGTTACATCTGCGTTCATCGCAGTGCGCCGGGCGTGATCGAGCATCAGGCGCTGGGGGCGATCAACCTGGCCTATCACTCCGGACCGTTGACCGACGATGAGGCGCGACTGGCGCTGGCCGAGGAGGGCGCCAGCCTGCTGCGCAGCACCGGTCTGGATTCGGCGGCGATGCGTGATCTGGCGCAGACGCGCTGGCAGAAGCTGGTATGGAATATCCCTTATAACGGCCTGTCGGTGCTGCTCGATGCCGATACGCGGCGCCTGATGGGTAATGCCGACAGCCGCGCACTGATCGCTGACATGATGCAGGAAGTGGTGCAGGCTGCTCAGGTACTGGGCTACGTCATGCCGGACAGCTATGCGGACAAATTGCTGGCCGCCACGCAGCGCATGCCCGATTACCTGCCGAGCATGTACCACGACTTTGCCCAGGGGCGACCGGCCGAGCTGCACGCCATCTATGAAGCGCCTCTGGCGGCTGCCGATGCAGCAGGTTTCGATATGCCCAAGGTGCGCGCCCTGTATCAGGCGCTACGTTTCATTCAGGCTCGCCGGGAGGCTTAAGCATGGGTAAGGGGCTGGGGGACAAACTGGTGCTGGCGATTTCCTCGCGGGCGCTGTTCGATCTGAGTGAAAGTCACCAGATCTACGAAAGCGAAGGGGTGGAAGCCTATCGCCGCTATCAGATCGAGCATGAAGACGAAGTGCTGATGCCGGGCGACGCCTTTCCGCTGGTGGAGAAGCTGCTTGGGCTGAACACACGGCTCAGCGAACAGCGCGTGGAGGTCATCCTGGTGTCGCGTAACAGCGCCGATACCGGGCTGCGTGCGTTCAACTCGATCCAGCACTACGGGCTCGGCATATCCCGCGCCGCCTTCGTCGGCGGTCGTAGCCCCGATCCTTATCTGGCGGCCTTTGGCTGTCATCTGTTTCTGTCTACCCACGCCGATGACGTGCGCAACGCACTGAAAGCCGGTTTTGGCGCGGCCACGCTGCTTTCCGGCGGCGCGCGGCGGGCGAACAGCAACGAGCTGCGTATCGCCTTCGATGGCGATGCCGTGCTGTTTTCCGACGACTCCGAGCGCGTCTACCAGAGTGGCGGCCTCAACGCGTTCCAGGATCATGAGCGCGAAGCTGCTCGGCAGGCCCTGCCAGGCGGGCCTTTCAAGCCGTTTCTCGCCGCGTTGCATGCGCTGCAGCAGGAATTTCCCGAAGCCGAATGCCCGATTCGTACGGCGTTGGTTACCGCGCGCTCGGCCCCGGCACATGAGCGTGTGATTCGCACCCTGCGCGAATGGAACATCCGTCTGGATGAATCCTTCTTCCTTGGCGGGCTGGACAAGTCGGCGGTGCTGGAGGCCTTCGCTGCCGATGTGTTCTTCGATGACCAGACCGGACACTGCGAAAAAGCTCGCCAGGTGGTGGCGACCGGTCATGTCCCCCATGGCGTCAGCAACGAGTTAGTGCCCTGAGCCTGTGCCTGTGCAGGCGCCCAAGCGCCTGCATATAGCCATTCGTCCTAAATAACGCTGCCGATCTTGCTTTGTCTGATGCGCTGCTAAGCTCAATCAAGGGCCTGCGCCAGCAGTCGAGGAGGCCGCGTGATCCGCTCGATACTCTATGCCACCGATCTGGGGCTTTACGCCTCCTACGTGCTGCAGCACGCCCTCGCTATGAGCCGCAGCTTCAAGGCCGATTTGTATGTGGTGCACGCGGTTGAGCCCATGGGGCTATTCGCCGAATCCGTGCTGCAGACATACCTGGACGAGGACACCCTCGGGGAGCTGCGTCGTAATGGGCTGAATACCGTCATGGCCAGTATCGAGCAGCGTGTGCTGGAGGGCTTTCGCGACGAACTGGGTGATGGTCAGCAGGATCTCCAGTTGATTCGTGCGGTGCGGGTGCTTCAGGGGGATCCGCCTGCGGTGATTCTTGAGGAAGCGCAGAAACTTGGGGTGGATCTGTTGGTCGTAGGCAGTCATAGCCATGGCGCAGACCTTGCCGTGCCGCTGGGACGTACGGCTGCGCGCATCGTGCAGTTGTCGGAGGCGCCGGTGTACCTGGTGCCCATGCTGCAGCATCGAGGTCATGGAGATTTGTAAAAGGGGGAACCTGATAAAACGTTCTAGGCTGTTCGATTAAACCAATAATATGGTTATATACGGCATTGGCAGTTGTTGGCCTGCCTTACTGCTCTGAGGGAAACATATGAAGCTTCAGCAATTGCGCTACATCTGGGAAGTTGCGCACCACGACCTCAACGTATCGGCTACCGCTCAGAGCCTGTACACCTCGCAACCAGGGATCAGCAAGCAGATTCGCTTGCTCGAGGATGAGCTGGGCGTGGAAGTCTTCGCCCGCAGCGGTAAGCACCTGACCCGCGTGACCCCAGCCGGAGAGCGCATCATCACCACCGCTGGCGAGATTTTGCGCAAGGTCGAAAGCATCAAGCAGATCGCCCAGGAGTTCTCCAACGAGAAGAAGGGCACGCTGTCCATCGCCACTACCCACACCCAGGCACGCTACGCGCTGCCGCCGGTGATCAGCGCTTTCATCAAGCAGTACCCGGACGTTGCCTTGCACATGCACCAGGGCACGCCGACGCAGATCGCCGAGATGGCGGCCGATGGCAGTGTCGACTTCGCCATCGCCACCGAAGGTCTCGAGCTGTTCAACGACCTGATCATGATGCCCTGCTACCGCTGGAACCGCTGCGTGGTGGTGCCGCAGGGGCACCCGCTGACCAAGTTGCCGAAGCTGACCCTCGAGGCCCTGGCCGAGCACCCCATCGTCACTTACGTATTCGGTTTCACCGGGCGTTCGAAACTGGACGAAGCCTTCAGTCATCGCGGTCTGACGCCCAAGGTGGTGTTCACCGCCGCCGACGCCGACGTGATCAAGACCTACGTACGCCTGAACCTGGGCGTTGGTATCGTGGCCAAGATGGCGGTCGACGCCAAGCTCGATCCGGATCTGGTGGTGCTCGATGCCGATGATCTGTTCGAGCCCAGCGTGACCAAGATCGGTTTTCGTCGCGGCACCTTCCTGCGGGGGTTCATGTGCGACTTCATCGAGCGTTTCGCCCCGCACCTGACCCGCGAGATGCTGGCCAAGGCGGTGCAGTGCCACAACAAATCCGAACTCGAAGAGCTGTTCGCAGGTGTCGAGTTACCGATGCACTGAAGCAAAACAACTGAAACGAAACATGGCGCCCTTGGGCGCCATGTTTCGTTCTAGCCAGCTTCAATCAATGACTGAGGTGCAGGCCGCACTCGCGATTGTCTTCACCCTTGGTCGGGTCGAAGTAATCGAACTCGTTCGGCAGGTCGTGGGCGACCAGGTACTGATACAGATCCTTGGAGGACCAGTGCAGCAGCGGGGCGACCTTGATCAGGCCGTCCGGGTTGATGCTGATGGGGTTCATCTGCGCGCGCACGGCGGTGTCGGTGGCACGCAGGGCGGTGAACCAGACGCTGGGTGCGGTCTCGCGCAGAGCGCGAGCGAAAGGCTCGAGTTTCACCTCTTCGGTGAACGCGGCGTGGCGCGGATCATCCAGGCCTGGCACCGGGCCGTCGATGGCCTCGCGGTGCGCGCGCGAGCGCTTGGGCAGGTAGGTGATCAGGTTAAGGCCCAGCTTGCGGGTCACTTCGTCGGCGAAGCGATAGGTGGCTTCGGTGTTGTAGCCGCTGTCCATCCAGACCACCGGGATATCCGGTTTGACCTGGCTGACCATGTGCAGGATCACCGCTTCGAAAGGGCGGAAGTTGGTGGTACAGATGGCGGGTTTGCCCAGCCCTATGGCCCACTGCACCAGCTTTTCAGGCTGGTTACCGAATTCGGCGTTGAGCGCGTCCAGGTCGAGTTCCATGGTGAGGATTCCAGATCGTGTGCGTGAGGGCGCGATGGTAACAAAGCCCGATTATGCGGCTAAATAACTAAGGCATTTTACGTCCTTCGTTTCAGTTATAAGAAGGCTACGTTGCGCCAGTCAGGCCCAGCGGCTAGAGTGCCGGCTCCTTTTTGGCTCAACCGAGGAGTGGCCTGTGGAAATCGCGTGTCTCGACCTGGAAGGTGTTCTGGTTCCGGAAATCTGGATCGCCTTTGCGGAAAAAACCGGCATCGAGTCGCTCAAGGCGACCACCCGCGACATCCCCGATTACGACGTACTGATGCAGCAACGCCTGCGCATTCTCGATGAGCACGGCCTGAAGTTGAAGGACATACAGGACGTGATCGCTACCCTGAAGCCGCTCGATGGCGCCGTGGAGTTCGTCGACTGGCTGCGTGAACGTTTCCAGGTTGTGATTCTCTCCGACACCTTCTACGAGTTCTCCCAGCCGCTGATGCGTCAGCTCGGTTTCCCGACTCTACTGTGCCACCGCCTGATCACTGACGAGAACGATCGCGTGGTCAGCTACCAACTGCGCCAGAAGGATCCCAAGCGTCAGTCGGTCATCGCCTTCAAGAGCCTGTACTACCGCGTTATCGCTGCTGGCGACTCGTACAACGACACCACCATGCTCAGCGAAGCCCATGCCGGCATCCTGTTCCATGCGCCGGAAAACGTGATTCGCGAGTTTCCGCAATTCCCGGCGGTGCATACCTACGAGGATCTGAAGCAGGAATTCCTCAAGGCATCGAACCGCAAGCTGAGCCTGTAGCTGACGTAGGGCGGGTGCAACCCGCCATCGCGATCTGGCGGGTTGCACCCGCCCTACGTTTCTAAAGCCCCTCCAGCGTTTCCAGCAGTACTTTCACCTTGGTGATGGACTCCTGATATTCGGCCTGCCAGTTGGAGTCGGCGACTATACCGCCGCCACCCCAGCAACTGACCTTGCCGTCCTTGACCAGCAGGCTGCGAATGGCAATGGAACTGTCCATCTCACCGCGTACGTCGAGATACAGCAAGGAGCCGCAATAGAGCCCGCGACGTGTCGGCTCCAGCTCATCGATGATCTGCATGGCGCGGATCTTCGGCGCGCCGGTGATGGAGCCGCCGGGGAAACTGCAGGCGATCAGGTCCAGCGCATCCTTGCCAGGCGCCAGCTCGGCGGTGACGCAACTGACCAGATGATGCACGTTGGGATAGCTCTCCAGGGCGAACAGCTCCGGTACTTTCACCGAACCGATGCGGCAGCTGCGGCCCAGATCGTTGCGCAGCAGATCGACGATCATCAGGTTCTCGGCTCGGTCCTTGCTGCTCGCCAACAGCTCCTGCGCCTGCGCCTGATCATCGTCGGTGTTATCGCCGCGGCGCCGAGTGCCCTTGATCGGACGGGTTTCCACCTGACCGTTGCTGACCTTGAGAAAGCGCTCGGGCGACAGGCTGAGAATGGCGTCGCCATCGCCCAGGCTCCGGAAACCCGAGAACGGCGTGGGGCAGGCCTGGCGCAGTGCCAGGTAAGCCGCCCAGGGATCGCCCGCGCAGGGCGCCTGAAAGCGCTGGGCGAAGTTCACCTGATAGCAATCGCCAGCGAGGATGTAGCCCTGGATGCGTTCGATCGCCTGGCGATAGCGGTGCTGGTCGATAGCGGCCTGGAACGGTTGGGTCAGTCGGAAGGGCGCGAGTTCCTCGCCATGCGCTGCATCGAACAGCGTCCGCAGGCGCTGGCGCTCTGCCTCCGGCAGCGCCGGGTGAAACAGCAGGGCGCTGGTACCCAGCTGGTGATCGCTGATCAGCGCCCAGGCGTAGAGACCGAAACGGGCATCCTCGAGGTCGAGATCATCGACGCTCTGTTCGGGTAGCACTTCCAGGCGGCGGCCGAAGTCATAAGACAGGTAGCCGATCAAACCACCGACGAATGGCAGCTCCTGCTGCGCTGGCACTTCGGCGGGCCCGAGGCTCTGCAATGCGCCTCGCAGGCGTTGCAGAAAGTCGTTGGCCGATTCGTCGGGCGTGGGCGCCAGTTCTGCCAATGGCCAGGCGCTCATAAGGTCATAGCGTCCACGCGTGGCACTCGGTCGTCCGGCATCCAGCAGTACGGCGCCGGGGGCCTGGCGAATGCGCTGGAAGTAGTCGCTGGGGTCGGTGCGGTAAGGAAGAGGGTGCAGAGAGCAGCTGGGCATGCGTGGCAGTCGAATGGGTTGAAAGAGCGATTGTAGTCCGCCGCTAATATTCATCCTAGGGCTTCGGCCAGGTTTGCTCCGGTACGCTCGGCTGATTAGTATGGAGTCGTGCCAGGATGTTGAACTGCCGTACCAAAACAATAATGAATGAAGGAATCCAGGCCATGGATGTAGTGATCGGCCCAGCCGCTGGAAGCCTGCTGCGTTCAAAACTGTCGCCGCCCCAGGCATCCGTGGACTATCTGACAAGGCCCCAGGTGGAAGCCGCGCTTTCGGCCCACCCCCACGCCCGCCTCGTGCTGTTTTGCGCGCCTGCTGGCTTTGGCAAGACCACCGCGTTGGCGATGCTGGTCGAGCAGCGTCGTCAGGGCGGCAGCGCTGTTGCGTGGCTATCGCTGGGCTCTGCTGATGATGAGCCGGTACGTTTCTTCCAGCAACTGATCGAAGCATTGGGGCGTTCACTGCCCGGCCTGGGTGATTACGCCCTGGGCTACCTGCGCAATACCATGCGGGTGCCGGTCGAGGCCGTGATGGAAAGTCTGCTGGTGGATCTGTCGCAGCGTTCGGAGCCGCTGCTGCTGGTGCTCGACGATCTGCATCTGATCCAGGATGGCGAGCTGCTCGTTGCACTCAATCGCCTGGTCAAGATGGCGCCCCCGAATTTCACCCTGGCCATCGGCAGCCGTTCGCAGCCCGCCCTGAGTCTTGCCACGTTACGCGCCAAGGGATTGTTGCTGGAACTGGGCAGTGATGAGCTCAGGCTCAATCCTGAAGAAACGCGCGGTTATCTGGAACGCAGCGGCCTGCAGCTCGATCCAGAGACGTTCGGCGCACTTTACCGTCATACCGAGGGTTGGGTGGTGGGGGTGCATCTGGCCTGCTTGTGGCTGCGCAACCACCCGCAACCGACCGAGCGCCTGGCCGAATTGGGCGCAGACAAGAACGTGGTTGGCGATTACTTGCTGCGCTCGGTGTTCGAGCAGTTACCTGGCGAGCGCCAGGAACAGCTGTTGGCGCTAGGGGTGGCGCAGCAGCTCAGTGGCGAGCTGGTCAACGCCCTGACCGCGCGTCAGGATGGCCAGCAGCTGCTGGAAGAGCTGGAGGCCATGCAGCTGTTTCTCCTGCCCATGGATCGCGAACGCCAGTGGTATCGCTTCCATAATCTGTTCGCCGAGTTTCTCCGCAGCCGTCTCAAGGATCGCGATCCCGAGCGCTTCAAGCAGCTGCATTTCAATGCCAGCCTGTGGTTCACCAACCACCATATGCAGAACCTGGCTATCGAGCACGCCTGCCTGGCCGAAGATGCCGAGATGCTCGCCGCGCTGCTCGACGGCTGCGGTCTGGAGCTGATCAACCGCGGCCAGCTCAACCTCATCTACAAATGGCGACAGCATGTGCCGGACGAAATCGCCGCGCGCTTTCCGGTGCTGGTGCTTGCCGATGTCTGGACCCGTGCGGCCGAGCTGGGTCTGAACGAGGCCAACGGCATGCTCGATGAGCTGCTGGAGCGCTGGGCCGATTCGCGCACCAGTGGGCCGTTGAGTGACAAGGTGCTGGCGACGCTGGCGATCAAGGCGGTGATCGCCTTGCAAAAGGACGACCTGGATACCTGCGTCGATCTGGCGCGGCGCATCGAGGCGCAGCTGGGGCAGCACACCGCGTTTCTCGAAGTGGCGATCCTCACCGTTGGCGCCCTGGCCAACGTCATGCTTGGTCAGGCCGAGCAGGCGCGCAAACTGCTGGCGCTGGCGCAGCAGCGCAACCATTTCCTCGAAGGCCGTTACCTGGACATGCAGTTGGCCAACGTGGAAGTGCTCCTGTGTCTGGAGCAAGGGCGGGTAAAGCAGGCGCAGCTGCTGTTCGAGCAGTTGCGTGCGCGGATGATGCCCTGGTTCGGCGAAAAGTCCCGAGCCCTGGTTCTGCCAACCATCAGCGAGTCGCTGATCGCCTATCACCAGGGCCGCCTGGACGGTCTACAGGATCGGCTGCGCTGGGCGTTGGCCACGGTCGACGTGATCAACCCGATCGACCTGTATGCCCAGGCGATGCTTTGCCTGGCACGGGTTCAGCGCCAGCAGGACGCGCCGAAAGAAGCGATTGCTACCCTGGTGCTGATGCAGAACCTGGCGGCGCGCAATCAATCCTGGCGTTTCTACGTGCAGGCCGTGGGCGAGGAAATTGCGCTGATTCTGCAGGAGCCGATGGCTGACCGCAGCAAGCGTGCAGAACAGCGCCTGAAATCGGTGGATTGGAGCAAGTTGGCGGGGTATTACACGCAGCGCAGTTTCAATCCGGTGCCGTGGGTGCTCGGCCTGACCCGTGTTCGTCTGCAGCAGGCGCGGGGCCATTTCAGCGAGGCGCTGCATGAGATCACCCAGTTGCGTAGCCAGTTGCAGGATGGCCGGCACGGGCTGCATCAGCTGCGCCTGGATCTGCTCGCTGCGCTGAGCTACCAGCGCCTGGGCTACCGGGAGCGTGCGCAGAGCCTGCTGGTGCAATGCCTGATCGGCGCCGAGCGGGAAGAGGCGCGCAGCCTGTTCATCGAGGAAGGCGAGGCCATACGCCAGTTGCTGCAGCAGTTGGAATCCGTCGAGCGCCAGCCGGCGCTGCAGGCGTTCATCCGCAGCTTGTTGAGCGCCTGGCCCGGCCAGGAATCGCCGCATGCCATTGCCGTGCTGGAGGAGGGGCTGACCGAGCGCGAGCGTGAGGTGGTCTGTCTGGCCGCCAAGGGCATGTCCAATGAAGAGATCGGCCAGCAGTTGGCGCTGGCCCTGGGTACCGTCAAATGGCACCTGCACAACATCTACGAAAAGCTCAAGGTGCGTAATCGTACTCAAGCCATCCGCCGTGCCCGCGAACTGAGCCTACTCGAATCATGAACAGCCAGAATCCGTCCTGCCAATCCGCCGCACCGCTGTTGCGTACCAAGCTGTATCCCGCCCATGCCGAGGGCGCGCCGCTGCTGGAGCGTGTGGCCTTGCTCGAACGTTTGCTGGACGCCAGCGAGCAGCGCCTGATCGTGCTCAGCGCACCCGCCGGCTTTGGCAAGAGCACTGTCCTCAGCCAGCTGCGTAGCCGTTTGCAGGGGCAGGGGACGCGGGTCGCCTGGCTGTCGTGCGATGAAAGCGATAGCGAACCAGCGAGGTTTCTGCAGTATCTGGTCGCGGCGGTTGCCGCCACCTGTCCCGGCTTCGGCAGTAGCGCCGCGGCGCTGTTGCAGGGCGAGATCAGTTGGCCGCTGGAGGCGGTGATAGATGCGCTGCTCGACGATCTGAAAGGACTGCCGGAAACGCTCTATCTGATGCTCGACGACTTTCACCGCATTCGCCATCCATCCCTCGGTCAAGGCGCGCGCTATCTGATCGAGCGCCTGCCCAAGCAAGTGCGCCTGGTGGTCAGCACGCGTTATCAGCCGCGCTTTCTCGAAGAGCCGCCGTCGCTCGGCGCCTGGGCGTTCTGGCTCAAGGCCGAGGACCTGCGTCTGACTCGTGCGGAAGCGGCTGCGTATCTGCGCAAGATCAAAGGTCTCGCGCTTGAGGAAAGTGAACTCAACCAGCTGTATACGCGCACGGAAGGCTGGATCACTGCGCTGCACCTGGCGGCGCTGGCCTTGCCGCGCCAGCATGATCGCAAGGCCTTTCTCGCCGGGCTGTCAGGGACCGAACGCAACATCGCCGATTATCTGGCCGAAGATGTGGTGGCCAGCCTGCCGGAAACAGTGCAGCTGTTTCTCGACCAGACCTCGGTCCTCGACGAATTCAACGCTGAGTTGTGCAACGCACTGACTGGGCGCCAGGACGGTCGCGACATGCTGCGCCGGCTGCAGGCCGAGCAACTCTTCGTGATCGCGCTGGACGAGCAGGGCCAATGGTTCCGTTATCACCACCTGTTTGCTGACTTTCTTCAGGGGCGCCTGGCCAGGCGCGGCGATCCGGTTCATCTGTTGCACGCCGCTGCGCGCTGGTGCGAAAACCATGATCTGGCCGACAAGTCGATCAAGTACGCCCTGCGCGCTCGCGATTATGCTTTCGCCGCCGAGCTGTTGGAGCGTCAGGGCGCGCGTCTGATCGCCGGTAATCGGGTCTACGGCATCCTCGCCATTCTCAAGGACATCCCACCGCTGGTGATCACCGAGCAGCCGGTGTTCCAGATCTTCTATGCCTGGCAGCTGGCCTTTGAACAGAAGTTTGCCGAGTCCGAGGCGTTGATCGAGGAGGTCAGCGCACGCCTGACGCAAGGGCGCGGCAAGGGTATCCACTTCGGCCTGATCGAGCTGCTGGCTGCCGCTCAGGTGCTCAAGGCACTGGTGTTGCTCTATCAGGACAAACTCGACGCCTGCCTCAAGGTCGCCAGTCACTGGCTGGCGCTGGTACCAAAGAATCAGCCGGTATTTCGCGCCAGCCTGGCCTGCGTGCAGGCAGCGGCGTTCGCTCTGCTCGGTGAGTTCGGTGAGGCGGCCAAGGCGATTGCCGTGGCGCGGGAGAACCTGCGTCAGTGCGAGAGTGAGTACCTGCACGTGATGGCCAGCCTGATCGAGGCGCTGATCTGCAAGGAGTACGGCGAACTGGAGCGCGGTCGCTCCCTGGCCGAGGCCGCGCGGGCCAGGGTCGAGCAAGTATTTGGGCGGCGCAGCCGGGTTGGTGGTCCGCTCGGGCTTGCCTATGCCGATCTGCTTTACGAACAGGATCGCCACGCTGCGATTCTCGCCGAGCTGCCGCTGGCCACCACCTGGCGTGATGTTGCCACGCCGGTGGAGTTGATCAGCCGCGGCAAGCTGGTCATGGCGCGTGCGCGCTTCTTTGCCGGTGCCGGTGAGCAGGGGCTGGAAGAACTCGACGAGTGGTTGAGCGGTTTGCAGGGGCCAGGCTACGAGCGGGTATTTGCCATCGCCATGGGTTGCAAGGTGCAGTTCCTGCTGTGGCTACGCAGGCCCAACGAGGCGCAGCGTATTTATCTGCAGTTGGAGCGTCATCTCGCTGTATTGCCCATCGAGCGCTATGGCGATGCACACACGGCGCTGGCGCTGAGCCAGGCGCGCCTGGCGCTGAGCGAGCAATGGGCGGAAAGAGCCCAGGCCAGCCTGGAGGCGTGCCTGGCCAAGCAGGGAGCGGACCACCAGCGTGATCGGCGCCTGCACCTGAGCCTGCTGCTGTCAGTGGCTTACTGGAGCAAAGGTAACGGCGAAAAAGCCTTCGCGCTGTTGCAGGCGACACTCGAAGAGGCCTGGCAATGCGGCTATCGCCGCTTGTTTCAGGACGATGCACTGTGGCTGCTGCCACTCTGGAATGCCTGGAGCCGCGCCGAGCCCAAGTGTGCCGCTGTCTGGCAGGGCGTTGCCGAAATGCTACGCGAGCAGTGTCGCAGGTTGGCTATCGATCCAGAAAGTCTCGAGGAAAATCAGGGGGTCAGCCATCGCGAGCGGGAGATATTGCGGCTCGTGGCAGCGGGGCTGTCGAATCGCGATATCGCCGAGGCGGTGCACTTGTCCGAGGCCACCATCAAATGGCACCTGCATAACCTGTTTTCCAGGTTGGGCGTACGCAGCCGCACGCAAGCCGTACTCAAGGGCAAGAGCCTGGGGCTACTGAGCGAGGCATGAGACGGTGGGGTGAGGGGGGGCGAGCCGGCGAGGGTGCATCGAGCGAGTCGTAAGGTGCGGCGGCACCTTACGACGTTCGCTGGTCAGATTTCCTTGCTGGCGATGTGACCAAACAGCTCCTGGGAGAAACGCACGCGCTCTTCTGCGTCTTCCTGAATACCCTTGGCTTTCAGTTCTTCCAGGCGGGCTTCCACGGCATGGGCGCGGTGGGTCAGACCACAGTCATTGGCGATCTGGATATTCAGACCCGGGCGGGCGTTGAGCTCGAGAATCAGCGGGCCCTTGTCCTGGTCCAGCACCATGTCCACGCCGATGTAACCCAGGCCGCACAACTCGTAGCAGCCGGCAGCAAGCTTCATGAAGCCGTCCCAGTTCGGCAGTTGCACGCCGTCCACCGCGTTGGTGGTGTCCGGGTGCTTGCTGATCTTGTTGTTCAGCCAGGTGCCACGCAGGGTGACGCCAGTGGCCAGATCCACACCCACGCCGATGGCGCCCTGGTGCAGGTTGGCCTTGCCGTTGGACTGGCGGGTTGGCAGACGCAGCATGGCCATCACCGGGTAGCCCATCAGCACGATGATGCGGATGTCCGGCACGCCTTCGTAGCTGATGCTTTTGAAGATGGTGTCCGGGGTGACGCGGTACTCGATCAGCGCACGGTCGCGGTGACCGCCGAGCGAGTACAGGCC
Organism: Pseudomonas sp. GW6; assembly: GCA_048065775.1. Classification (GTDB taxonomy): domain Bacteria; phylum Pseudomonadota; class Gammaproteobacteria; order Pseudomonadales; family Pseudomonadaceae; genus Aquipseudomonas. The sequence goes on from JBLUOL010000050.1 coordinate 21,199, forward strand.
GGAGAGGATGCTGGAAATCTGCTGCTCCAGCTCCTCGTGGCTGACGATCTTGCCGGACACCGTCTTGAAGCGGTCCTCGAAGCGGTCGGCGATGACCATGATGCCGTCACCGCCGGCGCCCTGCGCCGGCTTGATGACGAAATCGGTGCGCCCGGCGATGATCTCGTCGAGCTTGTCGATTCCCTTCTCGGTGTCGATGATGCCGTACAGTTCCGGCACATCGATGCCGGCCTCGATGGCCCGCTCCTTGGTGATGATCTTGTCGTCGACGATCGGGTACAGGTGCCGTTTGTTGTACTTCAGCACGTAGTCCGCGTTGCGTCGGTTGATGCCCATGATGCCCTTGGCTTCAAGGGCCTTCCACGTCTTGATCAGGCCGAACATGGTCTTAGTCCTTGAGGAAGGCTTTGAAACGGAACAGTTCGGTCAGGCGGTAGCCGCGGTAACGCCCCATCGCCAGCATGAAGCCCACCAGGATCAGCAGGATCGCCGGGAAGGTGAACACGAAGTACACCAGCTCCGGCACGCTCATCAGCAGGTGCGCGATGGTGGCGGCGAACAGGGTGCCGATGGCGACCTTGAAGGCATGGCTGCCGCCACGTTCTTCCCAGGTGATCGACAGACGCTCGATGGTCATGGTCAGAATCACCATCGGGAACAGCGCAACCGACAGGCCGCGTTCCAGGCCCAGCTTGTGGCTGAACAGGCTGATGGCGGCGATCAGTACCACGACGAAGGTCAGTACCACCGACAGGCGCGGCAGCATCTGCAGCTTCAGATGTTCCAGATAGGAGCGTAATGACAGACCTAGCGCGGTGATCACGGTGAACAGGAAGATACCGAAGCCCAGTTGGGTTTCGCGGAAGGCGAGGGCGATCAGCACCGGGGTGAAGGTACCCAGGGTCTGCAGGCCGCCGAGGTTGCGCAGGATCAGGATGACCAGCACGCCGATCGGGATCATTACCATGATCATGAACGTCTGCTGGGTCTGCAGCGGCAGGCCGTACAGCGAGTATTCAAGGAAGCTGGCGTCGGTGTTCTCATCGGTCAGTTTGGCCAGGCGGATGGCGTTCATCTCGCTGTTGTTCAGGCTGAAGCTGACTTGCGCCTGACGGCCGCCTTCGAGGCTGACCAGATCACCGTCACCGATCCACCAGACCAGGCGGTCTTCCGGCAGGCCCTGCTCACCGGATTCCGGGTTGAAGTACAGCCATTTCTGGCCATTGAAGCTACGTAGCCACAGCTCCGGCGACTGAGCGACCTCGGCCTGCAGGCGAATGGTGTGTACGCGCTCCATCGGCACGTGGGCGATGGACAGCAGCAGGTCGACGACCTTGGCCTTGTTGGCGGTGGAGGCATCGCCGCCGAGCAGTAGTTTCACGTTGTCATCGTTGACGTTGTTGGCGCGCTTGATGGTTTCGCTGATGAAGGTCTCGACATCCGCCGAGTGCTGGCGAATGGGCGCGAGCAGGGCTTCGGCTGCGATCTTCTCGGGGCCTTCGACCGGGATGCTGTCGCGGAAGATCGGGCCTTTAGCAGGCGTCTGCTCGCCGCTGTAACGCTTGGTCAGAACCAGTCGGTAATAGAGGGTCTGCTTGCCATTGGCACGGCGTGCCGACCAGGTGACGCGGCGGTTGCCATCGACACGGTTGACGCTGACGCCGTAATTGTTGGAGATGAAGCTCTCGTTGAGGCTCACGTAATCCTGGTTCAGCGGCGGCACGAACATCTGCAGCTTCACCGGCTCACGCGGCGTCGCCTGGAATTCGACCTTGGCATCGATGTTCCACAGATCGTCGGTCTCGTCCTCGGTCACCGGAATGCCGAGAATGAAGATTTGGTATGCCGTAATCAGAACGCCCAGGGCCACCAAGAGGGTGATCAGGACTTTCAGATGCAGGTTCAGAGAGCGCATGGGAATTACTCGCCAGGGGTTGCGTCATTGGTGCAGTCGGGTTTGCCGGCTGCATATTTAAGGCTTGGATCGACCATGGCTTCGAAGTGCTTGAGCGCTTCGGAGCCGATCAGAAGCGGGTATTGGAATGCGCTTCGGTCGGTCAAGTTCACTTCGATCGTGCGCAGGGTCTTGCCCATGCACAATTCAAGGTCGATTACCGGACGTGCCGTATAGGTCTTGCCTTCATCGGGGTCGAAATCGCCAGCACGGCGTTTGATCTTGCTGATTCGCGCCAGCGGACGCTCGATAGTGCGCTCATGGGCATCGTCGATGGCCAGCACGAAACGCACCCAGGTTTCTCCGTCACGCTTGAAACGTTTGATATCGCGGGCGCTCAAGGACGCAGTTTTGGCGCCAGTGTCGAGTTTGGCGGCTACCTGCAGGTCCAGTTCTTCTACGTGAATATATTCATTCAGACCATAGATCGACTTGCCCATGGCCAGAGCCGGGCAGGACAAGGTCAGCAGGCAGATCAGCAAAGAGAAGGGTTTCAGTCTCATGTGTCCTTGAGAAGGTATTGCCAGGGGCGGGATGGAGGGCAGCAACTGGCAGGCATCCTGCCATACAACTTTCTGCCGTGAAGTCTAGCAGGCATGGCAAAAGGCGATGGCCGGGCACGAACGGGCGGATTCTAACATGGGGATTTTCCGTGCCGACAGACGCTTATGTAGCTTTCTGCAAGTAGGGTCGCGGTTTGCCTGATCGGGCGAGCTGGAGATATTGTCGACAATACTTTGGTCTGCTTTGACGAATTTGCCTTCATGGCGTAGTTTTATCGCCATGAAAAGCTATTGGTGTTGACAATCATGCTGCTCGAATCAGATGTGTCTACAGCGCCGCAGGTGGATTCGGAAACACTTTCCGAGCACGTCTTCCGTCTGATCCAGGCTGCCATCGTCAAGGGCGAGATCGCCCCCGGGAGCAAAATCTCCGAGCCTGAGCTGGCGCGCACCTATGGCATCAGTCGAGGGCCGTTGCGCGAGGCGATCCATCGCCTGGAAGGGCAGAAGCTGCTGGTGCGCGTGCCGCATGTGGGGGCGCGTGTGGTGTCGCTCAGTCATGCCGAGTTGGTCGAGCTGTACGAGATTCGCGAGTCGCTCGAAGGCATGGCTTGTCGCCTGGCCGCCGAGCGCATGACTCAGCAGGAGATCGGCGAGCTGCGCCGGGTGCTGGAGCTGCATGAGCAGGATGCTGCGTTCAAGGCTGGTGTCGGCTATTACCAGCAGGAAGGCGACTTCGACTTCCATTATCGGATCATCCAGGGCAGCGGCAATCGCACCCTGGCCAAGCTTTTGTGCGACGAGCTGTACCAACTGGTGCGCATGTACCGCCTGCAGTTTTCCACCACACCCAATCGGCCGCATCAGGCCTTCGCCGAGCACCACCGCATTCTCGACGCCATCGAAGCTCGCGACGGTGAACTGGCCGAACTGCTGATGCGCCGCCACATCGGCGCCTCCAAGCGCAATATCGAGCGCCACTACGCCTCCCAAAACGGACAGCAAGCGCTCATCCCTTCATCCAAGACTCGAGGTGATTCATGACCCAGTTTTCCGCCGGCCAGCGTTTCCGTCAGGCCCTTGCCGAAGAGCAACCGCTGCAGGTAATCGGTGCGATCAACGCCAACCATGCATTGCTGGCCAAGCGTGCGGGTTTTCGCGCCATCTACCTGTCCGGTGGCGGCGTGGCGGCCGGTTCTCTCGGCTTGCCGGATCTGGGCATCAACACCCTGGATGACGTGCTCACAGACGTACGCCGTATCACCGATGTCTGCGACCTGCCGCTGCTGGTGGACATCGACACCGGCTTTGGCCCCTCGGCCTTCAACATCGAGCGCACCATCAAGAACCTGATCAAGGCCGGCGCCGCAGCTGCGCACATTGAGGATCAGGTCGGCGCCAAGCGCTGTGGCCACCGTCCGGGCAAGGAGATCGTCTCCTGCGAGGAGATGGTAGACCGCGTGAGGGCCGCCGCCGATGCCAAGACCGACCCGGACTTCTTCCTGATCGCCCGCACCGACGCCATCCAGGCCGAGGGTGTGGATGCCGCCATCGAGCGTTGCCAGGCCTACGTCGAGGCAGGTGCCGATGGCATCTTTGCCGAGGCGGCCTACGACCTGCCCACCTACAAGCGTTTCGTCGAGGCGCTGAAGGTGCCGGTGCTGGCCAATATCACCGAATTCGGCGCCACGCCGCTGTTCACCCGCGACGAGCTGGCTTCGGTCGGCGTGGCTATCCAGCTCTATCCGCTGTCGGCCTTCCGCGCGGCGAACAAGGCGGCCGAAAGTGTTTACACCTCGATCCGCCAGAACGGCCACCAGAAGGATGTGATCGAGCTGATGCAGACCCGCGCCGAACTCTACGACCGCATCGGCTACCACGCCTTCGAGCAGAAGCTCGATGCGCTGTTCGCCGCCGGCAAGAAGTAAGGCTGTAGCCCGGATGCAATCCGGGAATGGTTATCGTGGTTGTCGGATTGCCTCCGGGCCACGCGCGTAGAGCACGAGCAAGTAGGGTGGCCCGGGCGGCGATCCGTTTCAGCCACCGCATCAGTGCTGCTGGTGGGCTGAAGCCCACCCTACGGAAAGCGCAATAGAACAAAAAGAGTCGAGGAGATAGCGATGAGCACCACCGAAACCACCACTCCAGGCTTCAAGCCGAAGAAATCCGTCGCCCTTAGCGGCACCGCCGCCGGCAACACCGCCCTGTGCACTGTTGGCCGCACCGGCAACGACCTGCATTACCGTGGCTATGACGTGCTCGATTTCGCCAACCGTTGCGAGTTCGAGGAAATCGCCCACCTGCTGGTGCATGGCAAGCTGCCCAACGTCGCCGAGCTGGCCGGCTACAAGGCCAAGCTCAAGGCCCTGCGCGGCCTGCCGGCCGGGGTCAAGGCCGCCCTTGAGCAGTTGCCGCCCTCGGCGCACCCGATGGACGTGATGCGCACCGCCGTGTCCGTGCTCGGCTGTCTGGCGCCGGAGAAGGACGATCACAACCACCCTGGCGCCCGCGATATCGCCGACAAGCTGATGGCCTCTCTGGGTTCGGCGCTGCTGTACTGGTACCACTACAGCCACAACGGCAAACGCATCGAGGTGGACACCGACGACGACTCCATTGGCGGCCACTTTCTGCACCTGCTGCATGGTGAGAAGCCGCGGGAGTCCTGGGTGCGCGCCATGCACACCTCGCTCAACCTCTACGCCGAACACGAGTTCAACGCCTCGACCTTCACCTCGCGGGTGATCGCCGGTACCGGTTCCGATCTGTTTTCCTGCATCGCCGGCGCCATCGGCGCGCTGCGCGGGCCGAAGCACGGCGGCGCCAACGAGGTGGCCTTCGAGGTGCAGAAGCGCTACGACAGCCCGGACGAGGCCGAGGCTGACATCCGTGAGCGGGTAGGGCGCAAGGAAGTGGTGATCGGCTTCGGTCACCCGGTCTACACCGTCAGCGACCCACGCAACAAGGTGATCAAGGAAGTGGCCCGCGAGCTGTCCGTGGAGCAGGGCAACACCAAGATGTATGACATCGCCGAGCGACTGGAAAGCGTGATGTGGGAGATCAAGAAGATGTTCCCCAACCTCGACTGGTTCAGCGCTGTGAGCTACCACATGATGGGCGTGCCCACCGCCATGTTCACCCCGCTGTTCGTCATTGCCCGTACCGCCGGCTGGTCCGCCCACGTTATCGAGCAACGCATCGACGGCAAGATCATCCGTCCGAGCGCCAACTACACAGGCCCCGAAGACCTGAAGTTCGTGCCGCTCAAGGATCGTAAATAACCATGAATGACACCGTGAATAGCCAATACCGCAAGCGCCTGCCCGGCACCGCGCTGGATTACTTCGACGCCCGTGAGGCGGTCGAGGCGATCCAGGCCGGCGCCTGGGCGAGGCTCCCCTACACCTCGCGCGTGCTCGCCGAGCAGCTGGTGCGCCGCTGCGATCCGCAGGATCTGACCGCCTCGCTGGAGCAGCTGGTCCACCGCAAGCGCGACCTGGACTTTCCCTGGTACCCGGCGCGCGTGGTCTGCCACGACATCCTTGGCCAGACCGCACTGGTCGACCTGGCCGGCCTGCGTGACGCCATCGCAGAAAAAGGTGGTGACCCGTCCAAGGTCAACCCGGTGGTGCCGACCCAACTGATCGTCGACCACTCCCTGGCCGTCGAGGCAGCGGGATTCGACCCGGACGCCTTCGAGAAGAACCGCGCCATCGAGGATCGCCGCAATGAGGATCGCTTCCACTTCATTGACTGGACCAAGACCGCGTTCAAGAACGTCGACGTGATCCCGGCCGGTAACGGCATCATGCACCAGATCAACCTGGAGAAGATGAGCCCGGTGATCCAGGCGCGCGGCGGCATCGCCTTCCCCGACACCTGCGTCGGCACCGACTCGCACACCCCGCACGTCGATGCCCTGGGCGTGATCGCCATCGGCGTCGGCGGCCTGGAAGCCGAAACGGTGATGCTTGGCCATCCATCGATGATGCGTCTGCCTGATATCGTCGGCGTCGAGCTGACCGGCAAGCGCCAGCCTGGCATCACCGCCACCGACATCGTTCTGGCGATTACCGAGTTCCTGCGCAAGGAGCGCGTGGTCGGTGCCTGGGTCGAGTTCTTTGGCGAGGGCGCCGACAGCCTGACCATCGGCGACCGCGCCACCATCTCCAACATGTGCCCGGAATACGGTGCCACCGCCTCGATGTTCTATATCGACGGCCAGACCATCGATTACCTCAAGCTCACCGGGCGCGAGCCGGAGCAGGTTGCATTGGTGGAGAACTACGCCAAGACCCTCGGCCTGTGGAGCGACGCGCTGAAGACCGCCGAGTACGAGCGGGTGCTGCGCTTCGATCTGGGCAGCGTGGTGCGCAACATGGCCGGCCCGAGCAACCCGCATCGTCGCCTGCCCACTTCGGCTCTGGCCGAGCGCGGCATCGCTGATGAGGTCAAGCTGCAAGCCGGCAAGGGCGAGGAAGCCCAGGGGCTGATGCCCGATGGCGCGGTGATCATCGCCGCCATTACCAGTTGCACCAATACCTCCAACCCGCGCAACGTCATCGCCGCCGGTCTGGTGGCGAAGAAGGCCAATGAGCTGGGCCTGGTGCGCAAGCCCTGGGTGAAGACGTCTTTCGCACCGGGTTCGAAAGTCGCCAAGCTGTACCTGGAGGAGGCCGGCCTGCTGCCGGAGCTGGAGAAACTCGGCTTCGGCATCGTCGCCTATGCCTGCACCACCTGTAACGGCATGTCCGGCGCGCTGGAACCAAAGATCCAGAAGGAAATCATCGACCGGGACCTGTACGCCACCGCTGTGCTCTCGGGCAACCGCAACTTCGACGGACGTATCCACCCCTACGCCAAGCAGGCCTTCCTTGCTTCGCCGCCGCTGGTTGTAGCCTACGCCATCGCCGGTACCGTGCGCTTCGATATCGAGCAGGACGTGCTAGGCCATGACCTGAATGGCAAGCCGGTCACCCTCAAGGACCTGTGGCCGAGCGACGAGGAGATCGACGCCATAGTCGCGGCGAGCGTCAAGCCGGAGCAGTTCAAGCAGATCTATATCCCGATGTTCGATCTGGGCACCGTCAAGGAAGCCGACAGCCCGCTGTACGACTGGCGCCCGATGTCCACCTACATCCGCCGCCCGCCGTACTGGGAAGGAGCGCTGGCCGGTGAACGCACGCTCAAGGGCATGCGTCCGCTGGCGATCCTGCCGGACAACATCACCACCGATCACCTGTCGCCGTCCAACGCCATCCTGGCGGACTCGGCCGCCGGTGAGTACCTGGCGAAAATGGGCCTGCCGGAGGAGGACTTCAACTCCTACGCCACCCACCGCGGCGACCACCTGACCGCGCAACGCGCCACCTTCGCCAACCCGCAACTGGTCAACGAGATGGCCGTGATCGACGGACAGGTGAAGAAGGGTTCGCTGGCCCGCGTCGAGCCGGAGGGTAAGGTGATGCGCATGTGGGAGGCCATCGAAACCTACATGAACCGCAAGCAGAACCTGATCATCGTCGCCGGTGCCGACTACGGCCAGGGTTCGTCCCGTGACTGGGCGGCCAAAGGCGTGCGTCTGGCGGGTGTCGAGGTGATCGTCGCCGAAGGCTTCGAGCGTATTCACCGCACCAACCTGGTGGGTATGGGCGTGCTGCCGGTGGAGTTCAAGCCGGGCACCACCCGCTTGACCCTGGGTCTGGACGGCACCGAGACCTATGACGTGGAAGGCGAGATTTCGCCGCGCTGCGACCTGATCCTGGTGGTCAATCGCCGCTATGGCGAGGTGCTGCGCGTACCGGTGACCTGCCGTCTGGACACTGCTGCCGATGTCAGCGTGTACCAGGCTGGCGGCGTGCTGCAGCGCTTCGCCAAGGACTTCCTCGAAGGCACGGTGGCTTGACCTGACGCGACATGCCGGCCCGTCAATGGGCCGGCACAACTCCTATAGGTGCGCGTAGCCCGGATGCAATCCGGGGAGAACTGCGTCGTCATTCCCGGATTGCATCCGGGCTACTTTTTCAGGGCTGCGTGTATGTCCCATTTACCGCAAGTGAAAATCCCCGCCACCTACATGCGTGGCGGCACCAGCAAGGGCGTTTTCTTCCGCCTGCAGGATCTGCCTGAGCGTTGCCAGGTGCCGGGCGAGGCGCGCGACAGGCTGTTCATGCGAGTGATCGGCAGCCCCGATCCGTACTCGGCGCAGATCGACGGCATGGGCGGCGCCACGTCGAGCACCTCCAAATGCGTGATTCTGTCGAAAAGCAGCCAGCCTGATCACGATGTCGACTACCTCTACGGTCAGGTCTCAATCGACAAGGCCTTCGTCGACTGGAGCGGCAACTGCGGCAACCTGTCCACGGCGGCTGGCGCCTTCGCCATCCACGCCGGCCTGGTCGATCCCGCGCGGATTCCCGAGAACGGCACCTGCGTGGTGCGCATCTGGCAGGCCAATATCCAGAAAACCATCATCGCCCATGTGCCGGTCAGCAATGGCCAGGTGCAGGAAACCGGCGACTTCGAGCTGGACGGTGTGACCTTCCCGGCAGCGGAGATCGTGCTGGAGTTCCTCGATCCGTCCGATGACGGCGAAGAGGGTGGCTCGATGTTTCCCACCGGCAATCTGGTCGATGACCTCGAAGTGCCGGGTGTCGGCACCTTCAAGGCGACCATGATCACGGCTGGTATCCCGACGATCTTCGTCAATGCCGAGGACATCGGCTACCAAGGCACCGAGCTGCGCGAGGCTATCAACGGCGATCCGGCGCAACTGGCGCGCTTCGAGCAGATCCGCGTTGCCGGTGCGCTGCGCATGGGACTGATCAAAACGGCCGAGGAGGCTGCGACACGTCAGCACACCCCGAAGATCGCCTTCGTCAGTCCGCCCAAGGACTACCGCACCTCCAGCGGCAAGGACGTGAAGGCCGGCGAGGTCGATTTGCTGGTGCGGGCGCTGTCCATGGGCAAGCTGCACCACGCGAT
>JBLUOL010000051.1:0-29793 GCA_048065775.1 Pseudomonas sp. GW6
CCTTATTCCAGTTACCAAACGCCTTGGGCAGGTCTCTCCAGGGACATCCCGTGCGCATGCGGTACAGCATGCCCTCCCCGGTCATTCGTAGATCACGCTTGTTGTAGATGGCCTTGTGCAGGAGAATTTCCCGCAGCTTCGACCAATGCTCGTCGTTGAGCAGTAATCGGGGCATTGCAAGCTCGTATCGATGTCGGGTCAGAGCTTCAACGATACGAGCTTGCTCTTATAGATCAATTGGTTAGCGCGAAACGGCAACAGACCCTAGCAGCCTGTTGAAATTCGCCGCGATGATTACGTCCACTGCTTCTGGCAGCAGCGGTCGCGCTCGTTTACTTCCCGTTTAGGGCGCCAATCGATGGAAATAGCCCGATTTGGTGTGCTCCAGGCGCACCTTCCCCGTCAACGCGCTCATGCCATTGAGCCTGTAGCCAGCAACTTCGGCAGACGCACCAGGTTGCTTGCCGCCATGGCCAGCTGGAACAGCGCGTCGACACGCTCAAGTCCGCGTTGCTTCACCTGGCGCAGGCCTGCCGCCGCCTTGAGCCAGCCGAAGTGGGTTTCGATCCAGGCGCGAATCTTCAGGCTCAGACCATAGCCGGCGTGGCGCGTGGTACGGCCATCGATGGCGCTGCGACGACCATTGGTGTTCTGCGCAACATGGGGTGTCACGCCGAGGGCACGACAGGCGGCCACGAAGTCTGCCGTGTCGTAAGCCTTGTCCGCAGCCAAGGTGCGTCGACGGCGACCACCCAGCTTGCTCAGCATCGCCAGCGCGGCTTCGCGTTCGCCACGACCACCGGCCAGAGTCACATGAGCACTGCGCACCAGGCCACTGCGGTGTTCCATCAGCACATGCCCCATGTAACTCAGCTGCGCGCCGGTGTTGTGGCTCTTGCGGTACAGCCGGGCATCCGGATCGCTGGTCGAGGCGTGGGTGTCGTTGCTGCGCTTGTGCCCCTTGAAGTCCGGCTGGGCATTGCGCGGGCCGGGGCCCGGGTCGTCTGGCGTATCGTCCTTGGGACGGAAACTCTTCTGAGAGGCCCAGGCTTGCAGCAATGTGCCGTCGACCGAGAAGTGCTCATCCGAGATCAGCCCCTGTTTCTCTGCCAGGCGCACCACCTCGCTCAGAAATTCGGTGGCCATGGCCTGGGCATTGAGACGGTCACGGTTCTTCGAGAAGACCGAGTGATCCCACACCGGATCATCGATGGCCAAGCCGACGAACCAGCGGAACAGCAGGTTGTAGCCCAGTTGCTCCATGAGCATCCGCTCGCTGCGCAGCGAATAGAACAGCTGCAGCAACTGCGCCCGCATCAACTTCTCGGGGCAATCGAGGCGCGGCCGGTGTCGGCATACAAGGTGTCGAACAGGGCGCTCATCCGCTGCAGAGCGGTGTCTGCCAGCTTGCGGATGGCGCGCAGGGGGTGAGTCGCTGGCACGAAGTCATCGAGCTTGGCGACAGTGAACAAGGATTCCTGAGTGATATCGGCGCCACGCATGGAAATCGGGGCTCCCGGCAGATTGGAGCCGATATCGTAAACCTTACACGGCAAAGTCAGACAGACCGTAGGCGAATTTCAATGCGCTGCGCGAAGCGGTGCTTGCCCAGCGCGTGATCCATGCCGACGAAACCCCGGTTTCGATGCTCGCGCCCGGCGAGAAGAAGACCCACCGTGCCTACGTCTGGGCCTACAGCACCACGCCCTTCGCCGATCTGAAGGCCGTGGTCTACGACTTCAGCCCCAGCCGTGCCGGCGAGCATGCGCGCAATTTTCTTGGCCAGTGGAATGGCAAGCTGGTCTGCGACGACTTCGCTGGCTACAAGGCCAGCTTCGAGCAAGGCATCACCGAAATCGGCTGCATGGCTCACGCCCGCCGCAAGTTCTTCGATCTGCACGCGGCGAACAAAAGCCAACTGGCCGAACAGGCGCTGCACTCTATCGCTGGGCTGTACGAAGTCGAACGCCAAGTGCGCGACATGAGCAATGAATAACGCTGGCGAATACGGCAGGAAAAGGCTTCACTGCTCCTCGACGCACTACATGACTGGATGCTGGCCCAGCGTGATCTTGTGCCCAACGGCTCAGCCACGGCGAAAGCTTTGGATTACAGCCTCAAACGCTGGGTAGCGCTGACGCGCTATCTGGACGACGGCGCCGTGCCCATCGACAACAACCAAGTCGAGAACCAGATCCGCCCGTGGGCTCTAGGTCGCTCCAATTGGCTGTTTGCCGGGTCGCTACGCAGCGGCAAACGGGCGGCGGCAATCATGAGCCTGATCCAGTCGGCGCGGATGAATGGGCATGATCCGTATGCCTATCTCAAGGATGTGCTAACGCGACTGCCGACACAGAAGGCCAGCGCTCTGGCCGAGCTGCTGCCGCACAACTGGGTATCCGTCGGCAAGGTGTAATGCCCGTTCGCTTACAAAGCGCAAAAGCCGAAATCTAAGCCACTGCCTGAGTAATCAGGCGATTAACCAAATACACATCCAAGCCTTCACTGCCGCCTTCACGCCCGTAACCGCTTTCACCCACACCGCCAAAAGGTGTTTCAGCAAAGGCCAACGCAAAGTGATTAATGGCAAGCATGCCGGTGATGAGCTCGTCGCTTAGCCGATGACAGACTGCGAGGTTGTGGCTAAAGGCGTAGGCAGCAAGACCAAAGGTTGTGTTGTTGGCCAGCTCAATTGCCTCATCCACCGAGTTAAACGGCGCCAGCAGCGCTAGTGGACCAAAAGGTTCTTCCATCCACGCGCGGGCGTTTTCTGGAACGTTGGTTAACACGGTTGGCGCAAAAAAATAGCCGGAGTCTCTTAGCGGCCCTCCACCGGTTAGGACGGTAGCGCCTTTGACCTTGGCATCGGCGACTAAGTCGGCGATTTGCGCGCAGCGCCGTTGGTTGATTAGTGGGCCCATTTGTGTGGTTGGCTCTTGGGCTGCGCCAATGGTTATACGTTGTACGGCCTCGACAAATGCCTGGGTGAATTCGGCAAAAACACTTTGCTGGATATAAAAGCGGGTAGGCGAGACGCATACCTGCCCTGCGTTACGGAACTTGGCCTGTGCCAGCTTTTGTGCGCAGTCGAGGATATCCACATCCTCGAATACCAGAACCGGAGCATGTCCGCCGAGTTCTAGAGTGCAGGGTTTGACGTTCTGTGCCGCTTGGGTGGCGATCAGCTTGCCAACCGGCACGGAGCCTGTGAACGAGACTTTGCGAATAATCGGTGAGGCAATCAAATGCGCAGAAATCTCAGCCGGCCGGCCAAACACCAACGCCAGCACTCCGTCAGGCAGGCCGGCGTCTACCAGTGCCTGCACCACCCCAATCAGCGCGCCCGGCGCTTCTTCTGGCCCTTTCAAGATAATCGAACAGCCAGCCGCGAGGGCCGGCGCGAGTTTGCGTACAGCTTGCGAGGCTGGAAAGTTCCACGGCGAAAATGCGGCCACCGGCCCTACCGGATCACGCCGAACCATGTTGATCACTTTGCTGTCGCGTGCCGGCACCAGACGACCACAAGCGCGTCGCCCTTCTTCGGCGTACCACTGTAAAAGCTCGGCGCAGGAATTTATTTCCATGCGTGCCTCAGGCAGGGGTTTTCCTTGCTCAAGGCTTAAGGTCTGCGCTAGCGACTCAAGGCGCTCACGGATCAGTCGCGCCGCCTCAAGCAGTACATCCGCGCGCTTTATTGCGGGAGTTTTGCGCCAAACGGAAAAGCCCCTGGCGCAGGCGTTTAGGGCTATATCCAAGTCTTCGATTTCGGCAACAGCCACTTCATTTACCGTTTGGCTGGTTGCGGGGTTATCCACTGCCAGCCATGCATCTTTTTGGCCTGAGCACCAATGGCCGTCAATAAACAAAAGATGCTTGTGCGAAGACTCAGGCATAGCAGCTACTCCTTGGGTACGTTTATCGCGTTAGAGCGGTTCAGGGCGTAATCCATACGCACCCCAGAGATATGGTGGCGCAGTAGGTCGGCTACGGTTTGCGCATCGCGCATGGCGAGAGCATCCAGAATGGCTTCGTGTTCGCGCTGGAACACCAGCCAGCGCTCGCGGTTAAAACGATGAGCTTTAAGACGCAGCCAGGCCGGGTTGTTGCGCATGCGCGCAACCTTGCGTCCGGACTCGATGAACATGGCGTTTTGTGTGGCGCTGTAGAGCATTAGGTGGAAGTCGCGGTCGATCCTTTCCACTTCATCCCAGCTGGTGGCATGTCGGCCTGCTAACAGCTCACCGCGAATCCTGTCAATTTCAGCATCGCTCAATTTGAGCACCAGCAAATCAGCCAGGGCCGGTTCCACTGTCAGCCGAAACTCAATCAGCTCAGCGGGCGTAACCAGGGATTCGTTCCCCGGCTCTCCAAGCGGCTCATGCCCGGGAAGGGCGATCAGAAAAGTACCGCGTCCGACGCGCCGCTCTAGCAGCCCTTGCTTCTCAAGGGTGTTAAGGACATCGCGCACGGTGGACCGCGAAAGGGTTGAAAATTCAGCCAGGTCACGCTCATTTAAAAGCCTGTCTCCGACTTTTAATCTGCCGGTGCGCATCGCCCCCAAAAGCTGGCTCAGCAGCTGCTCTTTGGAGTTGACTGCGGTGATGCCTAAGACATTGTTTCCACCTGAACCATTTGCACCAATTAAGATTTCAGGCAAACCATTCATACCAATTTGCTCTTGTGAATTTTTTCAGTGGAGCCAGCATATAAGTGGTTGCCAGCAAGAGCAAGGCAAGGCAAGATCAAATCCAGGTCTAAATGCTGAATAAAAAAACAAACCAATAAGACCAATTGATTGCCTTAACGCTGCCCAATCGTCTTCATGCTTATCCTGACTTTGGAGAATGCTTATGTTGAAACGACTGGCTCTGAGTTCTTTGGCCGCTCTTCCCTTGATCAGTACGCAGGTGGCTGCTGAGGAAGTTAAAATTGGCTTTACCGCAGCCCTGTCAGGGGATTTTGCGGCATTTGGTTTGAACATCCGCAAGGGGCTAGAGATTGCCCTGACTGAACTCAATCAGACTTCGGACACCACCTTCAGTCTGACTTCGGCTGATGACCGTGGTGAGGCTCGCGAAGGTGTTTTGATTGCACAACGCTTTTGCTCGGATGAGTCCATTGATGTAGTGATGGGCTACTCGTTCAGCTCTATTGCACTGGCTGCAGTTCCGGTGTTTGACCGCTGCAAATTGCCGGTGCTGGCCTCTGCTGTCACCAGTCCTGATTTAACTGGTGCCAGTGCGTACTTCCGCCGCAACGTGATGACCGATGCAACCCAAGGGCAAACCATGGGGCGTTACGCCACGGAAAAGCTGGGCTTTAAGCGCGTTTATATCCTCAACCAGCAAGATGACTATGGTATCGGCCTATCAAGCGCCTTCAGTGATGCTGCGGCGAAAAACGCTGAGATTGTTGGTCAGGAAAGCTACCTGCTGGGCACCAAAGACTTTAAAACCCTGCTGATCAAGGCGCGTGCTGCCAAGCCGGACGCGATCTTTATCGGTGGTTTTTATTCTGAAGCAGCAAAAATTGCCGAACAGGCACGCGCCTTGGGAATCAAGGTTCAGCTCCTAGGCAGTGACGGATCGCTCAACCCTGATTTGATCAGTCTGGGCCGCAGCGCGGTGGAGGGCATGATCGCCTACGGAATGTTTGATCCGTCGGTTTCCACCGAGACCACGGCCCCCTTTATCGACGCCTACCAAAGCGCCTATGGCGAGCAGCCCAATGCTTGGGCGGCCCTTGGCTATGACGCCGGTAAAACTCTGGCCGCAGCGGTGACTCAAGCCAAGAGCCAGGGCGCACTCACCCGTGAGTCGCTTAATGAGGCCTTCTCCACCATCAAAGATATTCCGGGCGTTACTGGTCCAACGACCTTTGAGGCTAGCGGCGATCGCGTGGGGTCTTTGTACTTCTTGCAAGTCAAAGACGGCGCGTTTCGCTTAGCCGACACCCAGTAAACCTCAGGGCGGCCTAGCCGCCCCATTTGCCGTGCGGCTGCGCCGCTGCTTTCGTGCAACACAGATGGGTTTGCCATGGAATACTTTGCTCAGCTTTTGCTTAACGGCCTGACCATTGGTGCGATATACGCACTGGCGGCCGTAGCCTTCAGTCTCGTCTACGGGGTGGTGCGCATGGTGAACTTCGCCTTTGGCGAGTTCTTCATGTTGGGCGCCTTTATTACCGTGAGCTTGATGCTCGACCAGATCAGCCTGTTTGGAGTTTCGGTGGCGATGCCGCACTTCGCGCTACCGTTGGCAGCTGCTTTCGGAATTGTTCTGGCTGGAATATTAGGCGTTGTGGTGGATCGTTTGGCCTACCGGCCACTGCGCAACGCCCCGCGGTTGGCGCCTTTAATTACCTCTATCGCAATCTCTGTGCTGCTGCAAAGCGGGGCGCAAAGTATCTGGGGTGCTGAAGAGCTGCGCTTCCCGGAAAACCCGCTTTCAGAGATGGAAGTGATCGTCTTGTTCAACTCGCTCTATCTCACTGTGCCAGAAGCATTAACCATTATCGTGGCGGTTGTGGCGATGCTGGGGTTGCACCAGTTCGTGGCGCGCAGCCGCCTTGGTCGGGCGATGCGGGCTACGGCTGACAACAGCACGGCTTCAACCTTAATTGGCATCCCGGTAAACCGCATTATCGCCATCGCCTTTTTACTTGGCTCAGGTTTTGCCGCTCTGGCGGGGATTCTTTACGCGCAAACCTACGGCTTTGCCCACGCCACTATGGGCTTTATACCTGCGCTTAAAGCGCTGACCGCAGCGGTTTTGGGCGGCATTGGCAGCATTCCGGGTGCTGCGTTGGGCGGGTTGTTGCTGGGGATGATGGAAACCTTGGGTGGTGGTTACTTGCCGAACGGCAACGCCTGGAAAGACGCCATCAGTTTCAGTGTGCTGATTTTGCTCCTGTACTTCCGCCCGCAAGGCCTGCTCGGCCGGCCGGAAACCGTTGCTGGTGAGCGTGGAAGTTTGTTGGGCAACAGCCCGCAAAGCGGCTGGTTGATGGCTCGCGTTGAGCACCTGCTAGGTAAATTCGCCAGCCCAAGTCCTTGGCTGATGATCGCTCTGGTGGCTGTTGCAGCTAGTCTTGCCTTCGTCGTGACCAGCGACTACTGGCTGCGGATTTTAATCTTCGTGCTGATCTACGGGATGCTCGCCAGCGGTCTGAACGTGGTGGTGGGCTTTGCCGGTTTGCTGGATCTGGGCTATGTCGCCTTCTGGGCGGTGGGCTCCTATTTCACCTCAATCATCTTCATTCTGGTGATGCGCCAGGGCTTCGGCATTGAATCTGCTGAGGTTTGGTGGCTGATGTACGCCAACTTCATCGTCGGCGGTGTACTCGCAGCGCTGGCTGCAATGTGTATCGGCTACCCGACGCTAAAGCTGCGCGGCGATTACCTGGCCATCATGACCCTGGGCTTTGGCGAGATTATTCGCATCGTGGCTATCAACTGGGTGGATCTGACCCGGGGGCCGATGGGCATTCGCGATATCCCGTTGCCAAACCTGTTTGGTTACGAGTTGGCCAGCGCTCAGGCCCAATACCTTTATGCGTTGGCGCTGGCGGCCTTGGTGGTGTTCGTGATTGCTCGCATTGTGCGCTCCCATGTTGGTCGGGCATGGGTGGCCATACGTGAAGATGAAGACGCTGCCGAAGCCATGGGCATCCCGACCTCGCGCTACAAGCTATATGCCTACGCCTTCGGTGGCTTTATTGGTGGACTGGTTGGCACCTTTTATGCCCACAGCCAGCAGTACATCAGCCCTTTCAACTTCAGTCTGTTTGAAAACATTCTGCTGCTGATGCTGGTTGTTCTGGGCGGGTTGGGTACTTTGATTGGTCCCTTTATCGGCGCGTTGATTTGGGTGGTGTTCCTGCAGCTGGCGCTGGATTTGCCCTTTGTTGAAGCCTTCCCTGAAGCGCGTTTTGCCCTTCTGGGCCTGTTGTTGATCCTTTTGATGCTGTACCGACCTCAAGGACTTGCCGCCAAAGCGCGGGTCAAGCTGGTGGCGCAATGAACGCCCTGCTAAATGCTCAAGGTTTAAGCGTGACATTTGGTGGCTTGAAGGCGGTGGACGGGCTGGATATCAGTATCCGGGAGGGCCATATACATGCGCTTATCGGTCCCAATGGTGCGGGTAAAAGCACTGTGGTCAATGCCCTGTCTGGTTTCGTTAAACCGACAGCGGGGTCATTGACCATCAGCGGGAGTGAAGTCTGTGGGCGTGAAGCCCATGTGATCGCCCAGGCAGGGCTGGCCCGCACCTTTCAAAACATCCGTTTGTTTGGTGCGATGAGTGTCTTGGAAACCGTGTTGGTCGGTGCCCACCGGCACTTTGACGCAAACCTCTGGCACCTGCTGTTTTTACGTCGGGCGCTGCGCGTGCATGAGGCACAGATGGTTGAGCAAGCCAAAGCACTTCTGCGCTTTGTCGGTCTGGATGAAAGCTTTGATGAGCGTGCCCCCACCACCCTTGCCTACGGCCATCAGCGCCGGGTAGAGATTGCCCGCGCGCTGATCTCACGCCCCCGTCTTCTGCTGCTGGATGAGCCCTTGGCGGGTATGAACCTGGCCGAAAAGGAAGAGCTGTCGGCCCTGATTAAACGCATCCGTGACGACGGCACCAGTGTTCTTTTGGTCGAACACGATATGAGCATCATCCATGGTCTAGCCGACCGGATCACGGTGCTCTACCACGGGCAAAAACTGGCTGAAGGCAGCGTGACCGAAGTCTTCGCCAATGAAGCCGTGCAAAGCGCCTACTTCGGCAAACAAAAGGTGAAAGGAGGCAAAGCATGACTGCGCCATTAATTCAGGTCGATAACCTGTGCGTGCGTTATGGCGCCGTTGAAGCGTTGACCGATATCAGTCTGGCGGTGATGCCCGGTACGATCACCAGTCTGGTCGGCAGTAATGGTGCAGGTAAAAGCACCACTCTGAAAGCCATTTCAGGGCTGGTGAAACCGGTCAGCGGCAGCATCCGCTATATCACTCACGACCTTTTGAAATTACGCGCTGAAAGCCGCTCCGAACTGGGCATTGCCCATGTACCGGAAGGCCGGCTGGTGTTTGCCAGCATGACGGTCACCGAGAACTTACTGCTGGGCGCCTACATTCAGCGCGACAAGCGCGCCATCGACCGTGATATCGACGAGCTGCACGAGCTGTTTCCGATCCTGAAAACCCGCGCCAAACAACTCGCCGGCACCCTCTCCGGAGGAGAGCAGCAAATGCTTGCGATTGGCCGGGCGCTAATGTCGCGCCCGCAATGCCTGATCCTGGACGAGCCAACCATGGGGCTGGCGCCGCAGATGATTGACCGGGTGCTGGAAGCGGTAGCCAGTATTCGCGACAAGGGCATCACGGTGCTGATGGTTGAGCAGAACGCCCTTGAAGCAATTGCCATTGCTGACAGCGCGTACGTGCTGCGGCAGGGCCGTCTTGTCTACCAAGGCTCCGGTGCAAGTCTGGATGCCGACCTTTTAAAACAACTGTATCTGGGCGGCGGTGCCGCTACACCTGTGACTGGAGTTGCATGATGACGATCCACTCTGCGAAGTACCTCTGGAGCGGCACTGAACTGGGCGAGGCCCGTGCTCTTGCACCGCACTACTACACCAGTGAAGAAATCTTCAAACAGGAAGTGGAGCATATCCATTTAAAGAACTGGTTCTTTGCCGCGCGTACCGATGAGCTTGCCAGCTCGGGCGACTACCGCTCCATTGATACCGTGGGCGGGCCGGTGCTGCTGACCCGTGATGAGCAAGGCGAGCTGCACGCCTTTGCCAACTTTTGCCGTCACCGTGGCTCGATTCTGCTGGAAGGCTGCGGTAACCGTCGCAACATCCTCTGCCCCTATCACGCCTGGAGCTACAAGTTGGATGGCAGCATGATGCGGGCGCCCGGGATGGCTGATGTTCCGGGCTTTGATCCGGAACATAACGCGCTGGTGCCGATTCGCATGAGCGTGTGGCGCGGCAATATCTTTTTAAATTTCGACGACAACGCGCCGGATTTAATGACCCATCTAGGTGACTTTGATGAGCTGGTCGGGACCAACAAATTAGAGGATATGGTCTGCGTTTGGCGCAAAGACATCATCGCCGAATGCAACTGGAAGCTGCTTTTGGAAAACGCAATGGAGACCTATCACACCGGGATCGTCCATGCCAAAACCGTAGGCGCGCAAAATAGCCTGACCTTTGCAGCCAAAGGCGAATGGCACGCCATTCAAGTGCAGTCGTTGATGACGAGCGCAGTCCTCGACAAAACCCAGGACGCGCCTTTTCCGCAAATTGAAGGCCTGAGCGAACAGGCTAAACAAGGCACTTTCTTCACTCTGGTCGAGCCCACTACCCAATTCTGCTGCGCTCAAGATTGCATGTGGTGGCTGGTAGTAAGGCCGATTGCGGTGGATCGTACGCACTTGTCGGTGGGCGGCTGCTTCCCCAAACACTTGCTGGAGCTGCCCGACTTTGAAGAGCGCGCTCAGCCTTACTACCACCGCTGGGGCACAGTAGCTCTGGAAGATGTTGGCATCCTGGAAAAACAGCAAAAAGGCCTGAGTTCGGTTCGTTATACCCCGGGGCACTTGTCGTGGCGTGATGATGTGGTGCATGACATGAACAACTGGCTGTTGCGTCATCTGCCAATTGCCAAGGGATAAAGATGAATATCCTGATTACCCATAACCGCGACTTATTGAAAAACTTCTTCAGTGCCCGCGCGGTAACTACCCTGCAGGGGCTTGGCAATGTACGGCTAAACGATAGTGACGAGCCCTTGCGGGGCGATGCGCTAGTAGCAGCAGCCAAAGATTGTCAGGTGATTATTTCTGATCGCCTGGCGCCGGGCGAGGCCTTGGTGTTTGCGGGTCTGCCGAACCTGCTGGCTTTTTTGCGCTGCGCGGTGGATGCGCGCAATGTCGATGTGTCAGCAGCCAGTGCTGCAGGCATCTTGGCGGTGCGTTGCAGCGCAGGTTACGCCGAGGCCTGTAGTGAGCTGGCCTTGGGTTTGATGATTGATCTGGGCCGCGGTATTACCCAGGCTGCCACACTTTATCATCAGGGCGTGCATCAGCAGCCGATGGTCTTTGGTCGCCAGCTTTATGGAGCCAGTGTAGGCATTGTCGGCTATGGCGCGATTGGTAAGCGCATCGCGGCCCTTTGTCTGTGTGCGGGCATGCAGGTGTCAGTCTATGACCCTTACGCAGAGATCACCGAACAGGGCATTGAAAAGGTGCGTTTTGAGGAGCTGCTGGCCTTCTCTGATTATGTGGTTGCCGCAGCCTACGCCACGCCCGAAACCATAGAGATGTTTAACGCTAGGGCGTTTGGCCAAATGCGCAAAGACAGCATTTTTATCAATATCGCCCGAGGCATTCTGGTTGATGAGGAAGCGCTTTATCACGCACTCACCCGCGGTCAGATTCAAGGCGCAGGCCTTGATGTGGGGCGCGGCCTTGATGAGCAGCCGAATCCAAAAATTGCCGTGCTCGCCAATGTTATTGCTACCCCTCATGTTGCCGGGCTGACACCCGAGGCCAGTGATTACCAAGCCATGGAATGTGTGGCACAAGTCCAGGACTTGTTAGCCGGGCGTGTCCCTGCCTTGGCCTTAAATCCAGAACATGCCAGCCGTTTGCGGAGTTTTCACCATGCGTAACTTACATCTACCTGGCCGTTCCCCGGTACGTGCCCAGCGCGGCATGATTTCCACTTCTCACCCGCTGGCCAGCCAAGCCGGCCTGGATATTTTGCGCCGTGGGGGCAGTGCAATGGATGCTGCCGTAGCCGCTGCTGCGGTATTGGCGGTGGTTGAGCCGCAAGCCACCGGTATTGGCGGTGACTGCTTTGTGCTGTTGGCAGGTAAAGATCAAAAGGTGCGCGCCTTTAACGGCTCGGGCCGCTCGCCAAAGGCCGCCACCCTTGATTGGTATCTGCAGCAGGGCCTTGATGCCATTCCCGGTCGCGGTGCGCATAGCGTGACGGTGCCGGGTGCGATTGATGCCTGGTGTCAGCTTTTGGATGAGCACGGCGTTCTGGCACGTGAAGAAGTCTTTAAAGACGCGATCTTCTTCGCCCGCGAAGGTTATGTGGTGGCCGACAGAGTGGCGGGAGACTGGGCGCAAAACGAGCCGTGGCTGAAAGAAATCGACAATGCGCGTCGGGTGTTTTTACCTGAAGGCCGCGCCCCCAAGGCTGGCGAAATTCATCGTCAGCCCGAACTAGCCAATACCTTGGAGGCGATTGCCAAATTTGGTCGCGATGCCTTCTACACCGGCGCTATCGCCGAGGATATGGTGGAGGCGCTGCAAGCTGGTGGCGGGCTGCACACGCTGGCAGATTTTGCCGAGTGCCGGGGCAATTATGTCGACCCTATTAAAGGTAGTTACCGTGGCTTTGATTTGTATCAGGTGCCACCCAATAACCAAGGCTTAACAGCCCTACTGATGCTGAATACCCTGAGCCACTTCGATTTGAAAGAGTTGCATCCTGAGAGTGCCGCACGCCTTCATTTGGAAGTTGAAGCCTCGCGTCTGGCCTACCGTGAGCGTGATCTGCGCCTTGCCGATCAGGCGTCTATGAACACATCGGTGGAGCAACTGCTGGCGCCTGAAGTGGGCGAAAAAATGGCCCGGGGTATTAACCTTAAAGCGACAGGCGAGCTGCCTGACTCGGTGCTGGATCACTCGGATACGGTGTATCTGTGTGTGGTGGATGAAAACCGCAACGTGGTGAGTTTTATCAATTCAATCTACAACGAGTTTGGAAGTGGTGTGGTTGCTCCAAAATCCGGTGTGCTGTTGCAAAACCGTGGCAAAAGTTTTCGCCTGAGTCCTGAACATCCGAACGTTATCGCCCCGACTAAACGGCCCATGCATACCATTATGCCGGGTATGCTCTGTAAGGACGGTCAGGTGATTGCACCACTTGGCGTGATGGGTGGAGACTACCAGCCGGTGGGGCAGGTACATGTTCTGACCAACATCATCGACTACGGCATGGATGCGCAAGAGGCAATCGATGCGCCACGAGTGTTCTTCGAGAACGGTCTGGTACAGGTGGAGGCGGGAGTCAGTGCTGATACCCGTCAGGGCCTTGAGGCGCTTGGGCATAAGCTGGTCGATTCACCCAGCTATAAGCCGCTGGGCGGCGGTCAAATTATTCTCATCGATCCTCAAACCGGCACCCTGACTGCCGGTTCTGATCCGCGTAAAGATGGTTCTGCCATCGGCTACTAGCAGTAGTGACTCACGGTGGGCTACCCCGCACTATTAACCCGGCAATCAAATACACCAAATCATGCCGCGTAGGCGATACGTGGATGCCGGAAATAAGAACGGATTCTTTGGGGGTGTAATTGCAATCGTCTCATGACCGAGCGAACACGCCCTTCCAGTTCGTCCTGATTACGCGCTGGCAAGCCCGTACGGTGTTTCCATCAACCGAATCAAGCGTGCGAGAGCGGAGCTGAAGATCCCAGAGTCAAAGATCAGTCGTGAGCGTTTCAAACCACTGGAGGACATTTGGACCAGCGAAGCCATAGCTCTACTGGGGATGATGCCGGATACAGAAGTCGCTGACCGTTTAGGCGTCAGTAATTTTCCGGTCAAAAAAATGCGTAGGGAGCTTGGAATACAAGCGTACAAGCGACCGTTGCCCGAAATGACACCCGAAATTATCTCGGAGTTCGGGGGCCTTTCCGACGCCGAGATCGCCCGCCGGCTCAGCGTGTCGGTGAGCTATATCCGCAGAGCGCGGATAAATATGCAGAAGGGCAGCCAGCAATAGATGCAGGTCCGACTCTGATAGAGGGATAGGCAGCCAAACGGAGTGTCTGGCTGCTTCTTACCGGCTCATGTTGTCTCCAGCGCTGCGCGCATCCATTTCGGCATTCTGCAGGCCACTATTTTGCTCAGGTCTTCAGGGCTGAGAGCTTTTTTCATTACAGCAACACACTCCGGCGTAGTACCACCTTTGCCGAGATAAAACAGAGCGCTGATGGTCATCCCCACTTTGGTTCCTGCGCACTGCATCACCATCGGAGCGGCATGCACGAGCCTGATCTCGGCCTTCCCCACGAATAGAGATCGACTGGAGCCGCTCGTGTAATAGATCGGGATGACCGGCATCTGTGTACTCAGCCCGAAATGTCTCACGGCATCAGCGCCGTGGATCTGCAGCTTCCAACGGTTCTGCCTGGCAATCAGATTCACCAAGTCCCAAGGCCCAGGACGATGAACCCGACCAGTGTACTGACTGTATTTCGGCCGCATGTAGATGCCACGATACACACGCTCAAGCTCGCCACGGCGAACAAGCTGGGCGACTGCCTTGGAGATGGCCGAGCTCGAACCAAGCCCTGCAAGACACCTGATGCTGAAAGGCCTCCCCTTGCGCAGAAACTTAACCCGCTGCCTGACGAGGTGAGACACCGGCGGCTCAGAATGAGGGCAGGACATTGCTATCGTGTCGACTCCAGCGACGAGCAGAGCAACGGCTGGTGGAAGGCGATTACCCGCCGTCGGTATTCATCTTCAAGCGCTTCGTTTACCAGACATTCCTCAAGGCGCCCCAGCGAGAAAATTTGATCGGCAGATGGATAGTGCCTGAGCAGGCTTTTCGCATAGCTGCGGATATCCTGCGGTAACCCCGAATGACGGGAGAGTTCACGCAGGAACTCCTCTGTTTTGAGGATGGCGCGTGTTCTTTCGTAAGGGAGGGTCAATCTCGTTATCTCCTGGTCATGAACTCAAAGCCCCGGGTAGCTGGCTCGCCAGCGCCCGCCACCCAGCGCGCAGTTAAGCGCCGCGGCCATTGAGGCGAACGTACCAGCACGCCCTTGTTTAGCTCCAGAGGGTAGAACAGCAGTCCATCAACCTGGAATTCCTGCAGGCCTTCCCGCCCACTGTGAAACCGCTCCAGATAAGGTGCAATGCCAACTAGTGTTTGCCGTGCAGAAAGCTGCAAAGCCTGCAGTATTGGGCATGCAGACCAACCCGGATCTGTGTGCTCAATCATGACTGCACTCCGTCTTGGCCTCCTGCCGCTCCATCCACTTGGCCAGGCCCCACATCGTGGTTCCCAGCGCCAGCAGGAGCCAAAGCAACCATTGAGGAACTTGATATTGGGCGCTTAGCCAGAGACCTGCCCCACCGCAAAGCATCACCACGAAAAACCATCTCATCAGCGTGCGCTCCCGATTACTTACGAGACACACGGTAACTCGATGTTCCGCTGCGCTAACGTAGATGCCGCAAATTTCGTCAGCTCCCAGATTAGGAAATGAGGGTTCATTTGACTATTTCGGCGAAGGTGTTCCTGTGATCCAAGGCGCTCGGCAAATTCCGGTGGATGCAAAACTGGGGCGAGCGCTGGACTCCCGTCGCCCTGTAAACCGCGCAGTAAGTGGTGAATTTCCCTGTGTCGCTGTCTGACCGGAATGCTGTGCGCAGGCAGTCAACCAGCCCCGACCATACGCTCCAGCGCAACCGGAAACAGCCGAGCGCTCTTGGTCGCGTCATCAGACCGGAATCTGGCGAGCGCGAGATCGGCTCGGCCATGGTGCAACTCAACTGACCGGAAATCCGTGAGCATCCCGGCCTCCGGCGCTTTAAGTCGACCGGAATCGTGAATCGCCCTTAGTCTCGTCGAGGAGGTGGAAAGGCTCGCTGCAGACCAACGCTGAAAACCGGCCGCCTAAAGCGATCAACGTTGGCAATTTCAGAGAAGGAATATCTGAAGATTGTGGTTTAAGGGTAGGCGGTCTAAGGATTACAGGGCTATTGAGCCCACCGCCAGCCGCTCTATACAGGGATCTTTCGAGCCCACTGCTCGATAGCGCGCTCAACTTGTTCCTTTGGCAGGTACTCCTGCTCAAGACGTCCTCGTTCTTGCACCAGCAGATACCGATAGAAGTCCGCTTCGTCAGCCAGCAAACCAGGTGGGGCCGACTCCTGAGCTTTGGTCGGCTCGACGACTGCGCTCACCGGTGAGTGCTGTTCAAACAGCTCTTGCTCCATCAATAGTGCTTCGACTGCTGGTTGATGGAGCCTCGCTCGCCCAAGCATCAGCAGGCCCCAGGTATCCATGTCGCCCCAGTATGCGATCTGTTTCCCGGTCAGTTGCGCAGACGCCAACCACTGCAGATCGAGCCCTGAGCCCAGTACAGCCAAGGTGTCCGGTAAGGTTTCAGGCAGCAAGTGAATGCATTGCTCATTTTCCACCACGAGCAATCGTGAACCGGGAAGTACGGTCTCGGCCAGTTCCGCAGTAGTGAGCCTAAGCCGCTTGAAGGGCAACAGCTCAGGCTGAAGAGGAACGACCAGAACCCAGTGACTGGTTTCTTCAAAGGCGTCCAGAAAAGTTGTCAGGCCTTGCTCGGACGCCGCGCCTTCGAAGCGCTCATCGAGCAGTTTGGTCAGCAAGCTGGCGTTGCGCTCAAAAAACTTGGTGTCTACGCCGTGCTCTGCAAGCAGGCGCAGTGGACGGCCTCGGGCACAGCCTGGCGACAACCGGGTGGCGAGTTGCGCCGTGGCTACGACTTCTTCAGACGGCTTCGCCAGCCACAGACTTCGTTGCGCTACCAGCAGCGCATGGAAGGTACTGTCGACCTGCTCGACCAGATACTCGAGTTGAGCGTATTCCTCGCAGATCCTCGGAACATTGGTCGCGGCAATCCATTCGGAGGGGGTGCGCAGATGCCAGCGCGTCGGCAGGGGAATGGGGTCCAGCCCAGCTCGGTAGCTGACAGGTTCCCAGTCGACCTTACCCACCTTCACGCTCCGCCAGTTCTCCACATGGCGGAGCACTGCCTGAATGTTGTCAGCGAACAGGCGTGCCGAAGGCTTGCCGATGTTGAGGCTTTGCGGCCAGCTATCGGGATTGAGCAAGCGTTCCAGGCGTACGCTGGAGCGCTGCCATTGTCTGGCCAGGCTGCGACTGATGTCAGTGGGCGACTTCATGCATGGCCTTGATGCGCTGTTGATGATGCTCATCCAAAGCTTCCCAGCTCAGGGAAACCAGACTGGATTCCACGCCGCGCCGATGAACGACGACTGCCGAACGCGTATGGTGGCGCAGCAGGCGCATTTCCTTGTTGGGCGTGATGAAGACAGCGTGCAGGCCGAACTCCCTCAGCGCCGCGATGATCCGACCGGCAACCGCATGGGAGCTGCGCGAGAACGCCTCGTCGAGAACGATGGTGCCGAACAACGGCCGGCTGCTGCCATCGGGACAAAGCGCATAGCTGAGTGATGCGGTCAGCACATAGGAGGCGATGATCTCCTTCTCACCACCACTACCGCCCTGAGAGCCTGTTCGGGTTTCGATGACACTCTTGCTTTCTCGATCGATCACCGAGACCGCGAACTCCAGGCGGAAGCGCGGATCCAGAAGCGCCTTGGCGCCCTGGTTCCTGCTGTGCTCGCAGGCATCTTTAAGCAGCCCAACGAGCGCCTGCAATGCCTTGTAGTGACTCTCGCCTTCATCATCGATGAAGCGCGCCGAGTTCAGTTGGCGCTGAGCCTGTTGCAAGGTGCGCAGGCTTTCATGAATGACCTTTTTCGCCACCAGGCGCAGATAGCGTCCGGGCTGAAAGTCGACACGCTGCATCGTACTGTTCAGGTCATCCAAGCGCTCCTCGATCATCGAAACTTCATGGTCGATATAGCTGAGCAGTTGGGTGACGCCGTCATCCGAGGAACGATTGAGGTATTCCAGGAAGCGCTTGAGTTTCTCGGGCAGGGCTTCCTCGGTCAGCACGCGAAGACGTTCCAGATACCTGGGTACGTCCACCAGTTCTCGCCCGACCTCCGCAAGCGCCCCGGTGTCCACCTTCAGAGCGTCGGACATACGTTTGGCTAGCTCTGTTTTCTGATCGCCGAGTTTATCGCCGAGCGCTTTGAGCTGCCCTTGCAGCTCATGCGTATGCTTGCGCTCCAGCTCGACAATATCGCCGAGGTCATCAGCACTCAGGGTCGGGAAGTGCGCTAGCGCCAACTCACGTTGCGTATCGCTCAGCCCCTTTTCGGCGCCGCGATAAGCCTTACGAGTAGCGGATGCGGCCTGCTCGAACTGAATTTTCAACTGACCGCACTGCTCGATAAGTTGTTGCCTCTGTCGATCCAGAGAGTCCAGCAATGCCTCAGCTTCATCCAGCTCAGCCTTGATAAGGGCGAGGTCAGAGTCGGGACGTGTCAGGGTGTCCAGCTGAGCACGCAGCGACTCCAGCTGACGCTCGGCGCCCGGCAGATCAATCTCCTCGAACTGCAGTTCTTCGACGCGCTGCAGCAGCGAAGCTTGATCCTCCAACTTGCGGACATCGCCCTGGGCAGCATCCAAGGCCAGCCTGGCAGGCGCGAGCTGTTCATTGACCTCGCGAATTTGTTCAGTCAGGAAGGCCAGACGGTCGAGGTTATCGAAGCCGGTCAGCCAGTCTTCATCGAGGCGCTTCTGGTCCTGCTTGTCGAAGAAGCGTTCTTTACCCGACATCAGCCCCTGAGCCGTCATGGCGTGCGGGGTATGACGCAATTGCTCCGTGCTCTCCACGCAATGTCGGTCGTTGTCCGCCAGTAGCGCCTTTACCGCTTCGCGGTACGGATGCTCCTTGAAGGTCAGCTTGCGGGTATAACCATCGTCGAAGAACACAGGGCGCGACGACGGTTCCTTGACCTCCAACAAGCGCACATGCAAGCGGTTGTGTCGTTGGTTCACCCAACGCAGTGCAGCCTCGGACGCACCCTGCGGCACCAGGATACGCAGGCGGTGGCTGCCGATTGCCCGCTCGATGGCCCCCCGCCAGACCAGCTCCTCGGGCTTGACCTGCACCAGCTCGGCAACGAAAGGCAGGGCCGATTCATCGACGCCAAGCATCTGCGCCAGCTCCCCTCGAAAAGCATGAAAATGCCCAGGCAGGTTCGAGCCTGGCCGTCTCTCAACCTCAGCACGATCCTGCTGTAAGCGCTGCAGGCGGCCATTGAGTTCCTGCTGAACGAGACCTGCATCGAACGCCTTTTGACGCGCGTCAGTAATTTGCTGGGTCAGTATTTCCAGGCGTGCCGCGATCTGCTGCTGATTCTCCTTGAGAGCAGCGGCCGATAACTCATCCGCTAGTCCAAGCCCCTTGGCCAAGCGTTGGTATTGCTCGGCTTTCAGGCGTCGCTTATCGCACTCCCTGACCCAATCAGCAATGCGCCCGCGTAATTGATCTATCCCTGCGCCACCTACTCGCAGGTAGCTCTGGCGATGTTGATCAACCACGCCCTTCTGGATCTCAAGCTGACTCCTGCATTGCTCCTGATCGAGTTCGGCCTGCTTGTGCTCCGTCTCCAGCCTGTTGGTTTCAGCCAACCACAGGCGATACCCCTGCTCGGCGAACCAGACTGGGAGGATGCCTTCGAGAGCTTGTTTATCCTGCAGCTGTTCTTGCAAGGCCCTATAACGCTCCCAGCCTTCGGCGACCGGTTGCAATGAGCGCTGCTGCTTTCTAGCGGTTTCCAGCTCTCGGTGGATGTCAGTTAGATCATCGAAGCTGCTGGCGACCTCGGCAGCCCGCCCGAAAGCGGAGCGGTCATCGAGCACCAACTCGCGAAAGATCTCATCGATGCTATTGAGCTGTTTCAGGCCGGCTGCGCGGTTGAGCAAGGTGAAGGCGTTTTCACCGACTTCGAAGTAATCCCTGAGCCTGGCCAGGAAGGCTTTTTTGCTGGGATACGGCCAGATACCCGTCCCATCCTTCTCCATCTGACGCAGCGCCCGCATGCCACCTGCGTGATGCTGGCTCAGCCAATGCTCCAGCGTCTGCTCAGTGGACTCGCTTAACAGCCACAGTTTCTTCAGATCGGACGCCGAGGAGCTGGTGCCCTCGAACCAGAGCACAGCGCCCAGTCGAACTTGCGTGCCATCACGCTCGAGCGTGGCTGCAATGGCGGTGACCGTCTTACCCTGGCGCGCGATATGAGATTGCTCTACACCTCCGTCTCCAGGGCCGGTAACCCCGCGCACATAGGACACCAGATCACGGTCGCTTTCATGCCCACCTGTGGAAGCTAGGTTGTAGCGCGGGTTGGCGCACAGCAAGGTCATCAGAGCATCCACCAGCGTCGTTTTACCGCTACCCGTTGGGCCGATCACGGCGGTGCCTGAGGGATCGATCTCGGCACGGTGATAGCCCTGAAAGCCGCCCCAGTTATAGAGTTCGATGCTGCTGAGAATGAAGGTCTCGCTGTCACGCCAGAGCAGTGCTTGCTTCACGCCTCGTCCTCCTCAGCAGCGGCAGCCGGGGTAGTCGCGCCCTGCACCTGCTCGCGCAGCCAAACCACCAGTGCCTGCAGGTTCTCCGGGTTGGCCAAGTGGGTAATGATGGGGCGGATGATGACGCGGTCATGGGCGTCCAGAGCCGACACCAAACCATGCCCCTTGAGCTGATCCAGCAGCGTGATGACGCGATTGCGCTCCTTCGCCTCACTGCCCAGCTCGCCCAGGTAAACCTGCAATTGCGGAATCAGCTCATCAACAGCTACCAGTGCCTGAGTGGCACCCGTACCGCTTTCCTGTTCGTAGGCGATGAAATGCTGGCGCAGAATGGCGATCAGCAGGGACTGCTCCAGGTTCAGCCTTTGCCTGCGCACAAGGGGGTGCGACCAGTCATCCTGCTCGGCCCCCTCGCCCTGACGAACGGTGACGAACACCAGCCCGCGAACCTCGTCGACCCCCATGGCCAGGTCGAGGGGTTCCAGGATTGTGTCGACCGCCTCGATATTGGCAAGCGCCGAGCGATACAGATTGGGCTTGTGACTTTCTTCCAGCAGCCCGTACTTGAGCATTTCCTGTACGGCCTCACGTACCCGTTGCGGCGTCCGGCGCTCATCGACCTGAACAGCGGCGCTCATAAGAGGCTGTTCATCATCCATGCCGTCATCCAACGCTATGGGCTCCACCGTCAGCTCCGTTTCGTCGGTGCCAGAGGCACCTGCAATTCGATCGAAGATCCCTGCCATGCTCACAACTCCCAATCGATGTCTTTGAGTGCCTCGTGGTCGAGTCCGACATAAGGCAGATTGAAGCGCCAGCGTTGCTCATCCTCGTCAACTAACTCCACGAGCTGACGCTCCTCTTTCAGCACCTCAATACCTGCCTCGCGTGCCATCGCCAACCAGAGCGCAAAGGTTTCTAGGTCGTGAGCAGGTGGAAGCAAAGACGCAAGCTCCCCGAGACTCACAGGGCGCCCCTGCTCCGCCAGCACAGCCAGGGTGTCCTGAATCAGCGCTTCACGATCCAGCCCGTCGAAGGCATCCCAGAAGTCATCATCAATCTGCTCCAACCCCGCAGGCTTCAAACTCAGATCCAGCTCGCCCGTATCATCGTCATCCAGAGTCTTGAAGCGCAGACGCTCGATTGCCGGGACACCGGTAATGGCTACGCCAACTGGTGGTAAAGATGCAGGCTTACGGCGTTCTGACTGGCGTTGCCAGTCGACGCTGAGCGCTAGATTGAAGAAATCGTTGAGTAACTGTCCAACGCGATGATTCTCGGCGGCCAGCCCCGTCTTCATGAAGCCACGAACATCGCGCTCGCTTCGGGCGCGCGCTTGGAGCACAGCCTGCGACTCCCGAACCAGGCGTAACGCCAGCCAACGTAGCTCACGTTGCTGGGGACGATTCAACGCCTTTGGAACCGCTGGATGACGAAGGATGGTGCGCAAGCGCTCACGCATGGTTTCCAGCTCAGCGGACTGCCTCAGTTGCTGCTGGAAGCTTTCGAAGACACGCCCCTCGGGAGTGTTGAGTAGAGCATCTTGCCCGTCCAACAACCGATCGACGATTTCTCCACGGTGAGACTGCTCGCTGATGATCGAGTGTCGAAGGGCGCGATCCGCCTCGCGCCAAGAGTCTTCAACTCGTCGAAAGTCTGCGCGCAGGCTGGTGGCCAGGTTATATACCTCGCGTATACCCTCTATCGCCTGCGCTTCGTCCAGCACGACGACGTTGCCAGCTTCTACCTGCGCTAGCTCGTGCTCCAAATCCTGGATTCGGCGGCGCAGGCTGGCAATACGGCCAGTTGGGCTGGGGTTCAGACCCGTTTCCAGGTTTTCGATCTCGCGCTGAACCACCGAAAGGCGAGATGCTGTGGAAGTCATGATCCGACTATCCAGCGAATCTACGAACTGGATGGCTGACTCCAGTGCGTCGGTTGCATAGATACGGCCCTCTCGCTCTACGACGAGGCGCCGCTTGATCCATTCACGAAGTTCACGACCTGCTTGGAGATGCGTTGCATCTGGGTCGATTTCGTAAAGCTCCTGGCTGGCATAAGCAGCCAGCATTTCGGACAGCGCTTGCAGCGCATCCTCCATGGGGATCCCATCATGCGCCCGCTCGAATAGCGTGCGCAGGCAGCCCAATACGAGCGGAGCACGCCGCGAGGCGAGCAAAAGCCACGCGGGGTGCTGGCTGCGGGCGGATACATAGCGTTCTGAGCGCTGTTGCGCGTTTTCTTCCATGACGGCCACATTGACAAGAATTGTCTGAGAGCGAGCTTACCAAGCGAACCCGCTGCCTCATGATACGTATTTGTCCTGGCGGGTGGGCTTCGTTTAATGGTCCGCAGGGGCGGTGTCATTTGAATAGAGTGAGTGAAAGGCCAGGCCAGTCGAGGTTTAACGATTTATTCCGGGGGGCATGCTGGATGTTAGCGATTCGGTGGAGGGCTCTGTCGTCACAAGGGTGTATTTGGCTAGTTCGGCGAAGGTGCCCAGTGATCGCTTGATCGGTTACGCAGTCAGATGACCGTCAAATGAGTTCGTGCCATCTGGGCAGTGAACCGCCCAAACAAAAATGCCGCACCCTAACGGGTACGGCATTGTTCGTTGCAGCGCCCGGATCAGCTCAGCGCATCACGCGTGTGTACGCCGTCGACCAGACGCTGAATACCCAGCGGGTTGGCGTTCTGCAGCGCCTCCGGCAGTACCTCGTCCGGGTAGTTCTGGTAGCAGACCGGACGCAGGAAGCGGTGGATCGCCAGGGTGCCGACCGAAGTACCGCGAGCGTCGGAAGTCGCCGGGTACGGGCCGCCATGGACCATGGAGTCGCAGACTTCCACACCGGTCGGGTAACCGTTGAGCAGTATGCGGCCGGCTTTGACTTCCAGCAGCGGCAGCAAGTCGCGGAAGGTGGCGAGGTCTTCACGCTCGGCGATCAGGGTCGCGGTCAGCTGGCCGTGCATGCTCTGCAGGGCACGGGTCAGCTCGGTGCTGTCGGCGACTTCGACGACGATGGTGGTCGGGCCGAAGACTTCTTCCTGCAACAGGTGGTCGCCTTCGAGCAGCATGCTCACGTCAGCCTTGAATAGCTGCGGCTGCGCCTGGTTGCCGGCCTGCTCGTTGCCTGCCAGGCGGCTGACCTTGGCATGGCCGCTCAGCTGCGCCAC
Organism: Pseudomonas sp. GW6; assembly: GCA_048065775.1. GTDB lineage: Bacteria > Pseudomonadota > Gammaproteobacteria > Pseudomonadales > Pseudomonadaceae > Aquipseudomonas. The sequence goes on from JBLUOL010000051.1 coordinate 23,434, forward strand.
ACCGTTGGCGTAGCTGCGCAGTGTGCCGGCGTTGAGCATGGTCTGCGCCGGTTGTGCGCCGATGGCGTCGGCCAGGCCGGCGACGAACTCGCTGAATTCAGCGCTGCGAATACCGATGATCAGACCAGGATTGGTGCAGAACTGACCGCAACCCAGCACCACGGAACCCGCCAGCTCCTTGGCCACGGTGGCGCCACGCGCTTTCAGGGCGCCCGGCAGAACGATCACCGGGTTGACGCTGGACATCTCGGCGAATACCGGGATCGGCTGCGGACGGGCAGCGGCCATGTCGCACAGGGCGCGACCACCTTTCAGCGAACCGGTGAAGCCGACGGCCTGGATGGCCGGGTGCTTGACCAGGATCTCGCCGACGCCGCCACCGAAGATCATGTTGAACACGCCCTTGGGCATGCCGGTTTTCTCGGCGGCGCGGATCACTGCATCGGCCACGCACTCGGCAGTGGCCATGTGGCCGCTATGCGCCTTGAACACCACCGGGCAACCGGCTGCCAGGGCCGAGGCGGTATCGCCACCGGCGGTGGAGAAGGCCAGCGGGAAGTTGCTGGCGCCGAACACAGCGACCGGACCGACGCCGATCTGGTATTGGCGGATATCCGGGCGCGGCAGCGGCTGGCGATCCGGCAGGGCGCGGTCGATGCGCGCACCGTAGAAGTCACCACGACGCAGCACCTTGGCGAACAGGCGCATCTGGCCACTTGTACGACCACGTTCGCCCTGAATGCGGGCAGCCGGCAATGCGGTTTCGCGGCAGACCAGGGCGACGAAGTCATCGCCGAGGGCGTCGATTTCGTCGGCGATGGCCTCGAGGAACTCGGCACGACGCACGGCCGACAGATTGCGGTAGGTCGGGTAAGCGGCAGCAGCAGCCTGGGCGGCCGCGTCGACTTCTTCCGGTGTGGCCTGGATAAAGGTGTACGGCAGCGCTTCACCGCTGCTGGCGTCGAGGCTTTTGTGCTCGACGGTGCCGGCGGCGCGGCGCTCACCGCCGATGTAATTGTGGCCAGTCAGACTCAGCATGGCGTTCTCCTGTCAGTGCATGGCGGGCAAGGCGCCATCGGGACAATGAATGAGACCCGGCGGCAAAGCCGGGATGCACAACCACCTGCGCAGTTGTAGGACGTATGATAAGTGACAACATATCTATTTGTCCTCGGATACGTACGCTTGAAGCAAAGTAAGTTGCAATGCCTTGCAGACTGAGTCAGGAAATCGGCCAAGCGACATGGTGCGGATTGGGCAAAAGCGCACGGACGCTATGGGAAAATTCCATGCGTGTTTGATGCGCGCGGTATGGTGCAAAAAACCGGTAGCCGGACGTTGGCCTGAACGATCACGACGCGGTGTGCGCCCCGGTATTGATGCAGTGGCTGTGGTTGCGCGGCCATGCGCTCTGCTGGCGCGGAGGCTCTCAGGCACATGCCCTCGGGCTATCGATCAGCAGCCGAGACAGGTCAACGATTGCTCAGGCCTGGACATCTGCGGCTTCGTCCAGACCCGGGCGAGCAGGCGCTCTGGCCACCTCCAGGCGATCACGACCGCGTTGCTTGGCCTGGTAGAGCAGCTTGTCGACGCTATTGAGGAAATCCAGCGGACGATCATGGGCGCCCGGCACGATGGTGCCCACGCCGAGGCTGATGGTGAGCAGCGACGACACGGCGGAGCGCGCGTGAGCGATGCGCTGCTGGCGCACCTGCTGGCGGCAGCGCTCGGCAATATGCCGGGCGGCGGCCTCGTCGGTCTCCGGCAGTACCAGCACGAACTCCTCGCCACCGAAGCGGCCGACGAAATCCCGTGGCCGGCTGGCCGCGCGGCTCAGGGCCTGGCCGACACTCTTCAGGCAATCGTCGCCCTGGATATGGCCGTAGTGGTCGTTGAACTGCTTGAAGTGATCGATATCCAGCAGGATCAGTGACAGCGGCTGCTGGGTGCGCTGGGCATTGGCCCATTCGGTGGCCAGCACGCTGTCGAACATGCGCCGGTTGGCCACACCAGTGAGGCCGTCCTTGTAGGAGTATTCCTCCAGCTGCTTCTGCAGGGTCAGCAGCTGCTCCTCGGTCTTCTTGCGCTCACTTATGTCGAACATGAAGCCGATCAGCGAGTCCACCTCGCCGTTGTCATCGCGCACCACGTGCACCACGTCGCGAATCCACACGTAATCGCCGGCGGCGGTCAGCGCGCGGTAGTCGGCCTCATGATCGACGCCGTTCTGTGATTGCGAGATGCAGAACTCCACCACCTTCTCGCGATCGTCCGGGTGCATGCGCGTCGCCCAGTCCTCGGCACTGACCCAACTGGCCTGCGACCAGCCCAGCAGCGTCTCGATCTGCGGGCCGATGTAGGCGAAAGTCATGCTCTTCCAGTCGATCTTCCAGGGAATAGCCCGGGTGGACTCCAGCAGGGTCTTGTAGACCGCCTGATCAGTTGCTTCGCTCATGCCCGTCACCTCTGCTCGACTTGCGCTCTGTTATAGCGCAAATGCGGGTGGAGGGTGGTGCAATCCTTACTCGTCCGCTTGCAAACCCGCGTATAGACGCGTCAGCTCGTTGAGCTGGCGAAATAGCGAATCGGTGCTCACGGTGATCACGGTGGGTACGGAGGACTGGGTGTTGTGCAGGTCGATGCCCTTGAGGGTGAAGCCCCAGTGAGCGCGAGCACGGCGCTGTGCGGCGGCGATTTCCTCATTGGGCGTACCGCGCGCCTCCAGCTCGCCGAGGATGGTCTCGAAGTCGCTGACAGCCTTGTCCATCTTCGCGTCAATGTCCGGCGCCGCGACTTTCCACGACTTGAGCATGTAGAGCATGGCGATGCGCTGGGTCTGTACACGGGCCCAACCCGTGCGGTTGACCGCTGCGCCCATTTCGCCCAGATGCCTGGCCATCTCATCACTGACAGTCTGAGTCTGCTGCAACAGGGTTTCGCTGGTGCTGAAAATGGCTGCCGCCTGGGCGTGATCGGGCTTGGCCTCGATCTGCTGGCGATAGGTGGCCCAGGTGGCATCGACCTGAGCCAAGGCAGCCTTGATAGCCGGGTTGGGCGCGTAGGCGTTGAGTGCCTTCTGGCTGGCATCGAAGCGCTCGACGGTTTCCTGCAACTGACGCTGAGCGGCATCGACACGCACATCCGCCCCCAGCATCAGGTAATTCTTGACCATGCGCTGGCTCAGCGAACGCTGCAGGCCGGCCATGTTCATGGCTTCGGAATCGCTCAACTGCGCCAGGCTGGGCATGCTTACCAGCGTGCTACAGGCGAGCAGAAAGATAGACAGATACTTCTTCAAAACGTCGATACTCCAAAATTCGAGGACGAGGCAATGCACCACAGGCCGGCGCCTGCAGTGACGGGTAAACCCTTGAATGCGGGATTTTTATTGGAATGCGGAGGGGCAGTTTCGGCAGGGATGAATACCCGGCTACTGCGCAAGGGGCGCAATAATAGCTGCTAAAACGCCATCATTCTGTGCGGACAGTCATGCTCGTCGCATACCGTATCTGTGTCAGGGCGGCGCACGACCCTATCAGGCCCAACCTTCAAGGCGCATGGTCGCGCGCACCAGGCGCTGCTCTTCCTGCTCGATCTCCTGCAGATTGTCGCGGATGCTGTTGATATGGTCGCGAGCGGCGCGCTGCGCCTGTTCCGGCAGGCGTTCGATTACCGCGTGATACAGCCGTGAATGCTGGCGGTCGATCTGGCGCTTCTGCGCCGGGCGGTGGTAGAGGTTGTTCACCGAGGCGAATACGGTGCTGAGCATCAGGTCGGTCAGCGATTGCAGGGTGTGCACCAGCACCGGATTGTGCGAGGCCTCGCAGATGGCCAGGTGGAAGGCATGATCGAGGCGTGCGTGTTCGCGCGGGTCGACCGGATTTTCCTGTGCATGAGCCGCCAGCATCTCTTCGTAGCGTCGGGTCAGCAGGACGAAATCCGCCTCGGTGCCACGCAGCGCCGCCAGGCGCGCCGACTCGCCTTCGAGCAGGCCGCGTACTTCCAGCAGGTCATACAGGGTGCGCGGTTGTGAGTTGAACAGGTGCATCAGTGGACTGGCGTCACGCTCGCCACTGAGCTTGGCCACCCGTGAGTCGCGGCCCTGAGCGGTCTCGATGATGCCGCGACCGCGCAACACCTTGAGACCTTCGCGTAGCGCAGAACGGGAGATGCCCAGTTTTTCGCACAGGCGCCGTTCCGACGGCAGTGGCTGGCCCACCTTGAGTACGCCGTCGACGATCAGCCGCTCGATGCGCTCGGCCACCACGTCACTCACCTGGCGTCGTGCAGCACCCTGATTCGGATTCATTTCAGCACCCCCACAACTGGTCGTACCAGTTTTCGCAGACACATTCACTTGCGTTCTCAGCCAGCGGCTAGGCCATAAAGCATAAGCCTTTTGTCTGGATCGTGGTGAAAGGCTGACGAAATAAACTGGTCATACCAGCATGAGCAAAGATGGACGGAAAAATACAGACGGCCTAAACATGTAGGCCAAGGTCGCGGCATGACCGCCAATAACAACAACGTCCACGATTGAGCCTGCCATGAGCATTCTGTACGACGAGCGCGTCGACGGCGCGCTACCCGCGGTCGACAAGACCGCCCTACTGGCCGAGTTGCGCCAGAGCCTGCCCGATCTCGACATCCTGCACACCCAGGAAGACCTCAAACCCTATGAGTGCGACGGGCTTTCCGCCTATCGCACCACGCCCATGCTGGTGGTGCTGCCCGAGCGCATCGAGCAGGTGCAGCAGTTGCTCAAGCTCTGCCACGCCCGTGGCGTACCGGTGGTGGCGCGCGGTGCGGGTACCGGTCTGTCTGGCGGCGCACTGCCGCTGGAGAAGGGCATCCTTTTGGTGATGGCGCGCTTCAACCAGATTCTCGAGATCAACCGCGAAGGTCGCTTCGCCCGCGTCCAGCCTGGCGTGCGTAACCTGGCGATTTCTCAGGCCGCTGCGCCCTTCGACCTGTATTACGCTCCTGATCCGTCCTCGCAGATCGCCTGCTCCATCGGCGGCAACGTCGCCGAGAACGCCGGCGGCGTGCATTGCCTGAAGTACGGCCTGACCGTGCACAACCTGCTCAAGGTCGACATCCTCACCGTCGAAGGCGAGTTCATGACCCTCGGCAGCGACGCCCTGGACGCGCCGGGTTTCGACCTGCTGGCGCTGTTCACCGGCTCCGAAGGCATGCTCGGCATCGTCACCGAGGTAACGGTCAAGCTGCTGCCCAAGCCGCAGGTGGCCAAGGTGCTGCTGGCCGCCTTCGATTCGGTGGAAAAAGCCGGCCGCGCGGTGGGTGACATCATCGCCGCCGGCATCATCCCCGGCGGCCTGGAGATGATGGACAACCTGGCCATTCGCGCCGCCGAAGACTTTATCCACGCCGGCTACCCGGTGGAGGCCGAAGCCATCCTGCTCTGTGAGCTGGATGGCGTGGAAGCCGATGTGGCCGACGACTGCGAGCGCGTGCGCGAGGTGCTGGAAAAGGCCGGCGCCACCGAAGTGCGCCTGGCGCGCGACGAGGCCGAGCGAGTGAAATTCTGGGCCGGGCGCAAGAACGCCTTCCCCGCGGTCGGGCGCATCTCGCCGGACTACTACTGCATGGACGGCACCATCCCGCGCCGCGAGCTGCCGGGCGTGCTGCGCGGCATTGCCGAACTGTCCGAGGAGTACGGCCTGCGCGTGGCCAACGTGTTCCACGCCGGCGACGGCAACATGCACCCGCTGATTCTTTTCGATGCCAACGTACCCGGCGAGCTGGAGCGCGCCGAGGCCATCGGCGGCAAGATCCTCGAACTCTGCGTCAAGGTCGGCGGCAGCATCACCGGCGAGCACGGCGTCGGCCGCGAGAAGATCAACCAGATGTGCGCGCAGTTCAACAGCGACGAGATCACCCTGTTCCACGCGGTGAAGGCGGCGTTCGACCCAAGCGGCCTGCTCAATCCGGGCAAGAACATCCCCACCCTGCACCGCTGCGCCGAGTTCGGCGCCATGCATGTGCACCACGGCCAACTGCCCTTCCCGGAACTGGAGCGCTTCTGATGCAGCATGATTTCGATGCCAGCGCCGCGCTGCTGGAACAGGTCAACCACGCCCTGAACAGCGCCACCCCGCTGCGCATTCAGGGCAGCGGCAGCAAGGCGCATCTGGGCCGCGCCACCACAGGCGAAGTACTGGATACCCGCCAGCATCGCGGTATCGTCAGTTACGACCCCACCGAGCTGGTGCTCACCGCCCGCGCCGGTACGCCGCTCAGCGAGATCGAGGCGGCGCTCGAGGCCAACAACCAGATGCTGCCCTGCGAACCGCCCCACCTGGGCGATGGCGCCACCCTCGGCGGCATGGTCGCTGCGGG
>JBLUOL010000052.1:0-29157 GCA_048065775.1 Pseudomonas sp. GW6
CGCCCTTCGGGCACCCTCTCCCGCAAGCGGGAGAGGGTCATCAGATCGCCGCTAGCGGCCTTTTTACAGGCAAAAAAAACCCCGAGCTTCGTATGGGGAGGGAGAAGTTCGGGGTTCAAGGTCTGAACCGCTAGGGCGGGGTTCAGATGTCTGCCAACACTTAACACAACAAAGGAGCATTGAAGGGCTTTGCGGCCATTCAAGATCTCTGACCGGGCGGCTTCGCGGAAAGTTCATCGCCTTCTTAAAAACCATTTGCAATAAGAAAGCGCCTTTTGATTCCCTGAAACCCCAAAGCTAGAGCGGCCGCGGCTTTACGCCGCGGCGACGGGGCTTAATGCGCTTCGTCCCAGTTGGCGCCGACACCCACTTCCACCAACAGCGGTACGTCCAAGTCGGCGGCACCACTCATCAGACTCTTGAGTTTGGCGCTGACCTCGTCGATCAGTTCCTCACGCACCTCCAGCACCAGTTCGTCGTGCACCTGCAGGATGATGCGCGCGTCGATGCCGCTGTCCTGCAGCCAGCCGTCCACTTTGATCATGGCGCGCTTGATGATGTCAGCCGCCGTGCCCTGCATCGGTGCGTTGATCGCCGCGCGCTCGGCGCCCTTGCGCATGGCCTGGTTCTGCGCATGGATTTCCGGCAGGTACAGGCGACGGCCGTAGACCGTCTCGACATAGCCCTGCTCGGCTGCCTGCGCGCGGGTGCTTTCCATATAGGCCAGCACGCCGGGGTAGCGGGCGAAGTAGCGGTCGATGTAGGCCTGCGCCTCCTTGCGCTCGACGTCGATCTGCTTGGCCAGACCGAAGGCGCTCATGCCGTAGATCAGGCCGAAGTTGATCGCCTTGGCCTTGCGCCGCTGGTCGCTGGTCACCTCTTCCAGCCCCACGCCGAACACTTCGGCGGCAGTGGCCTTGTGTACGTCCAGGTCATGGTGGAAGGCATCGAGCAGGCCTTTGTCCTTGGCCAGGTGGGCCATGATGCGCAGTTCGATCTGCGAGTAGTCCGCCGCCATCAGCTTGTAGCCCTTGGGCGCGACGAACGCTTGGCGGATGCGCCTTCCTTCGGCGGTGCGGATCGGGATGTTCTGCAGGTTCGGGTCGCTCGAGGACAGGCGGCCAGTAGCGGCCACTGCCTGGTGATAACTGGTATGGATACGCCCGGTGCGTGGGTTGATCTGCTCCGGCAGCTTGTCGGTGTAGGTGCTCTTGAGTTTGCTCAAGGAGCGGTACTGCATCAACACCTTGGGCAGCTCGAAGTCCTGCTCGGCCAGCTCGGCGAGCACTGCCTCGGCGGTGGAGGGCTGGCCCTTGGCGGTCTTGCTGATCACCGGATAACCGAGTTTCTCGTAGAGGATCACGCCCAGCTGTTTGGGCGAGGCGAGGTTGAATTCCTCACCGGCGATCTCGAAGGCCTTGCGCTCCAGCTCCACCAGTTTTTCGCCCAGCTCGACACTTTGCTCGCCAAGCAGCTTGGCGTCGACCAGCGCGCCGTTGCGCTCGATACGCGCCAGCACCGGCACCAGCGGGATCTCGATTTCGCGCAGCACCTTGGCCAAGGAGGGCACGGCTTCGAGGCGTCCCCACAGCTCCTGATGCAGACGCAAGGTCACGTCGGCATCTTCGGCGGCGTAGGGGCCGGCCTGCTCCAGAGCGATCTGGTCGAAGGTCAGTTGCTTGGCGCCCTTGCCGGCGATGTCCTCGAAGCGAATGGTGCTGTGGTTCAGGTACTTCAGCGCCAGGCTGTCCATGTCGTGGCGGGTGGCGGTGGAGTCCAGCACATAGGATTCGAGCATGGTGTCAAAGGCCACGCCCTGTACGGTAATCGGTGTGCTGGCATTGGCCAGGACGTTGATGTCGTACTTGGCGTGCTGGCCGACCTTGGCCTTGGCCGGGTCCTCGAGAATCGGCTTGAGCGCCTTGAGTACCGCATCGCGATCGAGTTGTTGCGGCACGCCCATGTAGCTATGCGCCAGCGGCACGTAGGCAGCCTCGCCAGCCTTGACCGCGAAGGACAGGCCGACCAGCTGCGCCTGCTGAGCGTCGATGCTGGTGGTCTCGCTGTCGAAGGCGATCAGCTCGGCCTGCTCCAGCTTCTGCAGCCAGGCATCGAACTGCGCCTGCTCCAGTACCAACTGGTAATCACCGGCACTCGGCGGCGTTGGTTCGGCGCGTTCTTCGACGGCTTCGCCAGTGGGCTCGGCGAACAGATCGCCGGCCGGAGCCACAGCCTTGGCGGCCAATGTCTTGTTCTGGCGCAGCAGGTCGTCCAACCAGTTCTTGAACTCCAGCTGGCCGTACAGCTCGACCAATGCGGCTTGATCCGGCTCGCCGGGATGCAGCGATTCGATCTCGATATTCAGCGGTACGTCGGTCTTGATGGTCGCCAGCTGATACGACAGGTAGGCCATCTCGCGGTGTTCTTCGAGCTTGGCCGGCAAGCCCTTGGCACCACGGATCGGCAGCTCGGGCACCTTGTCGAGGTTGGCATAGAGCATATCGAGACCGCCGCCAACGCCGACCAGCAGGCCGAGGGCGGTTTTTTCACCGACGCCGGGTACGCCTGGGATGTTGTCGACCTTGTCACCCATCAGCGCCAGATAGTCGATGATCAGCTCAGGGCCGACACCGAATTTCTCTTTCACGCCACCTTCGTCATAGACGCTTCCGGTCATGGTGTTGACCAGCGTAACGTGCGGGCAGACCAGCTGCGCCATGTCCTTGTCGCCGGTGGAGATCACCACGTCGCGCTTTTCCCCCGCCGCCTGGCGCGCCAGGGTGCCGATCACGTCGTCAGCTTCAACGCCTTCGACGCACAGCAGCGGCAGACCCAGAGCGCGCACGCTGGCATGCAGCGGCTCGACCTGGACGCGCAGCTCGTCCGGCATGGAGGGCCGATTGGCCTTGTACTCGGCGAACAGCTCGTCGCGAAAGGTGCCACCCTTGGCGTCGAAGACCACCGCGAAGGGGCTGTTCGGGTACTGCTTGCGCAGGCTCTTGAGCATGTTCAGCACGCCTTTTACCGCTCCGGTGGGCATGCCCTTGGAAGTGGTCAGAGGCGGCAGGGCGTGGAAGGCGCGGTACAGGTACGAGGAACCGTCGACCAGAACGAGGGGAGCTTGGCTCATGCGCGGGATCAACCTTTTCGGCGGGTGCAGCGGTAGAATGGCTGCATCGGTGAACAACGAAGGAGCAAGATTATCATGGGTACGCTGAATCGCCTGTTGCTGGTCGGCCTGCTGGCCTGTCTTCCGCTTGCCGCGCATGCCGAGGATCCGGTCTCGGGTGATCCGGACGTGACCATCCGCCAGGACGGCGACCGCACCATTCAGGAATACCGGGTCAATGGCTTCCTCTACGCCATCAAGGTGATTCCGAAGAACGGTAAACCCTACTTTCTCGTTCGTGCCGATGGCAGCGACGGCAACTTCGTACGTTCGGACGATCCGGACATGCTGATCCCGTCCTGGGAAATCTTTAGCTGGTAAGTCATTAAGGTCTGATATGTCGGTATTCACCCCCCTGGAGCGTCATGAGCTCGAAGTCTTCCTGGCGCCCTACGGGCTTGGTCGGTTGCGTGATTTCCAGGGCATTGCTGCGGGCAGCGAAAACAGTAATTTCTTCGTCAGCCTGGAGCAGGGTGAGTACGTTCTGACCCTGGTCGAACGCGGGCCGGTGGCCGACCTGCCGTTCTTCATCGAATTACTCGATGTGCTGCACGATGCCGGCCTGCCGGTGCCCTACGCCCTGCGCACGCAGGATGGCGAGGCGCTGCGCCGCCTGGCGGAGAAACCGGCGCTGCTGCAGCCCCGACTTTCCGGCAAGCATGTGCGCGAGGCCAACGCGCATCACTGTCAGGAAGTGGGTAGCCTGCTGGCCCGCATCCACCTGGCGACTCGCGAACAGCCGGTGGAACGTCGCAGCGACCGCGGCCTGGACTGGATGCTCGCCGAAGGTCCGAGCCAGGCGCTGAAGCTTGATGAACAGGCGTTACCGCTACTGCGTGATGCGCTGGCCGAGATCGCCGAGCTGAAGCCACGCATCCTCGCCCTGCCGCGTGCCAACCTGCATGCCGACCTGTTCCGCGACAACGTGCTGTTCGACGGCAACCACCTGGCCGGAGTGATCGACTTTTACAACGCCTGCTCTGGGCCGATGCTCTATGACCTGGCGATTACCCTGAACGACTGGTGCTCGCAGGAAGACGGCAGCCTCGATGGCGCTCGTGCCCGTGCGCTGCTCGGCGCTTATGCGGCGCTGCGGCCCTTCAGCGCTGCCGAGGCTCAGCTGTGGCCAGCCATGCTGCGCGTGGCCTGCGTGCGTTTCTGGCTGTCACGTCTGATCGCCGCCGAGTCGTTCGCCGGGCAGGAAGTGCTGATTCATGATCCGGGCGAATTCCAGCGGCGCCTGGCACAACGTCAGCAGATCAACCTGCCGCTGCCGTTCGCGCTGTAGCGGGATCGACGCGTTTCGTAGGGCGGGTTGACCACCTGTCACGCCGTTTGAGACGCCCGCTGTGCCTGCAGCGGCGTCACCCACCGTCGGCGCAATGCCATCCATCACCTGGTGGGTTACGCGGCGCACTGCCCTTATCTGCGTTTGCAATATTGGCGTTCGGCGCCGCTAACCCGCCCTACGCGTCGGCGTCCGTAGCCCGGATGAAATCCGGGAAATGCTGTGCCATGCAACCTGGGTGATGGTGGTGCGTAGGCGCCCCCCAGCGGATCAGCTACCCGAAACCAGTCCGGGAAGTTGCGCCGCCAGCTTGGTGTTGTTGATCGGCGCGCGGATGAAACCGCGCTGGGTACCATCCGGGCCGATGATCACCAGATTGCCGCTGTGGTCGACGGTGTAGTTTTCCTTGCTGGTGTCAGCCGGGATATAGGGAATGCTCACCGAGTTGGCAAATTTCTGCAGGGTTTCCTCTTCGCCGGTCAGGCCTTTGAAGCCGGCATTGAAGAAGCCCAGGTACTTGCTCAGTTGCTCCGGTGTATCGCGATGCGGGTCGACGCTGACCATCACCACGTTCAGCCGTGCGCGAGTTTCTTCAGGCAGCTGAGTCTGCAGTTGGCGCAGCTGGGCGAGGGTCGCCGGGCAAATGTCCGGGCAGAAGGTGTAGCCGAAGAACAGCAGCGTCCAGTCGCCCTTGAGCTGATCCACCGCGACCTCCTTGCCGTCCTGATCGATCAGGCTCAGCGCTGGCAGGCTGCGGTTCTGCGGCAGCAGGACGATACCGGCATCGAGCAGTGCCGCCGGGTCACCCTGGCTTTTGCTGTTGAGCACCTTGTTGACGGTCAGCCCCAGCACCAGGGCCACGATGGCGACAAGAACGAAAACCGTTGTGTGGGTACGCGTCATGAAAAACCTTAGATATTCAGCAGCAGATAGTGATCCGCCAGCAGCGCGATAAACAGCAGGAACAGATACCAGATACTGTACTTGAAGGTGTTGATCGCCGCGTGCGGTTTGCTGTCACGGTACAGCACCCAGGCCCAGTGCAGGAAGCGGCCGCCCAACAGCAGGGCGCAGACCAGGTACAGCGGCCCGCTCATGTGAATGGCGTAGGGCAGCAGGGTCACCGCGAACATCACCAGGGTGTAGAGCAGGATATGCACCTTGGTGTAGTGCTCGCCATGGGTCACCGGCAGCATGGGGATGTCGGCCTTGGCGTATTCGGCCTTGCGGTGGATGGCCAGGGCCCAGAAGTGCGGCGGCGTCCAGGCGAAGATGATCAACACCAGCAGCAGCGGCTCGGCACTCAGGTGACCGGTGACGGCGACCCAGCCCAGCAGCGGCGGCGCGGCGCCAGCCAGGCCACCGATAACGATGTTCTGCGGCGTGGCACGCTTGAGAAAGCCGGTGTAGATCACCGCATACCCAAGCAATGAGGCCAATGTCAGCCAGGCGGCCAGCTCGTTGGTGAACACCATCAGCAGGCTCATGCCGGCGATGGCCAGCAGCAGCGCGAAGGCCAGCGCCGCCACCGGCGAGACCCGCCCGGCTGTGACCGGACGCTTGTGCGTGCGCGCCATGATCGAGTCGATACGCCGATCCACCACGTGGTTGACCGCCGCCGCCGCGCCAGCGCAAAGGCCGATGCCGAGGTTGCCGAACAGCAGCACGGTCCAGGGCACACCGGCACGGGTGGCGAGGAACATGCCGACCAGCGAGGTGATCAGCATCAGCATCACCACCCGCGGTTTGGTCAGCTCCAGATAATCACGCCAGGTGGCGTGTTCGGAGTGAGCTCGCAGCATTGTCGCCATGGCATTGCTCCTTGATTCGTTATTTACCGGCCTTGAACCAGACCGTTGGAAACCAGAGTCGTGCGCCTGCCTGCCAGACCGGATGCTTCGCGAGTCGTCGCAGAAACAGTCCTCAGGCGATAGTTAATCAGCACCATAACCAGCAGCAGAGCAGCGCCACCTGCGTTGTGCGCCACCGCCACCAGCAGCGGCAGATGGAAGATCACGTTGCTGATGCCCAAGCCAACCTGCAGGGCCAGCGCCAGCAGTAGCAGACCGGCCAGGCGCGGTAGCTTGGCAATGCGCAGTTGCCAGGCCAGTGCCAACAGCGCCAGCGTTACCAGCAGCGCCCCGATGCGATGGCTCATGTGAATGGCGGTGCGCGCGTCGCTGTCGAGTTGTCCGCCCAGGTAGTTGGGGCCGATGTGCTGGGTCAGGTGAAAACCCTTGCCGAAATCCATCGTCGGCCACCACTCGCCATGACAGGTAGGCAGGTCGACGCAGGCGACGGCAGCGTAGTTGGAACTGACCCAGCCGCCCAAGGTGATCTGCCCGATCACCAGCAACAGGCACGCCGCCGCCAATGTCCGCAGGCGTCCTGGCAGCTGCAACGGGGCGAAGCGTCCAGACAGACGCAGAGTGAGCAAGGTCAACAGACTGAGCGTGGCGAAACCGCCGAGCAGATGAGCTGTGACCACCTGCGGCCACAGCTGCAGGGTGACCGTCCACATGCCGAATGCGCCCTGCAGGATCACCAGCGCCAGAATCGCCAGCGGCAGCTTGAGCGGCTGGGTGGGCTCCGCGCGACGGCGCACGGCCTGGGCAGCGATGACGAGAATCACCAGCCCCAGGGCGCCGGCGAAGTAGCGATGGATCATCTCGTACCAGCCCTTGGCGACCTCAACCGGGGCCTCGGGAAAACGTGCTTCGGCGATGGCCTGCTTGTGCTCGCTCATCGGCACGCCGAGAAAGCCGTAGCAACCCGGCCAATCCGGACAACCCAGACCGGCATGGGTCAGTCGGGTGTAGGCACCTAGCAGCACCACCACCACGGTCAGGAGGGTCGCGAACAACGCTAGACGGTAACCGGGCTTGTGCATGTCTACTCCTTGGGCACTGGGCCTGACGCTCTGTCGATATGGACAGAGCGCGGCGTCAACCGATCAGGGAAATTTTCAGCAGGTAGCGCAGATCATCGAGAATGGCCTTGCCCTTGCTGCCGGCCGGATAGCGCAGCACCAGGTTGCCGTGTGGATCGACCAGCCACAGCTGTGCACCCGGTAACGCCTCGGCGGCCTTGTCGTAGGCCTGCAGATCCAGCTGATAGCGTCCAAGCTGCGGGTACTCGCGCTTGAGCGTGGCGTCGTACTCGGCCGGCAATGGTTCGGCCAGCGCCAGGCCGTGACTGGCGCGGGCAGTCTCGCGGTTGAGACCGATCTGGATCTGCCGCGCCAGGTAAACCAGCTGCTGACAGTCGGCCTCACATGCGCCGGGCGCTGTCACCAGAATCTGCCACAGCGGCTCCACCTCACCCTGCACGCCGAGATCGGCCAGGGTGCGCCCATCGCCGATCAGCACGCCGTGGTAGCTGCGCGTCTCCGGCACCCAGAAGCGCCACTGGTACATGGCGCTGGCCAGGAACATCGGGCCGATGGCAATGGCCAGGATCAACAACAACTGCAGGCGCCCACGCCCCTTGCGCGGTGCCTCAGGCATGGCGATGGCTGGGTTCATGACGACGCTCCCGTGCATTGTGAATTCCGAGATAGATGAACAGACCAAGCAGCGCGGCAGCCAAGGAGAACCACTGCACCGCATAGCCCAGATGCTTGCTGGGACTCATGGCCACGATTGGCCAGTCGACGCGATAACTGGCCGGCCCGGACTCCAGGCGCACCTCGAAAGGCAGGCCACCACGGCCCAGCTGGCGCCAGAGGCTGTCGGCCTCGACCTGCGTGATCAGGCGCGGCCAGCCTTCGGATGCCGCGCCGGATCGCAAATTCAAACCGCCAGAAGGCGCCACGTAGACCCAGGCCGTGAGCTGCAGCATGCCGTCGGGCGTATCGAAGTGCGGCGGCGTGCGCCGGTCCGGCCAGGGTAGCCAGCCACGGTTGAGCAACACCCAGAGGCCGCTGGACTGATCGTAAAAAGGCTGCAGCAACTCGACACCGGCATGACCATCACGAATGCGGCTGTCCAGCAGCAGGCTGTGCTCGGTATCGAAGTGCCCACGCAGGTGAACGCGGCGGTAGGCGGGGTCCGGCATGGGCTCGAGTTGCTCGAGACTGATCGGCTCGGCCTGGCGCCGCGCCTCGAAGCTGGACAATAGCTGACGCTTCTCATCGCCACGCTGCAGCTGCCAGAAGCCCAGCCAGAGCAACCCCGGCAGCAGCAGGGCAACCAGCACGCTGGGCAACCAACCGGGACGGAAGGCGCTCATTGCGCCCTGCCGTTACGATCGGGGTTGCTGGCTATACTGCAATGCATCACGTCAATCCCCCGGAGTCTCACATGCTCAAGGCCGCGATCGTCCTCATGCTGTTGGCCACTCTCGTCAGCCTGTTCAGCGGCCTGTTCTTCCTGGTCAGGGATGAAGGCCATGGTTCCCGCGTGGCCGGCGCCCTGACTGTCCGTGTCGGCCTGACCGCCATCACCGTTGCCCTGATCGTCTGGGGCTTCTACTCAGGGCAACTGGTGTCCCACGTTACCTGGTAGCCCCGCTACAGGACGTAGACGAAGATGAACAGCCCCAGCCAGACCACGTCGACGAAGTGCCAGTACCAGGCGGCGGCTTCGAAACCGAAGTGCTGATCAGGGGCGAAATGCCCGCGCATGATGCGTATCAGCATCACGATCAGGATGATGGTGCCCAAGGTCACATGCGCACCGTGGAAGCCGGTGAGCATGAAGAAGGTCGCACCGTAGATGCCCGAGCCCAGGGTCAGCCCAAGCTCGGTGTAGGCCTCGATGTATTCCTCGACCTGAAAGAACAGGAACGCCAGGGCCAGCACGATGGTCGCGGCCAGCCAGGCCTTGAGCGGGCCACGGTGGTTCTTCTTCAGGGCATGGTGGGCGAAGGTGATGGTGACGCTCGATGACACCAGCAGGATGGTATTGAGCAGTGGCAGGTGCCACGGATCGATCACCCCACTGGGTGGCGGGAACAGCTTGGAGTCGGGGTTCTGCAACAGCGGCCAGCTGTATTCGAAACCTTCCCAGAGCATGTTGGCCACGCCCTTGTCACCCTCGCCGCCAAGCCAGGGGCCGGCCCAGGTACGGATATAGAACAGGGCGCCGAAGAAGGCGGCGAAGAACATCACCTCGGAGAAGATGAACCAGCTCATGCCCCAGCGGAAGGAGCGGTCCATCTGCGCGCTGTACAGACCGCTACGACTTTCCTTGATGACGTTACCGAACCAGCCGAACAGCATCCAGGCCAGAATCAGCCCGCCGACGAAGAAGATCAGCGGTCCGTTGGAACCTTCGCGGCCTGCCGACAGATCGTTGAACCAGGTACCGACACCGTAGAAGCTGACCAGCAGGCCGATAGTGGCGACGATGGGCCACTTGCTCTGCGCCGGTACGTAATAGTTCTCGTGACTTTCGTGACTCGACATTGTTGTTCTCCTTATGGAGCCTGTGCCACTGGCGGTTTGCGCGCGGTGATATCGAACAGGGTGTAGCCCAGGGTCAGGTGCTTCACGTCCTTGGGTAGATCCCTGTCGACGATGAAACGCACCGGCATCTCGATGCGCTCGCCCGGTTGCAACACCTGCTGGGTGAAGCAGAAACACTCGGTCTTGTGAAAGAAGGCCGCCGCCTTCGAGGGCGATACGCTGGGAATCGCCTGCGCGCTCATCGGCTGGTCGCTGGGGTTGTAGGCCACGAACAGCATGTCGCGCGCTTCCCCCGGATGGACCAGGATCTCGTCAGCCTGCGGGCCGAACTCCCAGACCATGCCGGCGGCGTTGGTGGCGAGAAACTGCACGCGCACCTGACGCTGCTCATCCACCATTTGCTCGCCCTGGTAGGCCCCGGCCGTCTTGCCGTTGATACCGAACACCCGGCACATGGCGTCGTAGAACGGCGGCAGGATGAAGATGCCGAAGCAGAACATCACCACCACCACGAGCAGCAGACGGGTAACCAGGCGACGAGTCGCGATGACCTCGCTCACGGCAGACCTCCTATTTCACTTCCGGTGGCGTGCTGAAGGTGTGATAGGGCGCCGGTGACGGCACCGTCCACTCCAGGCCTTCGGCACCGTCCCAGGGTTTCGCCGGGGCCGGCTTGCCACCGCGAATGCACTTGATGACGATGAACAGGAACAGCAGCTGGGTGGCCCCGAACATGAAGGCACCGATGCTGGAGACCATGTTGAAGTTGGCGAACATCATGTTGTAGTCGGGGATACGCCGCGGCATGCCGGCCAGGCCAACGAAGTGCATCGGGAAGAACGCCAGGTTCATGCCGATGAAGCTCATCCAGAAATGCAGCTTGGCCAGGGTTTCGTCATACATGTGGCCGGTCCATTTCGGCAGCCAGTAGTAGGCCGAGGCGAAGATGCCGAAGATCGCACCGGGTACCAGCACGTAGTGGAAGTGCGCCACCACGAAGTAGGTGTCGTGGTACTGGAAGTCCGCCGGGGCGATGGCCAGCATCAGCCCGGAGAAGCCGCCGATGGTGAACAGGATGACGAAGGCCACCGAGAACAGCATCGGCGCCTCGAAGGTCATCGAGCCCTGCCACATGGTGCTGGCCCAGTTGAACACCTTCACCCCGGTGGGCACGGCAATCAGCATGGTGGCGTACATGAAGAACAGCTCGCCGGTCAGCGGAATGCCGACGGTGAACATGTGGTGCGCCCAGACGATGAACGACAGGAAGGCGATCGAGGCGGTGGCGTAGACCATCGAGGTGTAGCCGAACAGCGGCTTGCGCGCGAAGGCCGGAATGATCGAGCTGACCGCGCCGAAGGCGGGCAGGATCATGATGTACACCTCGGGGTGGCCGAAGAACCAGAACACGTGCTGGAACAAGACCGGATCACCACCACCGGCAGCATTGAAGAAGCTGGTGCCGAAGTGGATGTCCATCAGCATCATGGTCACGCAGCCAGCCAATACCGGCATCACCGCGATCAACAGGAAGGCGGTGATCAGCCAGGTCCAGACGAACAGCGGCATCTTCATCAGCGTCATGCCGGGGGCGCGCAGGTTGAGGATGGTGGCGACCACGTTGATCGCCCCCATGATCGAACTGATGCCCATCAGGTGGATGGCGAAGATGAAGAAGGTGGTGCTCTCCGGCCCGTAGGTCGTCGACAGCGGCGCATAGAACGTCCAGCCGAAGTTCGGCCCTCCGCCCTCCATGAACAGCGTGCTGATCAACAGGCCAAAGGCCGCTGGCAGCAGCCAGAAGCTGAAGTTGTTCATCCGTGGCAGGGCCATGTCCGGCGCGCCGATCATCAGCGGGATCATCCAGTTGGCCAGGCCGACGAAGGCCGGCATCACCGCGCCGAAGACCATGATCAGGCCGTGCATGGTGGTCATCTGGTTGAAGAATTCCGGCTGCACGATCTGCAGGCCCGGCTGGAACAACTCGGCGCGAATCACCATCGCCATCGAGCCGCCGAGCAGGAACATGCAGAAGCTGAACCACAGGTACATCGTGCCGATGTCCTTGTGGTTGGTGGTCAGCACCCAGCGCATCAGGCCCTTGGCCGGGCCATGGTGGTGGTCAGTATGACCGTGGTCGATCACTGCACTCATGTCCTTACTCCTGCGCCTTGGAGAAATCGAGAATGTCCTTGGGCGTGACCATGTCACCGACATTGTTGCCCCAGGCGTTGCGCTCGTAGGTGATGATGGCGGCCAGATCGACCGGCGACAGCTGCTTGCCGAAGGCGGCCATGGAGGTGCCCGGCTTGCCGTTGTAGACGATGTCGATATGCCCCTCGGCTGGCCCCTTGGCGATGGCCGAGCCCTTGAGCGCTGGGAACATCGGTGGCAAACCTTCACCATTAGGCTGGTGGCAGGCTGCGCAGGCAGTAACGTAGGCGTTCTCGCCACGCGCCATCAGCTCTTCCATGGTCCATTCCTTGCTGGTCAGCTCACGCTCGGCGGCGGCTGCCTCCTTGCGCTCGGCCAGCCAGGCATCGAAGTCTTCCTTGGACTTGGCCTCGACCACCACCGGCATGAAACCGTGGTCCTTACCGCACAGCTCGGTGCACTGGCCGCGGTAGATGCCGGGCTCCTCGATACGCGTCCAGGATTCGTTGATGAATCCGGGGATGGCGTCCTTCTTCACTGCCAGTGCCGGCACCCACCAGGAGTGGATGACATCGGCGGCGGTGATCAGGAAACGCACCTTGGTGCCCACCGGCACCACCAGTGGCTCATCGACTTCCAGCAGGTAGTGTTCGCCCTTGGCTTCGCGGTTGTTGATCTGCGAACGCGGCGTGGTCAGGTTGCTGAAGAACTCGACGTCCTGACCCAGGTATTTGTAGTGCCACTTCCATTGGTAGCCAGTGACCTGAATATCCAGCTCGGACTCGGACGTGTCGTAGATCTCGATCAGCGTCTTGGTCGCCGGGATCGCCATCACCACCAGAATGGCCAGCGGCACCACGGTCCAGAGAATCTCGACGGTGGTGCTTTCGTGAAAATGCGCGGGTTTCTGGCCGGTGGAGCGGCGGTGCATGATCATCGACCAGAACATGGCGCCGAACACGATCACACCGATCACAACGCAGATCCAGAAAATGGTCATGTGCAGATCGAACACGGAGCGGCTGACGTCGGTTACACCGGGCGCCATATTGACCGTCCACTGCGCGTGCGCCGAGCCTAATGCCAGCCACAGCAGGAGGCCCATCCAGACTCGTGGATGTCGCATCATTGCGGGTTCCCCTTGATTGTTCTTGTTATCCCGCCGGCTGAGCCTGCGGCTAAGGGATCGACTGCCATGGAGCGACAAGGCGGACTCACTGTCCGCGCACCGCGCTCAACTGCTGGCGACTACTGCCGAAACCTCTCCGTGCCTGAGCTCGTCCGGTTCCATCAGGTACTGCCTTTCGAACTCGAGTATAGACGGCGAGTTTCACCTCGCAACGTGCGTGCAAAAATGGCCGAAGGCGCGCAAGCCTTGTCCTAAACGCCCCGAATGACGCGGGGTGTAGCCGTTCTGATACAGGTAGTTATAGCTAACTCGCATAAGTATGAAAAAATTATGACAATCGCGTCTTAGCCCGACCAAACGGCCGGCTAATGTTCACGCCCATGTCCTGAAATGTAGGAGCCGTCATGAACACCGCTGCCCTTCGTCAATTGATCGCTCAGGCTCGCCAGCAGGAAAGCGGCAGCCAGGCTCTCTCGCGCTTCCTGCAGACTCAGCTGGAGCGCCTGCACCCGTCCATCCGCCTGCCGAAGGAGGATGCGCCAGGGGTTCTGAGCGCATTCGTCATCGCTTATATCGAGGAGGTGCCGGATGTGCTCGATGCCGCTGCCGAGGTCGCGCGCGAAGCGGGAATCGAGGCCGCTGTGAAACCGGTGCTGAAGATCGCCGAGCATTTCTTCCTGCAGCCACCGGCGCTGATGGAAGGCCACGAAGGACTCGAAGGCCTGCTCGACGAGGCCTATCTGGCCCATCGCCTGGTGGAGGAGGTCAATGACCGCTATATCGCCCACCTCGGCCAGCCGCTGATCCCGCTGGACACCACGCGCGCCAATCTGATCGCCCATCAGTTGATCGGCGAACCCTTCGCCAATCAGCTCGATGAGGCTGTGCATCATGCCCTGACCGGTATGCTCGACGACGCCAGTTTCGACCAACCCTCGGTGCAGGCCTACCGCGAGCGCCTGGCGGCGCCGGATACCGCATCGGCCTGGCAGCGCTGGCCCTGCCTGTCACAGCAACTGGGTGTGGAACTGCAGCTCAAGGGTTGATCGCCAGCAGGATCAGCGACAGGGTCAGCAGCGAACCGAGGGTGGAAAACAGGATCGCCCGCGACACCAGCGCCGCCTGGCGCTGGTAATACTCGGCCAGCATGAACGGCCCGGTGCCGGTTGGCAGTGCGCTGAGCAGCAACGCGGCATGCGCCCAGAAGGCTGGCAGGTCGAGCAGCACGAACGCGATGAACCAGGTCACCAGCGGTTGCAGCACCAGCTTCAGCGCCACCAGCGGCCAGGCGCCTTCGCTCGGCCCGCTCTGGCGCTGCGCCAGGAACAATCCCAGCGACACCAGTGCACAGGGTACGGTGGCCGCGCCGAGCAAGCGGAGAAACTCGTCCAGTGCCGCGGGCATCTGCACGCCACCAAAGGCCCAGGCAGCACCGAGCAGTGGCGCGACCACCAGCGGGTTCTTCAACAGGGCGGTGACCACCTGAACGATGGCACCACCCAGCCCCTTCTTGCTCTGCAGACCTACTTCGATGCACACCACCGCCAGGCCGAACAGCACGCAGACCACCAGCAGCGAGGCGATCAGCGCGGGCGCCATGCCTTCCTCACCCAGTACCAGCACGCACAGTGGAATGCCGATATAGCCAGTGTTGGCATAACCGGCGCTGAGCCCATCGATGCTGGCGTCGACCAGGCTGCCGGTGGTTTGCCAGCGGTATGCCAGGGTGACGAGAAACACCGCGAGCATGCCGCCGGTGAAGGCGAGCAGGAAACCGGGTTGCCAGATCTGCGCCCAGTCGGCCTTGGCCGTGAGGCTGAAGAGCAGGGCCGGCAGGCCGAGCCAGACCACGAAGCGGTTCATCTCCGATGCCGCGGTCGGCCCCAGGCGATTGGTTCGCCGGCAGATGTAGCCGACCAGGATCAGACCGAAGATCGGCAACAGGACGTTGAGAACGGTGGACATCAGGCTACGCCGTCGACAGGAAGAGGCCGAGACTAGGGCGCAGAACCGTGCAGAGCAAGCCGCGCGCTGTGATTCGTGTCCGTCACTGGGCGTCTAGCTCAGACCTGCCGGGCAATGCCCGACGCCCTCGCGAGCCTGAGCATGCAAGCGTTGTTGAACGAAATTCTCGATGAAGTCCGCCCACTGATCGGCCAGGGCAAGGTGGCCGACTACATTCCCGCACTGGCCAGCGTGGTGCCCGATCAACTGGGCATCGCCGTGTATGGCAACGACGGCCAGGTGCATGTCGCCGGCGATGCCCGCACGCCTTTCTCGATCCAGAGCATTTCCAAGGTGTTCAGCCTGGTCCAGGCCATCGGCCACAGCGGCGAAAGCATCTGGCAGCGCCTCGGCCACGAGCCGTCCGGGCAGCCGTTCAACTCGCTGGTGCAGTTGGAGTTCGAGCGTGGCAAGCCGCGCAATCCGTTCATCAATGCCGGCGCCCTGGTCATCTGCGACATCAACCAGTCGCGCTACGCCGCACCGGCGCTATCGATGCGCGACTTCGTCCGGCGCCTGTCGGGCAACCCCGAAGTGACGGTGGACAACCATGTCGCCGAGTCGGAGTACCAGCACCGCGCGCGCAACGCGGCCGCAGCCTACCTGATGCAGTCGTTCGGCAATTTTCACAACGAAGTCGAGGCGGTGCTGCGCAGCTACTTCAGCTGCTGCGCGCTGCGCATGAGCTGCGTCGACCTGGCGCGTGCCTTCGGCTTCCTGGCCAATGAAGGTTTCTGCCAGCACAGTGGCGAACAGGTGTTGTCGCCCCGCCAGACCAAGCAGATCAACGCCATCATGGCTACCAGCGGCCTGTACGACGAAGCCGGCAACTTCGCTTATCGCGTCGGTCTGCCGGGCAAGAGCGGCGTCGGCGGCGGCATCGTCGCGGTGGTACCAGGGCAGTTCAGTGTCTGTGTGTGGTCACCGGAGTTGAACGCCGCAGGTAACTCCCTGGCCGGGATCAAGGCGCTGGAGCTGCTCAGCGAGCGCATCGGCTGGTCGGTGTTCTGATTCGATAGGGTATGGTCGCAGCAGGCCGCGCCGTCGTGCGGCCACTGACGAAAAGACCAGGAGTGCCCATGTCGATGCCCGAATACCACATGTTCGCCGCTGCGCCCGCGCCGGTCGCACCGTTCTCCCACGCCTGCGAAGCCGATGGCTGGGTATTTATCACCGGCCAGTTGCCCATCGATCCAGGCAACGAAGCGGCGCCGCTGCCCGAAGGCATCGAGGCGCAAACCCACAAGACCTTCGACAACCTGCTGGTAGTGCTCAACGGCCTGGGCCTGGGGTTGGAAAACGTGGTCTCGGCGCGCGCGTTCCTCACTGACTTCTATAGCGATTACGAGCGCTTCAACGCGGTTTACGCCAGCTACTTCCCCGAAGGCAAACGCCCGGCGCGCACCTGCATCGGCACCACCGGGCTGGCGCGGCACGCGCTGGTGGAGATCGATTTCATCGCTCGCCGGCCATAGGGCCTGTTGAGCTTTTGTAGGAGTCGCGCCCCGCGACGAATGCGGTGTACACCCTCGATTTCACTGAGTGGCAACAATCGCTTCGCCCCTAGGCGGGGCTCCTACAGGTGTGCGCTATGGCCTGCACAGGGTTGCAACGACCCTTTTACAAACCACAGACGCTGCCGTCGCTACGCGGGTCCGCAGCGCCTTCGAGAACGCCGCTGGGGTGGCGTAGCAGCGCGCCAGCGTGGCCCATGGTGTCGCTGAAGGCTTCGTCCAGCACCTCGATCACATGGCCGGCGGCGCGCAATTGCTCGATCAGCTCGGCGGAGAAGCGATTCTCCAGCTTGAGACTGGTGCTGACGTCGCCCCAGGTGCGCCCCAGCAGCCAGCGCGGCGCGGTGATGGCGGCCTGCAGGTCGCTGCCCAGACGATAACGGCTGAACAGCGCGGCCTGGGTTTGCGGTTGGCCTTCGCCGCCCATGGTGCCGTAGCTCAGCACGCGGCCGTCGTCGAACAACGCCAGCGCCGGGTTGAGAGTGTGGAACGGCTTGCGTCCAGGCTCCAAGGCCTGCAGCGCGGCCGGGTCGAGGGAGAAGCTGATGCCGCGGTTCTGCCAGGCCACGCCGCTGGACGGCAGCACCATGCCGGAGCCGAACTCCCAGTACACACTCTGGATAAAGCTCACCGCGCGGCCTTCGCTGTCGATGCAGCCCATCCAGATGGTGTCGCCGGGGGAGGTCGGGCGCGGCCATTCCAGGGCGCTGTCAGGGTCGACCGCCGCCGCCAGAGCATCGAGGTTTTCCGGGGCGAGGAAGCCTTGCGGGTCGGCCGGCACGCGGCGCGGGTCGGTGACCACACGATCACGGATCATGAATGCCTGTTTGGTCGACTCGACCAGGCCATGCACATGGGCGAAGCCTTCGGCCTCGACGACCTTGAGGCGCTCGAACACGCCGAGGATCAGTAGCGAGGCCAGACCCTGGGTTGGCGGTGGCATGTTGTACAGGGTGGCGTCGCCCAAACGCACCTGCAGCGGGGTAACCACCTGGGCCTGGTAGGCCTGCAGATCGGCCAGGCGCAGCGGGCTGCCCAGTTGTTCCAGCTCGGCAGCCATGCGCGTAGCCAGCTCGCCTCGGTAGAAGTCATCCAGGCCTTTTTCTGCCAGGTGCGCCAGGGTGTCGCCCAAAGCCGTCTGCTTCATCAGGCTGCCTTCGGCGGGCACCTGACCATTGTTCAGATAGACATCGGCGAAACCCGGCACGTCCTTGAGTTCATCGAACTTGACCCGCGTCAGATGCGCCTGGCTGCGGCTGACAACGATACCGTTGCGCGCCTGGCCAATAGCCTCGGCGAGCAAGTCGCGCAGCGGCAGCGGCGTACCCCATGCGGATGCCACTTCCAGAGCCTTGGCCCAGCCGCCGATGGTCCCGGCGACGGTAAGCGCGGCCGTCGGACCACGGCTGGGGATCGCCTCCAGGCCAGCGTAGAACGCGCGATCAGCCAGGGCCGCGCTGCTACCGCAGGCGTCGATGGCCACCGGGGCCTTGCCCGGCTCGTGGATCAGCCAGAAGCCGTCACCGCCAATGGCGTTCATGTGCGGATAGACCACCGCGATGCTGGCAGCCGCGGCGACCATGGCTTCGACAGCGTTGCCGCCTGCCTTGAGCACGTCACGGCCGGCCTGGGCGGCCAGGTGATGGGGGGCGACGAAAATGCCGCGGGTGGCGTGGGTACTTTTCAGCATGATCGTTCCTCAGAGGGCAAAGGCGCCAAACAGCATGCGTACTGCTGTAAGGGCCAAAAACAGGGCAAACAGACGGCGCAGCAGGCGCGCGTTGATGGCATGGGCGATGCGTGCGCCCCAGGGCGCGGTGAGCATGGTCACCGGCACGATCATCGCCAGGCCGAGCAGGTTGACATAGCCCAGGGTGGCCGGTGGCAGGTTGTCCGCACCCAGGCCGTTGATCAGGTAGGCCAGGGCGCCGGGCAGGCTGATCACCACGCCCAGGGCGGCGCCGGTGCCCACGGCAATGTGCATGGGCGTGCGGCAGGCATTGAGGATCGGCACGCTGAGGGTGCCGCCGCCAATGCCCATCAGGGTCGACAGGCTGCCGATGAACACCCCGAGCACACTGGTACCGGCTGTGCCGGGCAGCCCGTCGCGCAGGCTCAGGTTGCGCTCGACCGCCATGTTCAGCGCCACCAGCAGGGCGATCACAGCGAAGATCGCCGCCAGCACCTGGCCGCTGAGATAGCCGCTTAGCAACGCACCGATCAGCACGCCGATCAGGGTGCCGGGTATCAGCGGCTTGAGCAGTTCAGGCTTGAGCCCGCCGCGCTTGTAGTGCGCCCTGGCGGAGATGATCGAGGTCGGCACGATGGCCGCCAGCGAGGTGCCGACCGCCACGTGCATACGTACTTCAGGATCAATGCCGAGCAGGGTGAACAGGTGATACAGCACCGGCACGATGACGATACCGCCACCGACGCCGAGCAAGCCGGCGAGAATGCCGGCCACCGCGCCGGTCAGCAGCAGAGCGCTGACCAGCCCGGCCAGCCACAGCGGGCTGTAGGCAGAGAAAAATTCCATAGGCGTTCTCTTATGTGAGGGTTACCAGCCGATTGCCTTAGGCAGCCAGGTCGCCAGGGTCGGGAAGGCGAACACCAGGGCCACGGCGAGCATTTGCAGCGCCACGAAGGGCAGTGCGCCGATGTAGATGTCCTTGGTGCTGATGCCTGGTGGTGCCACGCCCTTGAGGAAGAACAGCGCCCAACCGAACGGTGGCGTGAGGAACGACATCTGCAGGTTCAACGCCACTAGAATCGCCAGCCAGACCATGTCGGTGCCATAGCCCATGAATACCGGCAGGAACATCGGCAGGGCGATGTAGGAGATCTCGATCCACTCCAGAAAGAAACCGAGCACGAACAGCAGCACCATAAGGAACAGGATCGCGCCCAGTTCGCCGCCCGGCAGCAGGCTGAACAGATCATGCACCAGGGCTTCGCCGCCCAGGCCGCGGAAGGCCAGGGAGAACGGCTGCGAGCAGAGCAGGATGAGGAAGATCATCGCGCTGATGCTCAGGGTGCCGTGCAGGGTCTGCTTGAGGGTATCTCGGTTCAGACGTCTGGCGCAGCCGGCGATGACCAGCGCGCCAAGTGCACCGATGGAGGCCGCTTCGGTCGGCGCGGCCAGGCCGCCGATGATCGAGCCAAGCACACAGACCACCAGCAGCAGCGGCGGCAATACCGATTTGGCGATGTTCTGCCACAGCTGTTTGCGGCTGATCAGCGCGCGCTCCTCGGCAGGAATCGCCGGCACCCACTGCGGGCGCAGCCAGCCGAGCAGCAGAATGTAGACGATGTAGACGCCGGCCAGCATCAGGCTGGGAATAAAGGCGGCGGCGAAGATCGAACCCACCGACTCGCCGAGAATATCGGCCAGCAGAATCAGCACCAGGCTCGGCGGAATGATCTGCCCCAGGGTGCCGGAGGCGCAGATGGTGCCGCAGGCCACGCTGGGTTTGTAGCCGCGGCGCAGCAGCACCGGCAGGGTCAGCAGGCCGATGGTCACCACGGTGGCGCCAACGATACCGGTCGAGGCACCGAGCAGCACGCCGACCAGCACGATGGCCAGGCCCATGCCGCCGTTGAGGCCACCCATGGCTTGGCCAACCGTCTCCAGCATGTCCTCTGCGACCCTGGATTTCTCCAGCATCACCCCCATGAAGGTAAACAGCGGAATCGCCAGCAGCGTGTAGTTGCTGACCACGCCAAACATGCGCGCCGGTAGCAGGCTGAACAGCATCGGGCCGAAACCGATCAGGCCGGCGGCGAAACCGGACACAGCCAGGGAGATGGCCACCGGTACGCCGACCATCATCATCGAGAAAAAGGCGAGCACCATCAGGATTGCCAGCCATTCATTGGGGCTCATGGCAAGGCCTCCTCAGGTGTCGGGTTGGATGCGAGCAGGCTCTTGAGGGCACGCAGGGTGTCAGCAATGCCTTGCAGGGCAAACAGGGCAAAGCCCAGCGGCAGAAAGGCCTTGACCAGAAAGCGATGGGGCAGGCCGCCAGGGTCCGGCGAGCCTTCGCCAATGGCGTAGGACTGCATCATGTAATGCCAGCAGACCCAGGCCAGGAACGCGCCGATCAGGCAGGTCGCCAGGGCACTGAACAGATCCACCGCAGCCTGGGTGCGCGGCTGGAACTTCTCGTAGATGAAGTCCACCCGCACATCGGCACGGTGTTTCAACACGTAGGAGATGCCAAGCAGCGCGATGGGCGAAATCAGAAACCATTCAAGCTCCTGCAACGCCACCGGGCTCACGGAAAAGCCATAGCGGATCAGCACGTTGGCCGACACCAGCAGGACCAGCACCAGCACGCAGCCGCGTGCCAGACTGCCCAGGGTCTCGACCAACTGCTCGATGCGGTTGATCACGGCATGCATCGCCTCACACCCCCAGGTCCATGAAGCCTTTTTCGCCGGTGGCCGACCAGCTGCTGTACTTCTTGCGGAACGCCATGAAGTGATCGTGCACTTTGCGTGTTGCCGGGTCGGCGGCAGCCATGCTGGCGAGGGTGTCGTTGGTCACCTCGCGCAGGCGGGTGATGATGTCGCCCGGCAGCGGCTTGGCGATCACACCTTCATTGGTCACCAGGTCTTCCAGGGCATCGGCGTTGACCGCATCGGACCATGCCAGGCTCTCGGCATTGCAGGCCTGGGCGCAGATGCGCACGATGGCTTGCAGGTCGGCCGGCAGGGTTTCCCAGGCCTTCTTGTTGATGATCAGCTCGGTGACGTTGGTCGGCTCGTGCCAGCCGGTGGTGTAGTAGTTCTTCGCGGCTTTATGCAGGCCCATGCGGCGGTCCTGATAGGGTCCGACGAATTCGGCAGCATCGATCACTCCGCGCTCCAGCGCCGGGAAAATCTCGCCGCCAGGCAGCAGCCTTACCGCCACGCCCAGTTCGCTGTAGACCTTGCCGGCCAGGCCCGGCACACGCATTTTCAGGCCCTTGAGGCTATCGACGTTTTCCAGTGGCTGACGGAACCAGCCGGTCATCTGGGTGCCGGTGTTGCCCATGGGCATCGGCACCAGGCCATGGGGCGCGTAGAGTTCTTCCCAGAGTTGCAGCGCGCCGCCGTTGTACAACCAGGCGTTCATGCCCTGGGTATTCATGCCGAAGGGCACGGCGGTGAAGAACTGCGCGGCGGGGATCTTGCCGGCCCAGAAGAAGGCATTGGCGGCGTTCATTTCCACCATGCCACTGGACACCGCATCGAAGCCTTCCAGCGCCGGGATCAGCTCGCCAGCAGCGAAGTGCTGAATCTTCAGGCGGCCATTGGACATGGCCTCGACACGCTTGCAGAAATCGGTCGGGCTGCCCGGCCCCTGCACATAGAACGGCGAGCCGGGCGCGTAGGCGTTGGTCATCTTCCAGTTGAAGGTTTTCTCGTTGGCAGTGGCGATGCCCGAGGCACCCAGGGTCAGGCCTGCGCCTGCGGCAACGGCTCCAGCACCGAGGAATTTACGACGGTTAAGGCTCATGGGGCGGTCTCCAGTTACACAGTGGCTCCGATCAGCGGGATGGCCTATCGGATGTAAAGTGGTCTGGAAGCCCTAGAGCAACACGCGTGCCAGTAGAAAAATATATATAACTTATTGTTTTATAATGACTTATCTATTTTTTGAAGAATATGGCCGTTAGCCAGACTGCACAAAAAATAAGCACCTCTGGGCTGTCGCTTGCGACGAATCGTCAATACGCCACGGGTAATGAATACATTTGTCAGCAGTGCCAAACCATTTGCATACGATCGGTCCGCTGACCTTGCCTTCAACTGACGAATGTCAGTTATGCACTAGATGAGCGCACTGAGCGCTTTTTTAAGGCGCCGACGCTTCCGGAACAGTGAGAAATAGCTCGATGTATCAGGATGTTACAGGCGAGCACCGCCACGACGGTGCTTCACCCGCGTCATCAGTGCCTTGCAGTCAACCGTGAGAATCTCCGGGTGGTTGAAGATATGCTCGCGCACGAAAGCATCGAAGGTCTCGTAGCTGTCGGTCAACGTGTGGATGTGCAGGCTTTTCAGATCACTCATGATGTACAGGCTGACCACCTCCACGGTAGCCGAGAGTCGCTCGGCGACGGCTTCGATAGCATGCGGCGCGACAGTAAGATCGACGAAGGTGGAAATACCCTTGCCGAGCTTTTCCGGATTCACCACAGCGGTGAATTTCTCGATGACGCCGGTATCGACCAGGGCCTGTACCCGAGTGCGTGCGTGGGCTCTGGATATATTGAGCTGGCGAGCGATATCGGCAAAAGAGGTGCGCGAGTCCTTGATCAGGATATTCAGCAGAGCGTTGTCGAGCTTGTTCATGGCTGTCAGCTTGAAGACGAGGGGGCACTGGCGATGCGCAATGCATGCCAACCTCCCTCTCTCGCCCCCACCTACAGCAGCTTGCGGTACTGCACGAATCCCGAGCGCTCACCGATGCGCTCGTACAGCAGCTTGGCCTGGCTGTTGCTCTCGTGCGTCAGCCAGTGCACCCGTGAACAGCCGGCAGCACGCGCCTGCTCGTAGACATGCTGGATCAGCTGACGACCAACGCCGCCACTGCGCTGGCCCTTGGCGACGAACAGGTCCTGCAGGTAGCAATAGTCACCGGTGGTCCAGGTCGAGCGGTGGATGACCCAGTGCACCAGGCCAATGGCCTGGTCACCCTGCCAGGCCAGGGCGGCGCCCATGGGCTCGGCGGGGTCGAGAAAGCGCTGCCAGGTAACGGCGCTGGTCTCGGCTGGAATCTCGGTCATATAGAAGCGCTGGTAGCCCTGCCACAAGGGCAACCAGGCTTCGTGATCGGCAGCGACTACAGGGCGAATTTCGATGCTCATCGTCCTTCCTCTGTTCGGGCAGGTGGATCAGTCGCTCATCTCACCACAGAGATCGCGCGCCAGCCAGTGTTCAACCTCAGCTTGTGGCAAACCGGCGCCGAGCAGGGCGAACAGCTTGCCCAGTGCCGCCTCGCGGGTCATGCCGCCACAGGACACCAGGCCGACCTCGGCCAGACGGCTGCCGGCCGCATACACACCGAACTGCACATGGCCTTGCGGGCACTGACTGATTGCCGCCAGCACCACACCGCGCTGATGCGCCTCACGCAGCACGCTCATCAATTGCGCATCGCCGGCCGGGCCGGTGCCACTGCCGTAGCACTCCAGCAGCAGCCCCTGCACGCCGCTGGCCAGCAGAGCTTGCAGTTGCCCGGCCTGCACCGCCGGATGCAGTGGCAGCACGGCAAGATTGACCGGCTGGCGCGGCTGGCGGAAGTCGATCCGCGCATCGACCGAGGCCCGTTCGGCCTGACGCTGACGCGGCAGCACCTGGAAGGCATCGAAAGCGTCGCTGCGCAACTTCGAGCAACGTGCGCCATGCAGCAGCTGGCCGTTGAAGTAGAGGTGCACGCCAGGCGCGACGCCGCGATACAGCGCGCGCATGGCGCCGAACAGGTTGGGCCAGGCATC
This sequence comes from Pseudomonas sp. GW6, assembly GCA_048065775.1. GTDB lineage: Bacteria > Pseudomonadota > Gammaproteobacteria > Pseudomonadales > Pseudomonadaceae > Aquipseudomonas. The sequence continues at coordinate 24,150 of JBLUOL010000052.1, forward strand.
ACCGCCATCGACACCGGCCGGCTGCATGGCGCCGGTCAGCACCACCGGCACGTCGAGGCCGAGCAGCAGGAAGCTCAGCGCGGCGGCGCTGTAGGCCAGGGTATCGGTACCATGCAGTACCAGCACGGCGTCGTGGCCATGGGTCTGCACGGCGGTGACGATCTCGTCACGCAGCGCCAGCCAGTGGCCGGTGTTCATGTTGGCGCTGTCGATCAGCGGCAGCAGCTCGCGGAAGGTCCATTGCGGCAGCTCGCTGGCGTTCTCGCTGGCTTGTTGGGTGCGCATGCGCGCCTCGAAACCCGAGGCCGGCGCCAGGCCGTCCGCGCTCATCTGCATGCCGATGGTGCCGCCTGTGTACAGCACCAGGAGTTTTTCTGGGGTCGCCATGGGCTCTCCTCACAAATCACGGGTCTGCGCGACATTCGCAACGTCGCTTACGACTGCCCGAACAATGGCTGCCAAAGCTGGCAGGCAAGAAAAAGGGGGCCTTGCCCCCTTCTTCCATCTGAGTCAGATCAACGCTGGTAGACGCGATCACCGATTTCCGCCTGGTCGGCGGTTTTACCCGGCTGCCCCCCCCAGACGGCAGGGTCGAGGTCCAGATCAGCGAACTGCTTGGCATCGAGTACCGGCGACTCAACACCTGCCTTGATCTGGCTATCGTAGTCGCGCATCAGGCGCAGGCCCACCTTGAACAGCAGCGCCAGGGCAATCAGGTTGCAGATCGCCAGCAGACCCATGGTCACGTCAGCGAAGGCGAACACGGTGCCCAGATCCTGCACCGAACCCCACAGCACCAGGCCGACCACCAGCACGCGGTAGATCATCACCGGGCCGCGCTTCTGGCTGAAGAAGCCCAGGGCGTTCTCACCCAGGTAGTAGTTGTAGATCAGGGTGGTGAAGACGAACAGCAGCAGCGCCAGGCTGACGAACACCCGGCCCCACTCGCCGACCACGGCCGCAACGGCGCTCTGGGTCAGCACCACACCGGCCTGTTCCATGCCCGGCTGATACACGCCGGACAGCAGGATGATCAGCGCGGTGCAGCTGCACAGGATCAGGGTGTCGATGAATACGCTGAGCGACTGCACGATGCCCTGCGCAGCCGGATGCTTGACCTCGGCGACCGCGGCCACGTTCGGCGCACTGCCCAGGCCGGCTTCGTTGGAGAACAGGCCGCGCTTGACGCCCATGATGATGGCCGCGCCGATGCCACCAGCGAAGGCCGGCTCGAGGCCGAAGGCGCTCTTGAAGATCAGGGCGAAGGTGGCTGGAACTTCGGTGATGTTCAGACCGATCACCAGCAGCGCCATGCCCAGGTAGGAGAACGCCATCACCGGCACCAGCACGTCGGCGAACTTGGCGATGCGCTTGATGCCACCGAAGATGATCAGACCGATCACCACGGTCAGGGCAATGCCACTGGCCAGGGTCGGGATACCGAAGGTGTCGTGCAGCGAGCTGGCGACGGTGAAGGACTGCACGGCGTTGAAGCCGAAGCCGAAGGTCACCAGCAGCAGGATCGATACGACGATACCCAGCCAGCGCTGACCGAGACCATGCTGAATGTAGAAAGCCGGGCCGCCGCGGTAGCCGCCATCAGCCTCGCGACGCTTGTACAGCTGCGCCAGCGAGCACTCGAAGTAGCTGGTGGCCATGCCAACCAGGGCCACGACCCACATCCAGAAGATGGCGCCCGGACCACCGAGCATGATCGCCACCGATACACCGGCGATATTGCCGGCGCCCACGCGGCCAGCCACCGAAAGCATCAGCGCCTGGAACGAGCTGAGCTGGCCCGGCTGACGCTGGAATGCCTCGCTGAAGATACGGAACATGCTGCCGAAGTAGCGGAACTGGACGAAGCGTGAGGCGATGGTGAAGAACAGGCCAAGGCCGATCAGCATCACGATCAGCAGCTTGCTCCAGATGAGGTCATTGAGAAGATCGAGCATGGAGGCTTTCTCTCTTGTTGTTCTGAATGGGAATGCGCCGCGCCGGGCGGGTGGCGCAATCTTTGGTGAAGGCGCCGCGCGGGACAATTTCGCAGGTCGCGGCGATCTGATGCGAGTTGATGCTAGAATCGCGTCATTCGCATCAGCTGGAGCGGCCATATGTCCGATTCCCTCGGCAGCAATCTGAAATTGCTTTGCAGCCATTACCGCTCGATTGCCGAGGTATGTCGCAAGCTGGCGATCAACCGCGCGCAGTTCAACCGCTACCTGGCCGGGCAGAGCCGACCGACCACGCACAACCTCAAGCGCATCTGCGATTTCTTCGGTGTAGAACCCTTCGAGCTGGCCATGCCGGCCGAGCAGTTCACCCGCCTGATCGGTGCCCGCAGCGGCGATGCGCAGCAGCAAAGTGGCAACGACCCGCTGCTGGACCTGTTCGCCCCACTGCGCCGTCAGGCCAGCCCGATGGAGCGCTACTGCGGCTACTACTTCGAATACTCCAACTGCATGTCGGTACCGGGACACGTACTGCTGTCACTGGTGCACCTGCGCGAGGAGCGCGGCAACTACCTGTTCGAGCGCCAGGAACGCCAGGAGCGCCAGGAACCCACACGCGGCGGCAGTGAGGACTGGGTGCGCTGTCGCTACCTGGGCACGGCGTTCTTCCTGCAGGACCGCCTGTTTCTGGTGGACTACGAGTCGCTCACCGGCAACGAAATGAGCCAGACCATCCTCATTCCCAGCTTCAAGAGCCGCATCATCCGCCTCAATGGCATCAAGACCGGCGTCTCCAGCGGCGACCGCCGCACACCAGCCTGCACCCGCGTGGTCTGGCAGTACCTGGGCAACGAGATCAACCGGGTCAACGCCTATCGCCAGTTGATGCTCTACGCCCCCGACGACCCGCGCATCGACGACGACATCCGCCAGCGCCTGGGCGGCGCGCAGCTGCGTGCTGGGTTGTTCGAGATGGAGTAGGGCGTTACCCCCGCAGCGCCTCCAGGCGCTGCCTCTGCCGCCCCGCTTCATCGAAGTTATCCACAGCCAGCCAGCGCTCGAAGGCCTCGCGGCATGCCGGCCATTCCCCGTCGATGATGGAGAACCAGGCGGTGTCACGGTTGCGGCCCTTGCGCACCATATGTTGACGGAACAGCCCTTCCTGGCTGAAGCCGAAGCGCTCGGCGGCGCGCAGCGAGCGGGCATTGGCCGCATCGCACTTCCATTCCAGGCGGCGATAACCGAGATCGTCGAAGGCGTGGCGCGCCAGCAGATAGACCGCCTCGGTCGCGCCTGGGGTACGCTGCATCGGCGCGCCGAAGGCGACGTGGCCGATCTCGATGCTGCCGTCCTGCGCGGTGATACGCAGGTAGCTGAACAGCCCCAGGGCGCGGCCGCTGGCCAGGTCGACCACCGCATAGAACAGCGGATCACGGCTCTGCGCATTGCCGGCCAGCCAGGTATCGAAGGCGCCTCGCTCGGTGAAGGGACCGTAGGGCAGATAATCCCAGAGCGCCGGGTCCGGCCCCTGCAGCGCGCGCCACAGATCATCGCCATGCCGCGTGACATCGAGTGCTTCGAGACGCACGAAACGGCCTTGCAAGGTGCGCTGGTCCGGTGTGGGACGGGGTTGCCAGTGAGCGAGATCACGCGTCATCAGAAGAGCTTCCTGTACTGGATGAAACCGGAGCGGTCGCCGATGCGGTCGTAGAGCATACGCCCCTGGTAGTTGCTTTCCTGGGTCAGCCAATGCACGCGGCTGGCACCGGCAGCGCGGGCCTCGGCGTAAACGTGCTCGATCAGCGCGCGGCCGATGCCACCACCACGAATGTGCTCGGCGACGAACAGATCCTGCAGGTAGCAGTAGTCACCACTCGTCCAGCAACTGCGGTGATAGATGAAGTGCACCAGACCGACCGCCTCGCCGTCCTGCCAGGCCAGGGCGGCGTGCATCGGCTCGGCCGGGTCGAGAAAGCGCTGCCAGGTGAGGGCGCTGGTCTCGGTTGGGATCTCGGCCTGGTAGAAACGCTGGTAAGCCTGCCAGAGCGGCAACCAGGCGGCGTGATCGGCAGCGGTGATGGGGCGAATGTCGAGCATGATGGCCTTCCTTCGGTGATCAGTCGGTGGGATTCATCTGCGCCGCCAGTTCGTGGTCGCGCGGGTTGTTGGACGTTGCCAGGCCGGTGCGCACGCCGGCCTGATCGCTGGCTGAGCGGTTCTGGCTGAGCTTCCATTTACCTTCGAGTCGGCGAATCGGCAGGGCGAAGCCGACGATGGCGCGCAGCATGGCGTCGATGTAATCGCGCGGCGCATCGCTGACAGCCCAGGGCTGCGGGCGCCCTTGTTCGTGACGGTCGCTGAGGCGGCTGACCAGTTGCAGCAGGCGCTCCGGCTCGTCGAACACCTCGGCCCGGCCCCAGGCATGCACGGCGATGTAATTCCAGGTCGGCACCACCTTGCCGTGCTCGGCCTTGGCCGGGTACCAGCCAGGGTGCACGTAGGCGTCCGGCCCACTGAACACAACCAGCGCCTCGGCGCCGCTGGCCAGGTCACGCCAGTGCGGATTGGCGCGGGCGAAGTGGCCGTACAGGGTGCCGAGCTCGCCTTCGCCAGGTTCAAGCAACAGCGGCAGATGGCTGGCTTGAAGGCCCTGTGCGCCAGCGCTGGTCACGATGGCCAGTCCACTGGCCTGTATCTGCACGTGCAGGCTGGGCAGATCGTCCTGGCGAAAGGCGGCGGGGCAGTACATGACGTTTTCTCCTGGCGTGATGGGGCCATGCTAGGCAGGATATTGGCCTGACGTAAGGTCCATTACCGACGACTTTGATAGAGCCAATCTACCCATCATGAAACGCTCGCCCGCCTTGCCATTCGACCTTTCCGGCATTCATCTGCAGCCCGGTCAGGGCCTGGCGCGCCAGCTCTACCAGGCCTTGCGCGAGCGCATCCTCGATGGCCGCCTGGCCAGTGGCACGCGCCTGCCGGCAAGCCGTGAGCTGGCCACCCTGCTCGGCATCTCGCGCAACACCGTGACCCGCGCGCTGGACCAGCTGTAT
>JBLUOL010000053.1:0-29024 GCA_048065775.1 Pseudomonas sp. GW6
CATACCCCTATTCCGTAGGAGCGGCTTCAGCCGCGATAGCTATACCAAACCCGCATACAGATTCGATGCATGCCCCGGATTGCATCCGGGCTACGCAACCGAAAGCCCGGACATGCACGCTTCGCAGCGCACCATCCTGTAGGAGCCGCGCCCTCGCGGCGAATCGGCCACAACCCCGGCAATCCTGGCCAACGCTTCGCCCCGAGGCGGGGCTCCTACACGGAACGCTCTTCAAGACGGACAAACATCCGAGGAAGCGAGGCGCCTGTGGGCAGATCAGCCTCCCCCACTACTTCCAAGCGCAATAACACCCCACCGCCAACCCACTGGCCAGGGAAACATGGCGCCCCTGAGTCAGCGCATCGAGCACCGGCTCGACGAAGCTGTTGCTGGAGTTGCACACCAGCCCTTCGCTGTAAGGGCCGGCATAGGCCAGGTTGCCGTCACGATCCCAGATCGCCAGGGCCGGGCTGGCCGGCAGCGCTTCCATGCCCTCGATGCCAGGCAAGGGCTTCATCCGCCCGCGCAGGAACGGCGCGATCTCACCCTGGCTGCCCGGCTTCTGCACGCTGTAGAACGCTACATCGGCATTACGGTGCAGGCCGATCAGGTAGCGCAGGTGCGCGTCGGTTTCCCCGTTGCAGGGGCAATCTGGGTCCCAGAAGTGCACCACACGAATCGGGCCAGGGCCAGCCAGCTCAGGCGGCAGCTTCAACTCGCCCTGACCGAAGATCACCGTCTGCTCGGCATAGGGCCGCAAATAGGCCGCGCCGCTAAGCCACCAGATCAGTACCACGCTCCCCAGCGCCAACACGCAGAAGCCCACCACCAGATGCTTGAAGCTCAGGCGTTGCAGCAGGTTCATGGCTGATGGCCGAACTTGCGCAGGAACTGCTTCTCCATCTCCTGGCAACTTTCCTCGGTGAAGCTGCGCTCGGTGGCCTGCGCGCTCTTCCAGCAGGCCTCGATGGCCGCACGCTCGCCGGCCTCGATCTCGCTGTCCTGCGGGCGAGTCATGATGTAGATCAGCCCGGCGAAAATCAGTACGACAAAGGCCAGGCCGACCAGGAAAAGGCCCAGGCAGCCACGGCGTCCCAGCCCGACGTTTTCATCATTCACACTCATCGTTCTTCAGTTTCCGCATTCATCAGTGGATAGCTCGCCCCTGCACCGGGGCGAGCGCCGATCATCAACCTTCAACCAGCGTCCACTGCTTGCTCAGGCGCTTGTCCGATACCGCCATCTTCGTGCCCAGTTGCTGGGCGAACAGCGACACGCGGTATTCCTCCAGCATCCAGCGGTACAGCGTCAGCTCCGGATCACGCTTGCCTTCCTGGGCATGCTTGGCAGCGCGGGCCTTGTACTGCTCCCAGTAGCCGGCCAGTTCACCCGTCCACACACGGTCGCGCTGCACCTGCGCACCCACCTTGTCCAGGCGCTGCTCGATGGCCTTGAGGTAACGAGGAATCTCCTTGAGCCACTCGCCCGGCGTCTCGCGCACGAAGCCGGCATACACCAGGCCCGCGAGCTGCTGCTTGATATCGTTGAGCGCCATCGCCTGGGCCAGGTCGATCTTGCCCTTGAAGCGCTTCTGCAGGCCATGGTTGAGCTTGAGGATTTCCAGCACCTGGCGGGCGATACGTTCGGCATGCGTCGTCCAGTCGCCGCGCTTGCGCTCGGCCAGTTGCGCCAGAGCTGCCCCATCGCGCGGCAGCGTGGCTTCGCCTTCGAGGATGCAGGCATCCAGGCTGGCCAACAGAATGTCCTCGACCAGCGCCTCGACGCGGCCGATGTCGCGATAGAGCAGCCCCAGCTCGGTCAGCCCCGGCAGCTTGCCGCGCAGGAACTTGGCCTGTTCGGCCAGTTGCTGCAAGAGCAGGCGCTGCAGGGCGCGGCGGTGCTGGAAGTCGGCCTCGGCCTGAGTCGGGAAGCGCCCTTCCTTGACCACTCCGCCTTCTTCCACCAAGGCCGGGTAGACCGTCATGGAAAGCCCGGCGATCTTCTGCTGCGTCTTCTCGGCCACTTCGGCAAAGGCTTTGGCCTCCACCGCCTTCGGCTTGTCGCTCTGCTGCGGGATGGCCAAGGCCGCCTGGCTGGCCTCGGCGAAACGTGCGGTCAGCTCGGCCAGATCGCGACCTTCGCCAAGGAACTTGCCCTGAGCGTCGACCACCTCAATGTTCATCTTCAGGTGGTTTTCGATGCTTTCAGCAGCCTCCGCCCAGGCCTCGTCGGACACCCGCGCGCCAGTCATGCGCAGCAGTTCATGCCCCAGCGCCTGCGGCAACGAGCCCTGGCCAAACACCAGCTTGTCCAGCGCCGCACCAACGAAGTCCGGCACCGGCACGAAGTTCTTGCGCAGCGCCTTGGGCAGGCCGCGCACCAGGGCGATGCACTTGGCCTCCAGCAGCCCCGGCACCAGCCATTCAAGGCGCTCGGGCGGCAGTTGCGGCAGCAGCGGCGCCGGCACGCGCAGGGTCACGCCGTCACGCGGGTGGTTGGGCTCGAAGTGATAGCTCAGCGGCAATTGCAGCTCGCCAATGCGCAAGGTGTCCGGGTACTGCGCGGCGGTGACTTCCTTGGCATCGCGAGCCAGGGCGTCTTCCTCACGCATGATCAACAGCTGCGGGTCGGCGGCGCTGCCTTTCTTGTACCAGCTCTCGAAACTAGCAGCCTGGTAGATGTCCTGCGGGATACGCGCATCGTAGTAGCCGAACAGGGTTTCCTCGTCGGCGAGAATGTCGCGGCGACGCGACTTGGCCTCCAGCTCGTCGAGACGTTCGAGCAACTGGCGGTTGGCGGTCAGGCAGCGCACGCGGCTGTTGATCTCGCCGCGCACCAGCCCCTCGCGAATGAACATCTCGCGCGAAACAGGCGGGTCGATGGGGCCGTAATGCACCGGGCGGCGACCGACGATGATCATGCCGTACAGGGTGACCTGCTCGTACGCCACCACCTGGCCGCGCTTCTTCTCCCAGTGCGGTTCCAGATGGTTCTTCTTCACCAGGTGGCCGGCCAGCGGCTCGATCCAGTCCGGCTCGATCTTCGCCACCATACGGGCGAACAGCTTGGTGGTTTCCACCAGCTCAGCGGCCATGATCCAGTTGGGCTTCTTGCGCCCGATCACACTCGACGGGTGAATCCAGAAACGCCGCTGGCGCGCGCCGAGGTAGTCGCCCTCCTCGGTCTTCTGGCCGATCTGGCTGAGCAGGCCGGCGAGAATCGCCTTGTGCACGGCGGCGTAATTCTTCGCCCGCACCGCCGCCTCACTGGCTTCGGCCTGCTGGCGGGCGATGGCGTTGACACGGGTGTCCTTGGTCGGCTGCGGCGTGTTAGCCGTTTGCTCGCCCTGCGCCTCCGAGCGGCTCTGGCTGCCCTTGCCCATCAGTTGCAGATCACGGGCGATTAGCACCAGTTGCCGGTGCGCATCGCGCCATTCGCGCAGGCGCATGTAGTTGAGGAAGTTCTTCTTGCACCAGGTGCGCAGCGGGTTGCTGCCCAGCTCCTGGCGTTTTTCCTCAAAACCGCGCCACAGGTTGATCAGCGCGGCGAAGTCCGAATCGACATCCTTCCACTGCGCGTGCGCCTGGTCGGCGGCCTGCTGGCGATCCATCGGTCGCTCGCGCGGATCCTGCACCGACAGCGCGGCGGCAACGATAAGGATTTCCTCCAGGCTGCCCTGCTTGGCGCCTTCCAGCACCATGCGCCCCAGGCGCGGGTCGATGGGCAGGCGCGCCAGTTGCCGGCCGATGGGCGTGAGCTGGCTTTCGCGATTGACCGCCGACAGCTCCTGCAACAGGTTGAAGCCGTCGCTGATGGCCTTGCCATCTGGCGGCTCGATAAAGGGGAAGTCCTCGATGCTGCCCAAACGCAGGTGCAGCATCTGCAGAATCACCGCCGCCAAGTTGGTGCGCAGAATCTCCGGGTCGGTAAATTCAGGGCGCCCGAGAAAATCTTCCTCGCTGTACAAACGAATGCAGATACCCGGCTCGACCCGGCCGCAGCGGCCCTTGCGCTGGTTGGCGCTGGCCTGCGACACCGGCTCGATGGGCAGGCGCTGTACCTTGGCGCGGTAGCTATAGCGGCTGATGCGTGCGGTGCCGCTGTCGATCACGTAGCGGATACCCGGCACGGTCAGCGAGGTTTCCGCGACGTTGGTGGCCAGCACGATCTTGCGCCCGGCCATGGGCGCGAAAATCTTCTGCTGCTCGGCCGGCGTCAGCCGTGCATACAACGGCAGCACCTCAGTCAGGCGCAGGTTGGCCTTGCGCAGCACCTCCGCCGCCTCACGAATCTCGCGCTCGCCGGGCAGGAACACCAGCACGTCGCCGGGGCGCTGGCCCACGTTGCGCTCGTGCTCGGCGATCTCATCCAGCGCAGCGAGAATGCCCTGGTCGATGGACAGGTCATCGAGCAGGCGCTCGCCCTCCTCGTCCACCTCCGCCGCCAGCGGGCGATACCAGGTTTCCACCGGATAGGTGCGGCCAGATACCTCGATGATAGGCGCGTCGTTGAAGTGTTTGCTGAAACGCTCCAGATCGATGGTCGCCGAGGTGATGATCAACTTCAGATCCGGGCGACGCGGCAGCAGGGTCTTCAGATAGCCGAGCAGGAAGTCGATATTGAGGCTGCGCTCATGCGCCTCGTCGACGATGATCGTGTCGTACTTTTCCAGAAAGCGGTCGTGCTGGGTTTCGGCGAGCAGGATGCCGTCGGTCATCAGCTTGATCAGCGTGCCGTCCTTGCTCTGATCCTCGAACCGCACCTGATAACCGACCAGCTCGCCCAGCGGCGTGCCGATCTCTTCCGCTACCCGAGTCGCCACACTGCGCGCTGCCAGGCGGCGCGGTTGGGTATGGCCAATCAGCCCATGCACACCCCGACCAATCTCCAGACAGATCTTCGGCAACTGCGTGGTCTTGCCCGAACCGGTCTCACCGGCGATCACCACCACCTGGCTCTTCTCCAGCGCGGCCTTGATCTCGTCGCGCTTGGCGGCAATCGGCAGCGCATCGTCGTAGCGCATCACGGGGATGCTGCTACGCCGAGCCGCCACCTTGTCGCTGGACGCCTGAAAACGCTCCAACCACTGCGCCAGCTTGGCCTCATCTGGATGCTTCTGCAGCTCATGCAACTGCCGGCGCAAGCGATGGCGCTCGGCGATCATGACGTGGTCGAGGTTCTTCTGCAGCGTGGCGAGGTCAGTCATCTAGATCGGGGCAATCAGGGCAAAGGCGGGATTGTCGCAGATTACAGCGTGGGGCGGGCAGGCTATGCCGCAGCGGAAGAGCGTGAAGATAAGGCGTAATGGAGCGGCGGGTTTCGGCCAGAAGCGGACTGATCAGCCGCGACTTAGCTGGCCATCCTTGATGGTTTGAGGATCTATGGGAAATCGGGCCTTGTCTCAAGCGAACTCAAGGGAAACTCAGACACCATCAAGGTATTGAGTCCCAGCTCATCAAAACACCGGGCAAGCAGATCTCTCTGACCGAACCCGAAGCCTGCACAATGAAGAAGTATTCTTGTGAACTCGACGCCTCGTTACGGGCTCGGTTACCGTTACAGACTTTCAACCGCTGATACAGGATATACCTGAATGGGATCTCGTTGCGTGGGGTTTGTTGTTGCAGGTGAGGACATCATTGTCATCGATACGGAGATCCCGGACGACGCTGATGAGCCCATCACGATCGTCATGGACGCGACTTGGAACCTTGCCAAAGGTGATCGCGGTGCAGCCTATGCCACGATGTTTCAACGTTGTGGTGACTACTTGCGGGAGAACAAGATTGCCAAAGCCGTGATCAAGGCAAGTGCACTCCCACAAGCCGCTGCGAAGCTTAGCCTCCTCGAAAGCGCAGAGCTTCGAGGTGTGATCATCGCCGCCTGCGCTTCGGTATGCGAGACGAAGGTACTGAAGAAGGCCCAGATCAGTCGTACATTCGGCGATCGTAAGGTCGATGAGTACGTCAAGGACGACGGCTTTTGGGATGCCAATGTGGAGGGCGGCAAGCTAAGAAAAGGTAGCCGCGAAGCCGCGATGCAGGTGATTGCCGCGAGGAGTCGTAAGTGACTGCAATACTCCCGAAGCTCGTCATCGGCGCGAAGCTAGGCAATGGGCATTTCGGTGAAGTGTTCCAGGGTGACGACAATGTCCACGGTCGGGTGGCGGTAAAGGTCCTTTCCCGCAAGCCCACCCACACCGATGCAGATTGGCAGAAGCACAAACGCGGCTTCTTGGCCGAAGCACAGTTCCTTTCAAAAGCCACGCACCGAAATGTGGTGCAGGTGTACCACATCAGTGAGGAAGGCGATTCTATCCACTTTGTCATGGCGCACTGCGCAGGCGGATCGTTGATGAGCGCCTACGAGATAGGGCCTATGACGCTGTCCTCCGTCCGCAAAGCCGCGACCGAAGTCTTGCTTGGGCTAAGCGCTTTGCACGCTCGCGGGATGCTGCATCGCGACATCAAGCCTGGAAACATCTTGATCGACCACACCGGCGTCGCGTTGCTTGGCGACTTTGGACTTGTGACTGACGATCTCTTGCTCGGGTATGCAGATCAGGCAGGCTACCGTGATCACATCGCATTCGAGGTTTGGCATGGCTCAGGTACCAGTGCCAGAACGGACATTTGGGCGTTGGGCATGACACTCTACCGGTTACTGCATGGCAAACAATGGTATGACTCAGAAGTCGGCCGCCCCAGGGACACCGTCAGGGATGGAGCCTTTGCCGATCGGCTTAAGTGGCTCCCTCATGTACCGACGGCGTGGCGACGAACCATACGCAAGATGCTGTGCGATGAGCCAGCTGCTCGGTTCCAGACAGCCAACGAGGCCCTGGATGCAATCGGGCGATTGCCAATTACCCCAGAGTGGACGGTTACTGACGTGTCAGCGCAAGGCGTACGCTGGGAGCGGCAAGTTGGTAAGCGTCTAGTCGTCGTAAAGTGGGATCGCATCTCACCGAGACAACATGATTGGCAGGCGTGGAGCCAGCCGTTGGATGCTGGCAGGAAGAAGACCCTGGGTGGATCGGGTGGCGTCGTTGGCGGGAAACTAGCCGTGAAGGAGATGGAGACATTCTTCGCTAAGTGCAAGTGAGCCTACCTGCCTCAGCCCCCAGGCCCCAAAAGTCGAGTCCGAAGACAATGCCTATGATCAGCCCGCTCCCAAGGAGCGGGGCAGTAAGTATCCATCCATGCCATCATCAGCCGTGATGGGCATAAGCTGAAAATGCGCACGCACGATGTCGCGACGCGCCTCGGCACATTGCGGACAAAAGGCGTTGCGTGCGTTGACGCCTTCCGGTGGCGCCCAGAAGGATCCGCAATACCCGCACCGAGGCATTGCCAAGGTCAAGTTCACTCGTCGTTGGTTCATGTGCTGCCTCCGTCGCCCTAGTCCTTATCCGACCCTCTCCTGTCCCAGCCACAAGCGCCTCGCGACGATTCACTCGTCTAGCAGGTTGCCCACGGGTACCAAATAGAGCCTCGTGTGCCAGGCGTATCGCCTCCGATTGAGCACAATCCGATCATGTGCACAATGTACTCATGTGACTCGTCGCACCCAGTGCTGATACATCGCGCAGATGTGAGAGGAAACTCTTCCTACGAGCACTGTATATATGAACAGCGCAATTTTCCAGTACATCGCGTACTGATTCCTCCGACTTCAGCATGATCTTGAGCTGCCGGCTATCCTGCGCCAACTGCCGAATAGGCTGCTGCTCCGGTGTCAGTGGCTTACCGATTCCAGCCTGGCCCAGCTGCTCCGACTCGTACTGCTGGGATCCAGCGTCGAACCGCCGAGTCGACCAAATTCAGATCCCGGCAGACCTGTGAAACAGCCAGCCTCTAGTCGGTGATCATCTTCACGACTTGCAGCTTGAAGCTGGTGTCGAATGTCCTGCGTTTGTAGGGCGTGAAAAACTCCTCGATAGATGCATTTTCCACCTATCGGGGTGTCCGGGGAAAACCACCACAATGACCTCGTTTACGAGCGTAAAAGGATTGATGAGCTTGCTGAGTTCATTGAGGTAATTTGCTGGATGAGCTGGCTGACCTGGAGTATGTTGAGGATGTCTGCTCTTGAATGCCAGGGTTTGGGAATTTCCCAAGTTAGAGGTGTTCAAGGAAATGTGGTGTACCGCAGCAGCTAGGCAGGTGTGGTACAAGTACAACCACTAATCTTCAGGTATGAAAGCCGGATCAGACATCCGGCTTATTTTCAATTCGGAACAGCGACAAGGGAGAGTCAAGGTACTCACCGTCCAGCAAGATATCGGATACCTTGATTTCACCTACGGCTTTAAGCTCATCAATAACACTACGAATGTTACTTATCTTGTTTAGGATGTCGTGGAGCTTCAGCGCAACCCTCAAGCGATCCTCGCCCCAAGTATCATTTGGCAGCCTGCTTACCTTGTAAGGCTCGCTCCAGCCCTTGCGATCAATACACTTCAGCGAGAATGACTTAACAACATCGAGCGCTGAGCTATAGCGATTATCATATTCAACAAGCTGACTGATGACCTCGATTTCTTCAGGTTTCTCTAGGAGAATGTAGGCATATACCGATTTACCTATCTGATTCTCATAGTCTTTTCCGTTTTGAAGTAACCATGAGTAAAGGGATCGAACCTCTGAATCGAGCGTGTCAAGCTTATTCGTGGCCACTGAGTCCTTCGAGAATCCAGACCTGAAACGCCAAAAGCCACTCATCACATAAACAAAAATTAAATTTGTATATGAGTCTAAAACTTCAAGGCTTGCGTCATCAAGGTAAGGTTCGTTGCTTTGAGGTGAAAGAATCTGAGAACTTCGCTCACCAAAAGCAGACAAGGACTTTCTAGCGTCTGTATTTAAAAGATCCAGATCACTGCCTTGTTCTTGATAAGCAGTCAGACCAACTATAACCTCGTCATATTTTATTTTAAGCTCGCCAGTTATGTATTTGTTTTGAATGTCGATAACAGCACTTAGGTATTTCGATGTGTCCGCTTCATAGATATAATTATTGTGAATCTGAACAACTGAGGAAGGGATTGTTGGAGTATCCTGACGTTCGAGATGGCGTACAAATGAATTATTGGCGTCACGAACTATGTCCACGGTTTTAGAGGTGAAAACGCCATCTTGGACTGCAGCCCTAACGCTTTTTTCGCTAAGCAACGTGTATTTCGAAGCCATGGTCACCCCTATTTGGCGCTGTATTCACCCTCAGTTGTCCCAAGGAGAGCTTCAAAATAGCCTCTGCCAAGGTGCATGTCATCTGGTTCGTACCGACAGATGGCAGCATGCGTACTCTTCTTTAAACAGCTTTGACAGACCACTGCCGCCCCGGCTTTAGGGGACGAATTTGTTTTTCCGGAACCAAACGTCGCTACTGGTCGGTAGCTGCCTTGGGCGAAGGGCTGCTTCTGGCCGATAGCAGCCGCTCCACACGGCATCAAAAGCCACAACGCCCCGCACAGTGGACCATTGATTAAGCCTTTAATTGGATCAATACCTTGATCCTCTTAATTGTCTTAATTGGGCAGACCTTACTGATCCCCCATCCACAAAGGGTACTGCTCTATGACTCGTCTTAATTGGTTTGAGGCTTCACCCGGCGCAGCTAAAGCACTGGGAGGACTGCACCATTTCGTCACCACCGGAACGAACCTGCCGCCTCAGCTCATCCATCTCGTGTTCTTGCGGGCATCGCAAATCAATGGATGCGCGCACTGCATCGATATCCATTCGCGAGATCTGATCAAGGGAGGTATGTCAGTAGAAAAGCTCGTTCTGGTGCCAGTCTGGCATGAGGCCGCGCATCTGTTTTCCGAGCAGGAACGTTCCGCCTTGGCCTGGACGGAAGAAGTGACACTGGTCAGCGAAACGCATGTTTCCGACGAGGCTTATGTCGCGGCATCGTCTGCATTCACCCCGAAAGACCTGGTCGACCTTACGGCGGCTATCGCAGCCATGAACGCGTTCAACCGCATGGGTGTCAGCTTTCGCTTGAGCCCTGCTGCGAAGGCGTAAACCGGAGGGGGGATTTAAACCCCCGTCTCAAGTGCCTCTTCTTAAACCGTTACCGCCGCTGCACCTCTGGAGCGCCAGGCGAACCCCAGCACCATCAGCAGTCCCAGCCCCGCCATTGCCGCGCCGGCGAGGGAAATCGCCGGGTATCCCAACCCCGCCTTGATCACCGCGCCGCCCAGCGCTGCGCCGATGGCATTACCGAGGTTGAAGGCGCCGATATTCACCGCCGAGGCCAGGTTGGGCGCGTCCTTGGCGGCTTCCATCACGCGCATCTGCAGCGGCGGCACGATGGCAAAGCTGGCGATGCCCCAGATCAGGATGGCCACGGCAGCCGGTAGCGGCCAGCGCATCAGCACGGTGAAGGCCAGCAAGACCAGGATCAGCGCACTCAGTGAGACGATCAGGGTGCGGTCGACGGAGCGATCCGCCGCCTTGCCGCCCCACACGTTGCCCAGCGTCAGGCCGATGCCGTACAGCACCAGCATGGCGGTGATGAACGCGGTGGAGGCCTGGGTCTCGCTGCTGAGGATCGGCGCGATATAGGTGAACACGGTGAACATCGCGCTGGAGCCGATTACGGTCAGAGCCAGTGCTGCCAGCACCGGGCCACGGCCCAGCACGCGAATTTCCGCCAGCACGCCGTCGCTTTTCGGCAGCGGCACGTTGGGCAGCGCGAACCATAGCGAGACCATCGCCAGCACACCGAGCCCGGTGATGCCCCAGAACGCCGTGCGCCAGCCAAGCACTTCACCGAACCAGGCCGCCAGCGGCACGCCGCCGATGGTCGCCAGGGTCAGGCCCATGAACATCGCAGCCACCGCCCCGGCGCGTTTGTCTGGCGCGACCACGCTGGCGGCGACGATTGAGCCGACGCCGAAGAAGGCGCCGTGATTCAGCGAAGTCACCACGCGGGCGATCAGCAGGCTGGTGTAGTCAGTGGCCAGGGCGGACATCAGGTTGCCCAGGGTGAAGATGGCCATCAACCCGATCAGCAGGTAGCGTCGGGGAATCTTGCCGGTGGTCAGGGTCATCAGTGGCGCGCCAAGCAGAACGCCGAGGGCGTAGGCGCTGACCAGCAGGCCGGCAGCGGGAATGGATACGCCGAGATCGCTGGCGATACCCGGCAACATGCCCATGGGGGCGAACTCGGTAACGCCGATGCCGAAGGCACCGATTGCGAGTGCAACGAGTGGTGGATTGATACGCATGGAAAGGCTCCTCATCTATGCCGCGAATGCTAGGATCCAAACCTTGACGGCGGTAGATGGCATTTCTGGCAAACACCTTTGCTTACGGAGCACAAATGGACATAGGCGGCCGATCAGGTGACATGGTGGTGTTCGCCACCGTGGCGGAGGAAGGCAGCCTGTCGGCCGCTGCACGTGCACTGGGGCTGACGCCTTCGGCGGTCAGCCGGATCATCGCACGCACCGAGCAGCGCCTCGGCACGCGCCTGCTGCTGCGCACCACCCGCGCAATCACCTTTACCGCCGAGGGCGAAGCTTACCTGCGCGGTGCCCGGCGCATCCTTGCCGATATGGCGGAGGTCGAAGAAGCCATCACCGATCAGGGCGTGCCACGGGGGCGCTTGCGCGTCAGTGCCGCGCTCGGCCATGGTCGGCTGGCCATCGTGCCGCTGGTGGCGGCGTTCAGCGCGCGCTACCCGAACATCACCGTCGACCTCAGCCTGGGCGACGAGGTGGTCGACATCCTCGGTGGCCAGGCTGACGTGGCCGTGCGTTTCGGCCACCTGCCGGACAGCCCGCTGACCGCCCGCAAGATCGGCGAAACCGGCCAGGTGGTAGTGGCCTCCCCCGATTACCTGCAACGCCACGGCACGCCGCAGCGACCGGAAGACCTGTTGCAGCACAACTGCCTACGCTTCAATTTCCGCCGCGCCGAACCCAACTGGCCGTTCATCCGCGATGGCCAGGCGTTCTCGCTCAAGGTCTGCGGCAATATCGAATGCAGCAGCGGCGAAGCGCTGGCGCAATTTGCCCGGGTCGGCGCCGGCATCGCGCGCATCGGCGAATTCAGCGTGGCCGAAGACCTGCAGCGCGGCGACCTGGTACCGCTGCTGCAAGCCTTCAACCCCGGAGATCGGGAACCGATTCATGCCGTGTTCGTGGGTGGATCGGCAATGCCGGCGCGGGTGCGGGTGTTCGTGGATTTCCTGGTGGAGCATCACCGGATGTAGACGCGTTTTCGCCTGTAGCGACCAGGGCCACCAGCGCACAGGATGAACCGAATCAGGTGATGCATGCGCGTCTGCGGCTCTGCTGGCAGCGTCGACCTTGCAGAGCCGGAGCGTCGCGCGGACACCGCAGCGGCTCGATCAGCCGCTGATAAAGGGGAACACGCCCAGCAGCAAGGCCGCCGCCAGGATGACCATGCACACCATCACCGCCCATTTGAGGGTGAAGCGTTGCAGGTCGCCAAATTCGATCTTGGCCAGGCCGATCAGCAGATAAGTCGAGGGCACTAGCGGGCTGAGCAGGTGCACCGGCTGCCCCACGATCGAGGCGCGCGCCATTTCCACGGCACTGATGCCGTAGCTGGACGCGGCCTGGTTCAGCACCGGCAGGATGCCGTAGTAAAAAGCGTCGTTGGACATGAAGAAGGTGAACGGCATGCTCACCAATGCCGTGATCACTGCCAGGTAGGGGCCGAACGCGTCAGGGATGACCGCCAGCAGGCTCTTGGACATGGCCTCGACCATGCCGGTGCCGCTGAGGATGCCGGTGAAGATACCGGCCGCGAAGATCAGCCCGACTACCGCCAGTACGTTGCCGGCATGGGCGGCGATGCGCTCCTTCTGCTGCTGCAGGCAGGGGTAGTTGATGATCATGGCGATGCTGAAGGCGATCATGAACAGCACCGGCATCGGCAGCAGACCGGCGATCAGGGTGGTCATCAGCACCACGGTGAGGATGGCGTTGATCCACAACAGTTTCGGCCGACGCGCCTCGGGAAACTGCGACACGCTGATGTCGTCTTGGGTGACGTGGTCGTCCGGCAGGTGCAGCACGCCCAGGCGTTTGCGCTCGCGCAGGCCGTAGAGATACGCGACACCAAACAGCGCTAGGGCGCCGACAATCATGCCCGGAATCATCGGCACGAAGACGTCCGATGGGTCGACGTGCAAGGCACTGGCGGCACGTGCGGTCGGGCCGCCCCAGGGGGTCATGTTCATGATGCCACCGGCCATGATGATCAGCCCGGCCATGATGGTCGGGCTCATCTTCAGGCGGCTGTAAAGCGGCAGCATGGCGCCGACGCAGATCATGTAGGTGGTCGAACCATCGCCATCGAGGGAGACGATCAGCGCCAGGGCCACGGTGCCGACCGCGACCTTCAGCGGGTCGCCCTTGACCAGTTTGAGGATCAGCCGCACGGGCGGATCGAACAGCCCGGAGTCGATCATGATGGCGAAGTAGAGGATGGCAAACATCAACATCACGCCAGTGGGCGCGAGCTTGCTGATGCCTTCGAGCATCATCGGGCCGATCTGGTTGGCGAAGCCACCAATCAGCGCGAACAGAATGGGGATGATGATCAGGGCGATCAGCGCCGACAGGCGTTTGCTCATGATCAGGTACATGAAAGTCGAGACCATGGCGAAGCCAAGGAATGTGAGCATGGAGATTCTCCGGACGGAATTCGGCTGGGGCTTGGAGACGATCAGCGAGGGTTACGCAACGAACGAACGGAGAGAAGGAACGCGAGGCCTGTCAGGGGCATGGATGTATACCGTTTTGTTCTTGTTGGTAATGGTCGGCCGCCAAGGCGGTCACGACGCTGTGGCAGGTCTGCGCCTGCCATGGGCAAGAACATAGGCGTGGAAGCTTTCTGGCAGCTTTCATCACGAAGCTGTCATATAAAAATTCATATTTGATGATTCTCATGCGTCACGTGGGCATGTGCGGAGATGACGCTCCTCTCATC
Source organism: Pseudomonas sp. GW6 (assembly GCA_048065775.1). GTDB lineage: Bacteria > Pseudomonadota > Gammaproteobacteria > Pseudomonadales > Pseudomonadaceae > Aquipseudomonas. The sequence continues at coordinate 13,974 of JBLUOL010000053.1, forward strand.
CACCTAGCGACGGGAACGCGACGCGTCGTCCGCCCTACGGGTGGGAGGAGCTTCAGCCGCGAGTTTTTCAACTATGGATGGCCACGTCGCGGCTAAAGCCTCTCCCACGCACATGACGTTCCTGCCAGTCACTGCCTAAGCGCTGGCGCCATTAAGCCTGGCGCGCCAGCAACCATTCTTGAGCGTGGGAACTGCCAACAAGCCGCGATCACACCCCATCCCGTACAGCCAGCCCCGCCAACAACTTGCCATGCAATTCATGCAACGTCCGCTGCTCGGCAGCGGTCAATCCCGAGAGCACGCGCTGCAGGTTGGCCACATGGGCTTCGAGAATGCCGTCGATCAATTCGAAGCCGGCCGAGGTCAGTGCCACCAGCACGCCACGGCGGTCGCTGGGGTGTTTGCGCCGCTCGATCAGCCCGGCCTTTTCCAGGCGGTCGATGCGGCTGGTCATGCCGCCCGAGGAAATCATCGCGCTCTCGTACAACGCCGTGGGCATCAGTGCATAGGGCTCACCCGAGCGGAGCAAGGTCGCGAGCAGGTCGAACTCCCCGGCCTGCAAGCCGTGCTCGGTGAAGAACGGCAGCAGGTGATCACGCGTGATCACCTGGCTGAGCTCGCCCAGACGGCCAATCACCGCCATGGAAAAACCGTCCAGATCTGGCCGCTGTCGAAGCCACTGTTCGGCAGCCAATTGTGCGCGGTCTTGCATATCGCCCTCGATTTATCTTGATATCAAGATACTTTTCAAAAAGAATGTTTGCATCGTAACGCATCCACCCTCAGGAGACAGCTGCATGCCCGGCTCCCAATTTCGTCCCGTTCTCGCCTTGTCACTATTACTGACCATCGGCGCTCTGATGGGACTGACCAGCATCCTGGTCAAACTGGCCGGCAACGTCGGCTGGCCGGCCATGGCCTACCTGCTCTGGAGCTTGCTGGGCGGCGGTTTGCTGCTGTTGCTGTTCACTTGGATACGCGGCGAGCGCCCCGGCATCAGCCCCGGGTTGCTGGGTTATTACCTGGCCTCGGGGCTGCTCAGCATCGCGGTGCCGAATGGTTTGCTGTTCAGCTCGATTGGCCATGTCGGCGCCGGCTTCGCCTCGATGTGCCTGGCCTTCCCACCCTTGATCACCTACCTGCTGGCACTGGCCTTGCGCATGGAAGGACTGAGCCGTATTCGTCTGCTGGGCATCTGCATTGGTCTGGCGGGCAGCCTGTTGCTGGCCCTGGGCAAGCTCAACGCCGGCGACAGCCCCCTGCTGTGGGTGCTGGCGGCGCTCTGCGTGCCGGTGTTTCTGGCGTTCGGCAACATCTACCGTGCCCGCTACTGGCCGGTTGGTGCCAGCCCGCTGTCCCTGGCGCCCGGCATGCTGCTCGGCGGTGCGCTGCTGCTGGTGCCGCTTGGCCTGTTCGGTGTCGACCTCGCACCACGTCTCGAAAACAGCACGGCAGTGGGCCTGCTGGCCCTGCAGATGCTGCTGTTCGCGGCCGTTTATGCGCTGTTCTTCGTCCTGCAGAACCTGGCTGGCACGGTGTTTCTCAGCCAGATTGGCTCGGTGGCGGCGATCACCGGCGCCGCCATCGCCATCGGCCTGCTCGGCGAACAGGGCAGCCTGAGCATGCTGCTGGCAGCGCTGTGCATCGTCGGCGGCGTCCTGCTGGTGGCCTGGCGCGGTGCGAAGGAGTCACAAGCATGAAGCGCCAGATCTTGCTGCTCATCGCCATCGTCCTGCTCGGCCTGAACCTGCGTCCGGTGCTGGCTGCCATCGGACCGTTGCTCGACCATATCCAGCTCGACACCGGCCTGGATCATGTCGGTGCCAGCCTGCTGACTAGCCTGCCGGTGGTGATCATGGGCCTTGGCGCTCTGGCCGCCGGCCTGCTGCGCCAGCGCCTCGGCGAGCGCAACGGGATTCTCTTCGGCGTACTGCTGATCGCCCTCGCCTGCCTGCTGCGCGGCGTGCTGCCGGACTCCAGTACCTTGATCGCCACTGCCTTGCTGGCTGGCGCCGGGATCGCCTTCGTCCAGGCACTGCTGCCGGGCTTGATCAAGTCGCGCTTCCCCACTGACAGCGGCCGCCTGATCGGTTTCTACAGTTGCGCGATCATGGGTGGCGCGGCCTTCGGCGCGGCGCTGACGCCCTGGTTGGCGCACTCGATAGGCTGGTCGTGGGCGCTCGCGAGCTGGACACTACCTGCTCTGCTCGCTGCCGCATTCTGGTACCGCGCCGCGCCTGCGCAGGCAGTCGCAACGTCGAGCGAGCTGCCGCGCCTGGATGTCTGGCGCTCACCAAGGGCCTGGCTGTTGATGAGCTTCTTCGGCATCGGCACCGCCGGCTACACGCTGGTGCTGGCCTGGTTGCCGCCTTACTACACCTCACTGGTTTGGAGCGCGCAGGCCAGCGGCCTGCTGCTGGCTGCGCTGACGCTTTGCGAAGTGGTCGCGGGCCTGCTGGCATCGAGCCTGCTGCCACGCTACCCGGATAGACGTGTGTTACTGGCGGTGGTCTTGCTGGCGCTGCTGGCCGGGCTGCTTGGCCTGATGCTGGCACCGCTGCAACTGGTGGTGCCGATCTGCATGCTGCTGGGCGTGGGCATCGGCGCGCTGTTCCCGCTTTCGCTGGTGGTGGCCCAGGATCACCTGGATGACCCACGCCAGACTGGCGACCTGCTGGCCTTCGTGCAGGGCGGCGGCTACCTGATCGCCGCCACAGCGCCGCTGCTGGCTGGACTGCTACGCCAGTACACCGATGACCTGCGCCTGAGCTGGATGGCGATGGCCGCTGCCACGCTTGTGTTGATGCTCATGGCGTCGCGCTTTACCCCTGACAGTGGACAGTTCCGAACCCGCCCTCTTCGCGTCGCGTAGGGCGGACTCAGGAGCGAAGCGAACAGTCCGCCGAGCCATGCCACACCAGGCACCACGCCATTCCAGCGAAACTCTGGCGGCGTACTGCTTCGCGACGACTGCATGGATGCAGGAGGTAGAGCGACGCAGGAAGCCAAAGCCGAGTACGCCCTAGCGGCCCTACCATCCAGGTCGCCAGGCAATAAAAAACCCGCCGTAGCGGGTTTTCGTTTCAGCAGGCTCGAATCACTTCTTGCCCAGCTTCTTCAGCTCTTCGTCGCGCAGTTCGCGACGCAGGATCTTGCCGACATTGGTGGTCGGCAGCATGTCGCGGAACTCGACGGCCTTGGGTACCTTGTAGCCGGTGAGGTTGGCGCGCATGTGCTCCATCACCTGCTCCTTGGTCACACTCTCGCCTGGTTTGACCACGACGAACACTTTGATCGCCTCGCCGGATTTTTCGTCCGGAATACCGATGGCGGCACACTGCAGCACGCCCGGCAGGGTTGCCAGCACGTCTTCCAGTTCGTTCGGGTAGACGTTGAAGCCGGACACCAGAATCATGTCCTTCTTGCGGTCGACGATACGCAGGTAGCCGTCTTCCTGGATCAGACCGATGTCGCCGGTCTTCAGCCAGCCTTCGGCGTCGAGGATTTCGTCGGTGGCTTCCTGGCGTTGCCAGTAGCCCTTCATCACCTGCGGGCCTTTCACGCACAGCTCGCCGATCTCGCCGATCGCCAGTTCCTGACCGTCGTCGTTGACGATCTTGCACAGGGTCGAGGGCACCGGAATGCCGATGGTGCCGAGCTGGATGGCGCTGAACGGGTTGACCGTGGCCACCGGGCTGGTCTCGGTCATGCCGAAGCCTTCGCAGATGGCGCAGCCAGTGACTTCCTTCCAGCGCTCGGCGGTAGCCAGTTGCAGGGCCATGCCGCCGGAGACGGTGAGCTTGAGGCTGGAGAAGTCCAGCTTGCGGAAGTCCTCGTTGTTGCACAGGGCAACGAACAGGGTATTGAGGCCGACGAAACCGGTGAAGCGGTACTTGGCCAGGTCCTTGACCACCGCCGGCAGGTCGCGCGGGTTGGTCAGCAGGATGTTGTGGCCACCGATCAGCATCATCGCCATGCAGTGAAAGGTGAAGGCGTAGATGTGATAAAGCGGCAGCGGCGCGATCAGCACCTCGCAACCTTCATTGAGGTTGGCGCCCATCAGTGCCTTGACCTGCAGCATGTTGGCCACCAGGTTGCGATGAGTGAGCATCGCGCCCTTGGCTACGCCAGTGGTGCCGCCGGTGTACTGCAGCACGGCGATGTCATCGTTGCTCGGAGTGGCCTCGGCAAAACTCTGACCACGGCCCTTGGCCAGGGCGTCGTTGAGTTTGACCGCCTTGGGCAGGTTGTAGGCCGGCACCATCTTCTTCACGTGCTTGATCACGGCATTGACCAGCAGACGCTTGAAGGTCGGCAGCATGTCGCCAACTTCGGTGACGATCACGGTTTTGACACCGGTCTTGGGCACGACCTGTTCGGCCAGGTGGGCCATGTTGGCCAGGCAGATCAGCGCCTTGGCGCCGGAGTCGTTGAACTGGTGCTCCATTTCCCGCGCGGTGTACAGCGGGTTGGTGTTGACCACCACCAGGCCGGCGCGCATGGCACCAAATACCACGATGGGGTACTGCAGGACGTTGGGCAGTTGTACGGCGATGCGGTCGCCAGGCTTGAGATCGGTGTGCTTCTGCAGGTAGGCGGCGAAGTCACCGGAGAGCTTGTAGATCTCGCCGTAGGTGAGCGTCTTGCCCAGGTTGCTGAAAGCAGGCTTGTCGGCGAAGCGTTGGCAGGACTCTTTCAATACCGCGAGGATGTTCGGGTACTGATCGGGATTGATTTCGGCAGCAACCCCAACGGGATACTTGTCCTTCCAGAAGTTTTCGGTCATGGAAGCCCACTCCTAAGCAACAGCTGATCTTCACCGCGCGACGGCGGTTGTTTGTTGTGTGTATAGCTCGCTTTCCCGCTGGCCCAGGGCCCGGAAGCGCGCCGAGAGTAGCAGCTTTGCCAGAGGCCGACCAGCACCAAACATGGCCTTGAGAGTCGCAAAAGTGACCAAAAAAGACCGCACAGTCACAGGCCATCCTTGTCTTAGTTACCCCGCGAAAAGCCTCTAGCTCGCATATTGCAGCGCGTAGAGCCTAGCTCGTCTCTGCCGGTGATGCAGCACTGGGCTGCATGAAACACGCGAAGGTAGTTACCAAATCACAACAATTGGACTGCCCGAGGACAGTTGAGGCGGGAAAGCCCCTCCCCCTGCAGTGGGGAGGGGCTTTGGGTCAGGCGATGTCGCGCAGCTCGCGACGCAGGATCTTACCGACCGGGGTCATCGGCAGCGAGTCCTTGAACACGATGTGCTTGGGCACCTTGTAGCCGGTGAAGTTTTCCTTGCAATAGGCCTTGAGCTCCTCGACGGTGACGCCGCCATCACGCGGCACCACAAACAGCTTGACCACCTCGCCGGACTTCTCGTCCGGCACGCCGATGGCCGCGCAGCTGGCGACTTTCGGGTGGGCCATGACCACGTCCTCGATCTCGTTGGGGTACACGTTGAAGCCGGAGACGATGATCATGTCCTTCTTGCGGTCGACGATACGCACGAAGCCGTCCGGGTCGATCACCGCGATGTCGCCGGTCTTGAACCAGCCCTCGGCGTCGAGCACTTCGGCGGTCGCTTCCTCACGCTGCCAGTAGCCCTTCATCACCTGCGGCCCCTTGATGCACAGCTCGCCGCGCTCGCCCAGCGGCATCTCGTTGCCGTCGTCGTCGATCACTTTGAACGCCGTGCCCGGCACCGGAATGCCGACAGTGCCCAGGCGCGCCTTGTCGCCATAGGGGTTGGTACTGGCCACCGGCGAGGTTTCGGTCAGGCCGTAACCTTCCACCACGGTGCAGCCGGTCATCTGCTGCCAACGCTCGGCGGTGGCCTTGACCAGCGCCGTACCGCCGGAGTTGGTGACCTTGAGGTTGGAGAAGTCGAGGTTCTTGAACTCGGGGTGATCCATCAGCGCGACGAACAGGGTGTTCAGACCCAGCAGCGCAGAAAATTTCCACTTGCCCAGCTCCTTGACGAAGCCGGGGATGTCGCGCGGATTGGTGATCAACACGTTCTGGTTGCCGTTGACCATCATGCACATGCAGTTCGCGGTGAAGGCATAGATGTGGTAAAGCGGCAGCGGCGCGATCATGATCTCCTGCCCCTGCTTCATCAGCGGCGTGCCGTCATCACCGAGCTGCGCCAGGCAGGCGTCCACCTGCAGCATGTTGGCCACCAGGTTGCCGTGGGTGAGCATGGCGCCCTTGGCCACGCCGGTGGTACCGCCGGTGTATTGCAGCACGGCGATATCGTCGTGACCGACCTTGACCGGCGCCAGCGTCTGGCCGTGGCCCTGCTTGAGCACCTGCTTGAAGGCAATGGCCTGGGGCAGATGGTAGTCGGGCACCATCTTCTTGACCTTCTTCACCACGGTGTTGACCAGCCAGCCCTTGAGACTCGGCAGCATGTCGCCCATCTTGGCTTCGATCAGGTACTCGATCTCGGTATCCGGCAGCACTTCCTGCACCAGCTTGCCGAACATGTTCAGGTACACCAGCGCTCTCACCCCGGCATCCTTGAACTGGTGGCGCATCTCGCGCGCGGTGTACAGCGGGTTGGTGTTGACCACGATCAGCCCTGCGCGCATGGCGCCGAACACGGCGATGGGATACTGCAGCACGTTGGGCATCTGCACCGCGATACGATCGCCCGGCTTCAGGTCGGTGTGCTTCTGCAGGTAGGCGGCGAAGGTCGCGGAGAGACGATCCAGCTCGGCATAGGTCAGCGTCACGCCGAGATTGCTGAAGGCCGGACGGTCGGCGAAACGTTTGCATGAGCGCTCGAATACTTCGATCACCGACTTGTAGCTGGACAGGTCGATATCGTTAGGCACGCCGGGAGCGCGCTTGTCGTTCCAGAAATCAGGTTGCATTGTTCTTGTCCTCTTCCCCTGAAGTGATCTGGCCCGCAGTGCGGGACTGCCCGGAAAGTAGCAGTTCAGAGCGGCGCCGCAAATAGCTCGAAGGCGTCATTGATGGGCTGAATTTCGCAATAAATGTAGTGATTCGTAACCGATCTTTGCGGCTCGATGGAAATTCGACTGTGCTTTGCGTGATGACGGCCAAGGTGCACAATGCCGCCAACTCCCGGCACAAGGATTCGCCATGCGCCACGACGCCTTCGTTATCAACGCCAGCGATGGCACGCCATTGCAGGTCAATCACTGGTACGGCGACGAGCCGCCACGCGCGGCGGTCATGCTGGCCCATGGTATGGCCGAGCACAGCCTGCGCTACGCACGCCTGGCTGAAGCCCTGGTCGCGGCAGGCTTCGCGCTCTACGCGCTGGATCAGCGCGGCCATGGCGCTACCGCCGAACGCGGCACCCTTGGCCACTACGCCGATGAAGACGGCTGGAGCAAGGTGGTCGGCGACCTGTCCACCCTCAACCACCACATTCGCCAGCAGCACCCGCATACGCCAATCTTCCTGTTCGGCCACAGCATGGGCAGCTACATCGGTATGGCCTATCTGCTGGGCCATAGCTGCAGCCTGCAGGGCGCCGTGCTGTCGGGCTCCAATTACCAGCCCGTGGCGCTGTACAAGGCCGCCAGACTGATCGCCGGCTTCGAGCGCTGGCGCCTGGGCCCCAAAGGGCGCAGCAAGGTCATCGATTTTCTCTCCTTCGGCTCGTTCAACAAGGCTTTCAAGCCCAACCGTACGGCCTTCGACTGGCTCAGCCGCGACCCGGCGGAAGTGGACAAATACGTGACCGATCCGCTGTGCGGTTTCGTCTGCACCACGCAGTTGTGGTGCGACCTGCTCGATGGCCTGCAGCACATCACCCCGCCCAGCAACCTGGCGCAGATCGATGCCGACTTGCCGCTGCTGGTGATCGGCGGCTCGCGCGATCCGGTCAGCGACGGCAAGCGCCTGAGTGATCTGGCTGGCGCCCTGCGCGAGGCCGGCGTGCGCGACGTGCAACTGAAGATTTATCCCGAGGCCCGTCATGAGCTGCTCAACGAGAGCAATCGCGACGAGGTCACCGCCCACCTGATCGACTGGCTGCAGCAGGCGCTGAGCCATGGTCGAAGCCCAATCAAGGAGTGTCCATGACCCAGGTAACCAATATCCCCTACGAAGCCCTCGAAATTGGCCAGCAGGCGAGCTTCGAAAAGCAGGTCGAAGAACGCGACGTGCAACTGTTCGCTGCGGTATCCGGCGACAACAACCCGGTACACCTGGACGCCGCCTTCGCCGCCGAGACCATGTTCAAGGAGCGCATCGCCCATGGCATGTTCACCGGTGCGCTGATCAGTGCCGCCATTGCCTGCCGCCTGCCTGGCCCGGGCACCATCTACCTTGGCCAACAGCTCAAGTTCACCCGCCCGGTAAAACTCGGCGATACCCTTACCGTGAAGCTGGAAGTACTGGAAAAACTGCCGAAGAACCGCGTGCGTATCGCCACCCGCGTGTTCAACCAGGACGGCAAGCAAGTGGTCGATGGCGAAGCCGAAGTGCTCGCCCCGGCCAGCGAGCAGACCGTAACGATGCCACCGATGCCGCAGGTCACCGTCAACTGAATCGCCACACACTGGTGCGCGACCGCTGCGTCGCGCACCACTTTTGTTCTACACTCACAAACCTTGAGCGACCTGGCGCCGTATAAGTGCGTTTCCTTGTGCGTTTCGCACAAAACCCTTTGACTACCTTACCAAGCAGCCCGCTGCGCTGCTTTCTGGCACGCCCCCTGCTATCGCCAAGGCTTCACACCCTTACCGGAGCCAGGTCCATGAGCAACGCCACCCCCGATAGCGATTACCCCCTGAGCGAGGTGCCCAACGGCGCGCGCAAGGGGCTGTTCTCCACCGCCATCCTGTTGTTCGGTTTCACCTTCTTCACCGCCACCATGTTCGCTGGCGGCAAGATCGGTATGGCCTTCGACTTCACCACCCTGCTCTGGGCTGCAGTGATCGGTAACCTGCTACTCGGTCTGTATGCTGCCGTACTGGGTCTGATCGCCTGCCGCAGTGGGCTGAACTCGGTACTGATGGGCCGTTTCTGCTTCGGCGAGGTGGGCAGCAAGCTGTCCGACATGCTTCTTGGCTTCACCCAGATCGGCTGGTACGCCTGGGGCACGGCGACCATCGCCATCGTCCTGGTGAAGATTCTCGGCCTGCCCGAAGGCCTGACCATCCCGCTGATGGTGCTGTTCGGCTTCGGTTTCTGCCTCACCGCCTTCGTCGGCTACAAGGGCCTGGATCTGCTCTCGCGCGTCGCCGTGCCGGCCATGCTGGTGCTGCTGGTGGCTTCGCTGTGGATCGCCACCCGTGATATCGGCGGCCTCGCTGGCCTGCTCGCGGTGGAACCGTCCGAGAGCATGAGCCTGAGCGTGGCCATCACCCTGGTCTTCGGCACCTTCGTCAGCGGCGCCACCCAGGCCACCAACTGGACGCGCTTCGCCAAGAGCGGCCGCGTCGCGGTGCTGGCCAGCCTGTTCGGCTTCTTCATCGGCAATGGCCTGATGATCGTCGCCGGTGCCTATGGCGCCATCGTCTACCAGCAACCGGACGTGGTCGAAGTGCTGGTGCTGCAGGGCCTGTCCATGGCTGCCGTGATCATGCTGTTCCTCAACCTGTGGACCACCCAGGACAACACCATCTACAACTTCGCAGCAGCCGGCTGCAACCTGCTGCGCACTGGCAAGCGCAAGACCGTGACCCTGGTCGGCGCCGGCATCGGCACCCTGCTGGCCATCGGCGGCATGTACGAGATGCTGATCCCCTTCCTGATTCTGCTCGGTTCTATCATCCCGCCAATTGGCGGTGTGATCATGGCTGACTTCTTCTACGGCCACCGCGCGCGCTACCCGATACTGGCCGATGTGCGCCTGCCCGCATTCAACTGGGTCGGCCTGGGCGCCTACCTGATCGGTGCGCTGAGCGCCTACTTCTCGCCCTGGGTCGCGCCGCTGGTGGGCATCGCCGTGGCTGCCCTGGCCTACGTGGTGCTGTTCGAGGCGAACAAGGCCCTGGCCAGCCGCCAGCAGGTCGCTGGCGCGTGAGCCTGACCGTCGCTGACGTGCTCGCTCTGCCCGGTCTGGCCAGCATGCACCTGCGTGCTGGCCAGGCCGGACGCGACAATGCCGTGCGCTGGCCCTACGTGGCGGAGAACGAAGGCATCGCCGACTGGGTGATGGGTGGCGAGCTGATCTTCATCACCGGCATCAACCACCCGCGCGACGAAGCCAACCTGCTGCGCCTGGTGCGTGAGGGTCATGAGCGCGTCGTCGCCGGCATGGTCATCCTTACCGGCGCCGAGTTCATCCAGGCCATCCCGCCCAGCGTCATCGCCGAAGCCGAGCGCCTGAACCTGCCACTGATCGAGCAGCCCTACGCGCTGAAGATGGTGGTGGTCACCCAGGCCATCGGCACCGCGCTGGTGCAGGCGCAGCAGCTCGGCCGCTCGCGCCAGCATGTGCTGGAGCAGGTGCTCGACGGTGACTACCAGTCGCTCGACGTTTTGCTGCAACGCGGCGACAGCCTGGGCCTGGCGCTGCACGTACCGCGTCAAGTGGCGCTGTTGCGTCTCGACGGCAGCGAGCAACTGTTCGGCGACTTGCCTGATGAAGACGCCGAGCGCCAGTTGCAGAGCCGTCAGCAACTGCTGCAACGGCGCCTGGAACAGAGCCTCGGCGAACTCGGCAATGCCTTGCCACTGGTCAGTCAGGGCCGCCACTGGATCGCCCTGCTGCCCTGCCCTGACGGCCAGGCCGAAGCCCGTAATCGCCAGGCCATGACTGCGCTGCTCGACGAACTGCGCCCGCAGCTTGGCCCGCTACGTCTGTTCCTCGGTCTGGGCAGCGCCGGCTGCGAGGCGCAACGTTTCGCCCAGGGTCTGGGTGAGGCGCGTCAGGCCCTGGCTGTGGCGCAGCGCTTTCCCGAGCGCCTGGGTCTGTGCAGTTTCAATGAACTGGGCGTGCTGGAGCTGCTCGGTGCGATCCGCGACCGCAGCCTGCTCGATCGCTTCGTCGAACGTGTGCTCGGCGCGCTGATCGGCGACGACTCGCGCCACCAACCGGTGCTGATGCCGACGCTGGAGGCCTGGTTCGCCGAGAACGGTAACCTGGCCCTGGCCGCGCAACGCCTCAACGTCCACCGCAATACCCTGAGCTACCGTTTACAACGCATCGAAGCGCTGACCGGCTGCTCGTTCGAAGATCCGCACGACCGCCTGAACATCAGCGTTGCGCTGTTGATCCGGCGCCTGTCGTCGCCTGCCTGAGAGGAAACCTGATGATCATCCACAATGCCCGCCTGCGCGGCCGCGACGGCCTGCATCGCATCACCCTGGACGATGAGCGCATCGCCGTCATCGAGGCCCAGCACGCCCTGCACCCCATCGCCGAGGGCGACCTGGACGCAGCCGGCAATCTCGTGGTGCCACCCTTTGTCGAGCCGCACATCCACCTCGATGCCACGCTCACAGCCGGCGAGCCGGCCTGGAACATGAGCGGCACGCTGTTCGAGGGCATCGAGCGCTGGGCCGAGCGCAAGGCGCTGGTCACCCATGAAGACACCAAGACGCGCGCCAAGAAGACCATCGACATGTTGGTCGACCATGGCATCCAGCACGTGCGCACCCACGTCGACGTCACCGACCCGACCCTGGCCGCGCTCAAGGCCATGCTCGAAGTGCGCGAGGAAACCCGCCACCTGATCGACCTGCAGATCGTCGCCTTCCCGCAGGAGGGCATCGAGTCCTATGCCAATGGTCGCGCACTGATGGAGCAGGCCATCGAGCTGGGCGCCGACGTGGTCGGCGGCATCCCGCACTTCGAGAACACCCGTGACCAGGGCGTGGCGTCGATCAAGTTCCTCATGGACCTGGCCGAACGCAGCGGCTGCCTGGTGGACGTGCACTGCGACGAGACCGACGACCCGCAGTCGCGCTTTCTCGAGGTGCTGGCCGAGGAAGCTCGCGTGCGAGGCATGGGCGCGCGCGTCACCGCCAGCCACACCACCGCCATGGGCTCTTACGACAACGCCTACTGCTCCAAGCTGTTCCGCCTGCTGAAGATGAGCGGCATCAGCTTCATCTCCTGCCCCACCGAGAGCATCCACCTGCAAGGCCGCTTCGACACCTACCCGAAACGCCGCGGCCTGACCCGCGTGGCGGAGATCGACCGCGCCGGCATGAACGTCTGCTTCGGCCAGGATTCCATCGTCGATCCCTGGTACCCGCTGGGCAACGGCAACATCCTGCGCATCCTCGAAGCCGGCCTGCACATCTGCCACATGCTTGGCTACGAAGACCTCAAGCGCAGCCTGGATCTGATCACCGACAACTCGGCGCGGGCGCTGAACCTGGGTGAAGGGTATGGGTTGGAAGTGGGTCGCCCGGCCAACCTGCTGATCCTGTCGGCGCCGGACGATTACGAGATGGTGCGCAGCCAGGGCCACGCGCTGGTGTCAGTGCGCCATGGCAAGGTGCTGATGCGCCGCACGCCGGCACAGATCGAGCGCGCCTGACACAATGTGTAGGAGCCCCGCCCCGGGGCGAATAGTGGGTTCAACTCATTATCGACGTTGCCTGAGCCATTCGCCGCGAGGCGCGGCTCCTACCAGTCAGAACCGCCCTACTCCACCCTTACACTGGCAGTCATGCCAGCACTCAGCACCAAACCCTCGGGTACCTCATCCAACCTGATCCGTACCGGAATACGCTGCGCCAGGCGCACCCAGTTGAAGGTCGGCTCGACATCGGCCAGCAACTGCCCGTCCGGGCTGGCGTTGCGGTCGGTGATGCCGCGGCTGATGCTGTCCACCTCGCCGCGAATCTGCTGATCCCCGCCCATCAACCAGACCTCCACCGGCGCGCCGACCTGAATGCGCGGCAGCTTGGTCTCCTCGAAATACGCCTGTACGTAGAACGACTGGGTATCGACCAGCGCCATCACCGCCTGCCCGGCATTCACGTAGTTGCCCTGCGCCAGCACCAGGTTGGTAATCTGCCCATCGCGCGGGGCATGCACTTCGCTGCGCGCCAGATTCAGCTCGGCCACACGTAGATCGGCCTGCGCCTCGCGGTATTCGCTGCGCGCCATCTCGGCATTGATCTGCGCGTTTTCCAGCAGCTCGGCGCTGATTGCTTGGGCACCCAGGCGCGAGCGGCGCGAAGCCTCGTGCTCGCGCAGGCTCAACTGCTGGCGGCGAATGTCCACCACCGCCTTGGCCTTCTCCACCGCCGCTTGATAGCGGTCGCGGTCGATGCTCATCAGCAGATCACCTGCCTTGACCTGCTGGTTGTCGCGCACCTTGAGCTCGACCACCCAGCCGGACACGTCCGGGGCGATGGTCACTACGTCGGCGCGCACGCGGGCGTCGCGCGTCCAGGGCGAGTACATATAGTGCTGCCAGATCCAGGAGCCGGCGAAGATCGCCGCCACCACCATGGCCAGGGTGATGCCGACTCGAATGGTCGAACGCATGCTTTCTCTCCTTACCGCCCCAGCACGGCAATCACGGCCGCTAGGACACAGACATACAAGGCACAATCGAACAGGGCTTCGTGCCAGATCCAGCGCGACAACCCTATGCGCTGCAAGCCCAGGCGCAACACGCCAGTCAGCAACAGCGCCAATACCGCGTAGGCCGCCATCGGGCTCAGCAATACGCCACCCAGCGACCATTCATGTAAGCCCATGGGCCTCCCCTTTCACGTGACACCAATGACGCCAGCCGCTCTGCAGCTGCAATAGCGCCGCCTCGGCCAGGCGCTTGTCGATGCTGGGCGTGCAGGCGCGCAGGGCCTCCTGCAATTCGGCCACCGCTGCGTTCAGATCGTCTTCACGCCCTGGAGCGGGGCCACGCTCCAGCGCGTCATCGAGGTGTTCCAGGAAACGCTGCTGCGACCTTGCCAGGCCGGCATCGGCATTGGCCAGGCACTTGCGCAGGTGCAGCAACTCGTCGCCCAGATCAAGGCCAGCCACGCCATCGTCCCAGCGGCTGCGCGCCTGATCCGGCCGCGCCGGATAATGCCGCGCCAACTGCAGCAGACGATCAGCCATGCGCCCGCCGAACCAGTTTTCGGCGCGGCCCAGGTCGCGACGGGTCAGGCGCCCGAGGTCGGTCAGGATCGCCTGCATCAGGCGCCGGCCATGCCAGACCGGATTGCGCAGCACCACCAGCTTGAAAGCCATCACCGCACAACCCACGCCTATCAGCATGCCTGGCGCCTCATTGAGGAAGAACTCGACGTTGTAGCCGACACCCGGTGCCGGCAGGCAGAGCACGATGAAGTGCAGGCAAAACGAGGTCGAGGTCGCAGCCGTCGCTGGCTTGGCCATGCCCAACACACCGAAGAACAGCGGCACGCCCAGCACCATGCAGAGCATCACGAAACCGTCGATCTGCGGCATCAGAATCTGACCCACGAAGAACGCCACTGGCAGCGCATAGAAGATGCCGCGCAGAAACATCATGCCGATCTGCGGCGCCGCTTCGAGCCGGGCGAACAGGCTGCACACCACGCAGGCCAGCAGCAGCGCGCCGGTGGCGTGGGTCCAGCCAGTGGCCAGCCAGAATGCAGCCAGAACCAGGAAGGTCAGCGCGCTGCGCGAGCCATACACCAGCGCAGTCTGCCAATCGTAGTGCCAGGACAAGGCGCGCGGCGCATCGGCCGGTGCTCTGCCCTCCTCGACTGCGAGCAAGGCACGACTGGCATCCTCGACACGCAACAGCAGCACCATCAAGCGTTCCAGGCACAGCTGCTGGCCACCGCTCAATTCTTCGTCCTGCGCCGCATGGCGCAGTTGCTCGACCAATTCCAACAAGCTTTCTGGCTGCGCCTGCTGCAGGCGCTCGTCCACCACCTGCAACCAGGGCGCGACCGCCTGCGCCTCGACACCGCTCAGTTGCCGCCACTGCCGCGCCACCCCACGAGCCAGACGCAGCATGCCGAGCAGATCACGACTCAACACCCGCAACGCCACGGCACGCTGGCGACCACGGGCACCCTCAAACCAGGCGTGCTCGCGCTGGGCGTCGACGGCGACGATACGCGCCAGCACCTCCAGCAAGCCCTGTCGCGAATCAGCCTCACCCGCCAGCGCCTGGC
>JBLUOL010000054.1:0-28246 GCA_048065775.1 Pseudomonas sp. GW6
CGAAGCTGACCGCCGTGCGCGCCTTGTTCAGGGCGATGTCACGGCACAGTAGCGGTGCGCCGTCCATGTGCGCCATATGCAGCAGATGGCCCGCAGCGTCGACCACGGCGATGCTGACTTTCACCTGGGCACTGCCGGCTTTGTCCAGTGCGGCTTGCAAGGCCTGCATGGCCAGGGCGAGGTTGAGGCTGGTCTGTTGGCGCAGCAGATCGTTCATGGTGGTGGCCTTTCGTTCGGGATGAGTGATCATGAACAGGTTAATGAATGCTCGCAATGCTCACTGCAACGGATTCATGTCAGACAGGGGCAAGTGCCTGGCAGGCTTGCGCATGCGACTGGACGAGGCGCTGGCTTAAATGGGCGCTCACCTCTCGCCATGGAGTGTCACCATGAGGTTGCTGTCCGTTCTGTTGATCCTGCTGCTGTGCCCTCAGGCGCAAGCCCAGGAGGTGTTGCGTGTGCTCAACTGGAAGAACTACATCGACCCGCAGGTGCTGGCGGACTTCGAGCAGCAGACGCAGATTCGGGTCGA
The DNA here is from genome assembly GCA_048065775.1 of Pseudomonas sp. GW6. Taxonomy (GTDB): domain Bacteria; phylum Pseudomonadota; class Gammaproteobacteria; order Pseudomonadales; family Pseudomonadaceae; genus Aquipseudomonas. The sequence continues at coordinate 533 of JBLUOL010000054.1, forward strand.
CTACCAGACCTTCACGGCTGCCGAGGAACTGGATGCGGCTTTGGCTTCCAGCACGGCTTATGACCTGATCGTGCCGTCGCATTTCCAGTTGTCGCGCTTGATTCGCACTGGTCAGCTACTGCCTCTGGATATGACGCGCCTACCCAATCGCGACAATGTCGCGCCAGGGCTTCTCGCCATGTTGGCCGGTGTCGACTCGGCCAATCACTATGCCGTGCCTTATCTGTGGGGTGTGGTGGGCCTGGCGATCGATTCGCAGCGTGCCGAGGCCAGCTACGGTGCGCCACTGCCGAACAGTTGGAGTCTGCTGTTCAACGAGAGCCAGGCCGCACGCCTGGAAGGGTGCGGGTTGAGCATGCTGGATGCACCAGAAGAGACCGCCGCGCTCTGGTTCAACTTCCGCGGGCGAAACTTACCGCAATATGGGCCTCGGCAGATCGAGCGTAGCTTGCAGCCGCTGCTGAAAATCGTGCCGCATCTCTCGGCTCTGGACAACGAAAGCTACATCAAGGCGCTGGGTGACCGGCATCTGTGCGTGGCCATGGCCTGGGCCGGACACGCGTTGACCGCCGCGCAGCGCAACCCCGACCTGAGCTTTCAGGTGCCAGAGGAGGGGGCGGTTGCCTTCATCGACAGCTTGGCGATTCCAGCCAATGCCGAGCGAGCGGATCTGGCATACCGCTTCATGGACTATCTGCTGCAACCCGAGCAGGCGATTCGCAACGCGCGGGCGACCTTTTTCTACTCGCCGCTCAAGCCGGAGTTGCCGGTGCACCAGGCGCTGGCTCGCGAGCGGCCAATGCAGGTATTAGCGACCGAGGAGCGTCGGCGTGTATACATGATGCAAAATCTGACCGCGGAACAGAAACAGGCGCTGGATCACTTTTGGGGCGATTTGAAAAAGGCTCGTCCATAACCGTTCCACACAGCTAATTGAACTGTTAATAAGTAATGGATCGCGCCAGATATGCCACAACCCTGCCCATCTCTGACCTTGACTCTGCTGCAAGCCCGAGAGGCTGCCATGCGTTTCTTTCGTCCGCAGCTCAACCTGCACGACCTTACCGAACAGCAATGGCGGGTGATTCGTATCCTGCGTCAGCAGGGCGAACTGGAGAACTACCAGTTGGCACGCCTGGCCTGCATCCTCAAGCCGAGCATGAGTGGTGTGCTGGCGCGCCTGGAGCGCGACGGTATCGTCGTGCGGCGCAAGATGGTCGAGGATCAGCGCAGGGTGCGGGTCAGCCTGACGGAGCAGGGCGAGCGGTACTTCGCCTCGATGAGCGTCGAGATGGAAAAGAACTATCGGCGTATTCAGGAGCAGATGGGCGAGGAGAAGCTGGGCACATTGCTGGAGCTGCTGCGTGAACTACGCGGCGTGAAGCCGTAAGGTGGGCAACGCTCTTTTTGTCCGCCATGACGTTCTCAGGGCGGTGGGCAGGTGAAGCGTCGTCCACCCTACGTCTGGACGCTCCGGATACTCGTCATTCGCTCTGAATAAGCTTGCCAGTGAAGGTTTCCAGCACGGCTGCCGCGCCTTTGAAATCCTTTTCGGCCGCCAGTGCCAGGGCATCCACCTGTGCGCGCTCCTGTTCGATCACGTATTGCCAGAAGGCCTGATCATCGGCGTTGCTCTGTGCCGGCAAGGCTTCGAGCTCCTTCAGGTAGTCCTGGGTCGCACCGGCCAGCATGTTGATGAAGGCGGCGTTGAACAGCTTGGCGAACGCCAGCGAGGCATGCGCCTTGAAGCCGCCGCTGTGCTCATTGGCCAAGCCCTGACGTTTGGCTTCATCGGCATAGCGCGTCTGCTGCCTGGCCTCCAGGTTGGCATAGGCTTGCCAGAACTCGCCCTGAGCCGTGCCGCTGTGGCGCTCGGCCAGTTGCGGCACAACCTGGCGGGCAACCGCGCGATTGGCCAGTTCCTTGTCGAGGGCGATGCGGTAGGCGCTGTCGTCGGCCTGGGCGCCGGTCGCCAGGCCGAGCAGGCAAAGCAATGGAGCGAAGAATTTGCGGGGCTGGGGCATGGCGTGCTCCTGAAAAGGTTGTCTGCCTGTGGCGAGGTGTGGCTCAAGCCGCTCTCGTGCTCAGAGAACGTGCTTTGGGTAGGCGCGGATTTATCCGCGAACGGTTTTTCTGCCGCTTTACGGGGTTCGCGGCTGAAGCCGCTCCCACCACGGATGAAAAAAATGGCCCGGTTAAGGGCCAAAGGGTTACAAGCATTCGTGGATGCCGAGAATCAGGAAATCCCCAGGCACATGTATTTCTGCTCGATGTAGTCGTCGATGCCGTAGTGCGAGCCTTCGCGGCCCAGGCCGGACTGTTTGATGCCACCGAACGGGGCGACCTCGGTGGAAATCAGCCCTTCGTTGACGCCGACCATGCCGTACTCCAGCGCCTCGCTGACGCGCCAGGCGCGGCCCAGGTCGCGGGTGTAGACGTAGGAGGCTAGGCCGAACTCGGTGTCGTTGGCCATGGCGATGGCTTCGGCCTCGATGTCGAAGCGGAAGATCGGTGCCAGCGGACCGAAGGTCTCATCGCGCGCCACCAGCATTGCCGGGGTGACATCGCCGAGCACGGTCGGCTCGAAGAAGCTGCCGCCGAGGGCGTGCGGCTTGCCGCCAGCCAGCACCTTGGCGCCTTTGCTCACGGCGTCGTCGATATGTTCCTGCACCTTGGCCACGGCCTTGGCGTTGATCAGTGGGCCTTGTTGGGCGCCTTCCTCTCCGGCCGGAGCGACTTTCAGGGCATTCACGGCAGCGACCAGGCACTTGCTGAACTCGTCGTACACGCCGTTCTGCACCAGCAGGCGGTTGGTGCACACGCAGGTCTGCCCGCTGTTGCGGAATTTCGAGCCCAGCGCGCCCTGTACGGCAGCATCCAGATCGGCGTCGTCGAAGACGATGAACGGCGCGTTGCCGCCCAGCTCCAGCGACACTTTCTTGATGGTTTCCGCGCACTGCGCCATCAGCAGTTTGCCGATGCCGGTGGAACCGGTGAAGGACAGTTTCTGCACGTCCGGGTTGCCGGTCAGTTCGCCACCGATGGCGCGCGAGTTGTTGCCCGGCACGATGTTCAGCACGCCAGCCGGGATGCCGGCGCGCTCACCGAGTACCGCCAGGGCCAGGGCCGACAGCGGGGTTTCCGAGGCGGGCTTGAGCACCACGGTGCAGCCGGCGGCCAGGGCCGGGCCGACCTTGCGGGTGATCATGGCGTTGGGGAAGTTCCACGGGGTGATCGCCGCGACCACGCCGATGGCCTGCTTGATCACCACCAGGCGACGGCCTTGCTTGTCATGCGGGATGACGTCGCCGTAGACGCGCTTGGCTTCTTCGGCGAACCACTCGATGAAGCTGGCGCCGTAGGCGATCTCGCCACGGCTTTCGGCCAGTGGTTTGCCCTGTTCCCAACTGAGCAGGCGCGCCAGGTCTTCCTGGTTTTCCATGATCAGGTTGAACCAGGTACGCAGGATGGCGCTGCGTTCCTTGGCGGTCTTCTCGCGCCAGGCCGGCAGGGCGGCCTTGGCGGCGGCGATGGCGCGGGCGGTTTCCGCCTGGCCGACGGAAGCCACTTCGGCGATCAGCTCGCCATTGGCCGGGTTGGTCACGGCGAAGCGCGCTTCGTTGTCGGCCTCGACCCATTGGCCGTCGATATAGGCCTGTTCACGTAGCAGGTTCAGATCGGTGAGTTTCATGTCGTTCTCTTGAGAATGCTCGAGGGTTCAGTAAACGCCGCCGCCACTGGTGGACGGTGCCGGTGCATCCTTGAATGTCGCAGCCAGGGTCTGCAGGCCGCGCATCAGTACGGTGGTGTCGACGCCGACGGCGACGAACTTGGCGCCCAGCTCGATGTAGCGGCGCGCCAGCGTCTGGTCGGCGCTGAGGATGCCGGCGGCCTTGCCGGCCTTGCCGATCCGTACGATGGCGTCTTCGATGGCGGCTTGTACGTCCGGGTGGCCGGGGTTGCCGCGATGGCCCATGGAAGCGCTGAGATCGGCCGGACCGATGAATACGCCATCGACACCGTCGACCGCGACGATTTCATCGAGCTTGGCCAGGCCGTCGAGGTTCTCGATCTGCACCAGCAGGCACATCTGCGCGTCGGCCTTGTCCAGGTAACCGGGTATGCTGTTCCAGCGCGAAGCCCGCGCCAGCGCGCTGCCGACACCGCGTACGCCGCTGGGCGGGTAGTGGATGGCGCGTACCAGCTCGCGGGCCTGCTCGGCGCTTTCCACCATCGGCACCAGCAGCGTCTGGGCGCCGATATCGAGGATTTGCTTGATCAGTGCGGTATCGCCGATCACAGGACGGATCACCGGCTGCGAGGCGTACGGCGCCACCGCCTGCAACTGGCCGAGCAGGCCGCGCAGGTCGTTGGGCGCGTGTTCGCCGTCGATCAGCAGCCAGTCGAAACCGGCATTGGCTGCCAGCTCGGCGCAGTACGGGTCGGCCAGGCCGAGCCACAGGCCGATCTGCGCCTGACCCGACTGCAAGCGTTGTTTGAAGGTGTTGATAGGCATGTCCATGAAAGCTCCTTGGCTTCAGGCCGTAGGCTTCAGGCTGCAGGCGAATGCTCCTGCCTGCAGCCTGTAGCCTGCCGCCTTATACGAACCGGCAGGCGATGCTGCCGAGCATGTCGTAGTCGACGTGGAAGGTGTCGCCGGGGTTGGCCGCTACCGGGCGGGTGAACGAGCCGCCGAGGATGATCTGCCCGGCTTCCAGGGTGACGTCGTACGGCGCCAGCTTGTTGGCCAGCCAGGCCACGCCCTTGGCCGGATGGTTGAGCACGGCGGCAGAGACGCCGGACTCTTCGATCACGCCGTTGCGGTAGAGCACCGCCGGCACCTTGCGCAGGTCGATCTCGGTCGGGCGTACCGGGCGGCCGCCCATGACCACGCCAGCGTTGGCGGCGTTATCGGAGATGGTGTCGAACACCTTGCGGGTGACCTTGGTGTCCGGGTCGACCTGCTGGATGCGCGCATCGATGATTTCCAGCGCCGGGATCACCCACTCGGTGGCATCGAGCACGTCGAATACGGTCACGTTCGGGCCTTTGAGCGGCTTGCCGAGAATGAAAGCCAGCTCCACTTCCACGCGCGGCACGATGAAGCGCTCGAAGGGGATATCGCTGCCTTCTTCGAAGAGCATGTCATCGAGCAGCGCGCCGTAGTCCGGCTCGGTAATGTTCGACGACACCTGCATGGCGCGCGAGGTCAGGCCGATCTTGTGGCCGACCAGCTTGCGGCCGTCCTTGATCTTCTGCGCGACCCAGGCGCGCTGGATGGCGTAGGCGTCCTCGATGGTGATCTCGGGATGATCCAGGGAGAACTGGCGAACCTGCTGGCGCGAGCGCTCTGCGGCGTCGAGGCGGGCGGCAGCCTGCTGGATGAGGGTCGAATCGAGCATGGCGGATCTCTCTTGAGCGATGGGGTGCAATGCCTCTGGCATTCACGCGGGCGGATGATCGGTAGCGCGGTATGTGCTCGCGCTACTTGTTGAATAGGGGGTGCAGGGTGCTGTGCTTGCCGTCGTAGACCTGGCCAGGGCTTTCGTCGATCTGCAGGGTGAGGCCGACCGGACGCTGTTGCTGCACGGCGTCCAGGTACTGGCGCAAGGTGGCCAGCAGAGCGTCGCCGACTTGCTTGTGCACGGCGGCACTACGCCCCGCGCCCATGCGCAGGTTGGCGTAGAGGAAACCGTAGTCCCCCTTGCCGTCGGCCACGGCGCTGTGCGCAGCCGGGTAGGCCAGCACGCGGGTGCCGCCGGTGGGGAACACGGCTTTGCCGTTCTCGTCGCGCTGTTCGAGCATGGTGTCGGCCAACGCGCGGCACAGACCGGGAAGGTCGGCCTGGTTTTCCAGGTCAGGGGTGTAGAGCAGCACCAAGTGGGGCATTGTGATGTCCTCGCAAAAGTAGGAGCGGCCGGGCGGCGATCCGCTTTAGCCGCGAATTGCCAAAGGCTTCAGCCTGGCGCTTTTCGCGGCTTTAGCCGCTCCCACAAGGGGTCAGAGTCGGCTGGTGGAGGGCACGCCGCCCGGGTTCGAGGCGCTGGGCTGCGGGATAGCCGAGCCGTCCTGCTCCGTGACCGGGAAAATGGCGTTGATCTGGCCGGTGCCGGAGGCGGCAAAGTAGGGCGTGAGCACTTCGACCTTGCCGTCGTAGTTCGACCAGCCGAGGGCGCCGAGCAGCTTGGCGGTGTCGTGCATGAAGCCTTCACCGTGGCCCTTGGCCGCGTACTCGGGGAGCATGGCGCAGAAGTCTTGCCAATCGCCGTCCTGCCACATCTTGATCACCCGCTCGTCGAGGGTTTCCAGGAACGGGCTCCAGATCTTGGTGGCGAACTCCGGCGCCTGGCCGTTCTGCGCGAAGCGGTGCGACAGCGAGCCGCTGGCGAGAAACGCGACGGTGCCGTCGTAGTGCTCTTCCACCGCCTTGCGCATCGCCCAACCCAGGCGGGCGCTGTCGTTGAGGTAGTGCGAAGTGCACAGCGAGGAAACCGAGATTACCTTGAAATGCTGATCCTGGTTCATGTAGCGCATCGGTACCAGGGTGCCGTACTCCGGCGCCAGGGTGGTGGCATCGTGAGCCAGGGTTTCCACGCCCATGCGGTTGCATTCGGCGGCGAGGATCTTGCCCAGCTCGGGGTTGCCCGGGAACTCGTACTCCATGTTGCTGATGAAGTGCGGCAGTTCGTTGCTGGTGTAGCGGCCCTTGAAGTGCGGCCCGCAGTTGATGTGGTAACCGGCGTTGACCAGCCAGTGGGTGTCGAACACCACGATGGTGTCCACGCCCAGCTCGCGGCAGCGCTTGCTGATCTCGATGTGGCCGTCGATGGCGGCTTTACGAAAACCCTGGCGCGGGCCGGGGAACTCGGAAATGTACATCGAGGGGACGTGGGTGATCTTGGCAGCCAGAGCGAGTTTGCCCATGGTAATTCCTCCTGCTGGAAAGGCCTGCTATCAGTCAGTGTGAAAACTACTGCGCTCGGTCATGCTGCGTTAAAAACAGGCTCGTGCGCGAGTCCGATCAGAATGCTCATTTACAACTCGTAAACTCCGCTTCTTCGCCTGTTTTTGCCTTGCCTGACCTTCGCTCGTCACGTTTTCACACAGCCTACTGGCGGCGCTTTCGTGCTTGATTGTGGTTGTTCGCACGTCCGGCAAAATATTCGTTCCGCTTCTAGTATCCCCCTCCCACGGAACAAGAGGGGGTATGACTCCAGCGCGTTCGTCGCTTGTGCAGGCCGTTGTCGTCGCGAGAGGCTAAGGCAACGGCTACTCAGGTGCGAACTGCTTTAGAGCCTGCCCACGATTCGTGGACAGGTTCTTAGACGCCCCAGCGCGGAATATGGTGGCTGCCCATGGAGATGCACACGTTCTTCACTTCGGCGAAGACTTCGAAGCTGTATTCGCCGCCTTCGCGACCGGTACCCGAACCTTTGACGCCGCCGAACGGCTGGCGCAGATCGCGCACGTTCTGACTGTTGATGAACACCATGCCGGCCTCGATGCCGCGGGCCAGGCGGTGGGCCTTGCCGATGTCCTGGGTCCAGATGTACGAGGCCAGGCCGTACTCGGTGTCGTTGGCCAGGCGCAGCGCTTCGGCTTCGTCCTTGAACTTGATCAGGCAGGCGACCGGGCCGAAGATTTCTTCCTGGGCGATGCGCATGCGGTTGTCGACGTCGGCGAACACGGTCGGTTGGATGAACTGACCTTTGGCCAGATGCGCCGGCAGGTTCGCCGGGCGCTCCAGACCGCCAGCGACCAGGTTGGCGCCTTCTTCGATACCGATCTTGATGTAGCCGGTGACCTTGTCGTAGTGGGCCTGGGTGATCATCGAGCCGACCTGGGTTTTCGGGTCGGTCGGGTCGCCGACGATCAGGCGTTTGGCGCGCGCGGCGAACTCGGCGACGAACTGGTCGTAGACGGTTTCCTGGATGAAGATTCGCGAGCCTGCGGTGCAGCGCTCGCCGTTGAGCGAGAAGATGGTGAACAGCGCCGCGTCGAGCGCGCGATCGAGATCGGCATCGTCGAAGATCACCACCGGGCTCTTGCCGCCCAGTTCCATCGAGTACTTCTTCAGGCCGGCGGTCTGCATGATCCTGCGGCCGGTGGCGGTACCGCCGGTGAAGGAGATCGCGCGCACGTCCGGGTGGCGCACCAGGGCGTCACCGGCGGTAGCGCCGTAACCTTGCACGACGTTGAGCACGCCCGGCGGAATGCCGGCTTCCAGGGCCAGGCGGCCCAGCTCGTTGGCGGTCAGCGGCGACAGCTCGCTCATTTTCAGTACCGCGGTGTTGCCCAGCGCCAGGCAGGGCGCGGTCTTCCAGGTGGCGGTCATGAACGGCACGTTCCACGGCGACACCAGGCCACACACACCGACCGGCTGGTACAGGGTGTAGTTGAGCATCTGGTCGTCGACCGGGTAGCTGTGGCCGTCCATGCGCGTGCAGACTTCGGCGAAGAAGTCGAAGTTGTGCGAGGCACGCGGGATCAGCACGTTCTTGGTCTGGTGAATCGGCAGGCCGGTATCGAGGGTTTCCAGCTCGGCCAGTTTCGGCACGTTCTGGTCGATCAGCTCACCCAGCTTGCGCATCAGCTTCGCGCGTTCCTTGGCCGGGGTGCCCGCCCACTTGGGGAAGGCTTCCTTGGCGGCGGCAACGGCCAGGGCGATTTCCTCGGCGCCGCCGCTGGCGACTTCGCCGATGGCTTCGGTGGTAGCCGGGTTGTAGTTGGTGAAAGTCTCTTTGCTCTCGACTTCCTTGCCGTTGATCCAGTGCTTGATCATGGTATTCGTCTCTTGTGTTTGGTTAGCCGCGGGCGGCGAAGAATTCGGATTCACTGACGATGCGGTTGACCAGGCGGCCAACGCCTTCCACTTCCACCACCACCTCATCGCCCGGCACCACGTCGGCCAGGCCCTCCGGCGTCCCGGTGGCGATCATGTCGCCCGGTTGCAGGGTCATGAAGCTGGAGAAGTATTCGATCAGGTAGGGGATATCGAAGATCATGTCGGCGGTGGTGCCTTCCTGCTTCAACTCACCGTTGATCCAGGTGCGCAGCTTGAGCTTGGACGGATCCGGCACCTCGGCCGCGTCGACGATCCACGGCCCGACCGGCGTGGTGCAGTCGCGGTTTTTCACCCGCAGGTTGGGGCGGTAGTAGTTTTCCAGGTAGTCGCGGATGGCGTAGTCGTTGCACACGGTGTAGCCAGCCAGGTACTGCAGGGCATCCTCGCGCTTGACGTTCTTCGCCGGCTTGCCGATCACCGCCACCAGCTCGCACTCGTAGTGCATGTACTTGACGTTGTCCGGGCGCCAGGTCACCTGGTTGTGGCCGGTGTAGGTGCCCGGCGACTTGATGAAGGCCAAGGGTTCGGTCGGTGCCTTGAAGGCCAGTTCGGCGGCGTGGTCGGCGTAGTTCAGACCAAGGGCGAACATGCTGCCTTCGGCAGGCGGCAGCCACTCGACATCGGCTTCAGCGAGCAGGCGACCATCGGCCAGGCGTACGGCGTTGTCCGCCTCGACGGTAACGGCGTGAATCTGGTTCTCGTAGCGAATGCGGGCGTGTTTCATATCGGTCTCCTTATTCCGCCACGATGCTGTTGGTCAGGCGACCGAGGCCGCTGATCTCGACGATCACTTCGTCACCGGGCTGCACGTCGACGCGGCCTTCCGGGGTGCCGGTGATCAGTACGTCGCCTTCGTGCAGGGTCATGAACTCGCTGAGTTCGGCGATCAGGCGCGGGATGCTGCGCACGAAGTTGGCGGTGGTGTTTTCCTGACGCACTTCGCCATTGACCAGCAGCTTCAGGGTCAGCGCGTGCGGGTCGGCCAGTTCGATGACTTCGCTGCCGAGCGAGCAGAAGCCGTCGCGGCACTTGGCCTTGACTGCCGGGCGGTAGTAGCTCTCTTCCGGCAGGCTGAATTCGTTGACGATCAGGTAGCCGGCCACGTGGGCGAGGGCGTCCTTCTCCTCGACGCGGCTGGCGGTTTTGCCAATCACCACGCCGAGTGCGGGACCAGGCTGCAGGCGCTCGCCAGCAGGGGCAACCACGGACTGACCCTCAGCGTTGCGGGTATTGGGTGTCTTGATGAACAGAACCGGCTTGACCGGGGGCTTCTGGTAAGGCGGCTCGTTGAATTCGGCCAGTCGGCTTTCCAGCAGGCCTTTGTAGTTCAGCGCAATGCCGAACAGGGTTCCTGTGGCGATTTCGCTAGCGGCGCGGGGCATGCTTCACTCCTGGATCGGGCTGGGTATTCCCAGTTGATAGAGGCAGGTGGGGCCGGGAAAGCCGGCTCGAACACCGATTTATCATTAACATGATAACTTTATAATTAATATATTAACGATGGTCAAGCCATGGTCAGTACCGCGTCTCGAGCCAGTGCTCATTAAACGGCTCTTTGCCGCTTAGTTATTGTCCTGCGCTGCCAATTCGCTTGATCTGGCTTGCCAGTCACGGTTGCAGGTTGCAGTGGTGTTTGCGTACCTCTGCCAGAAATTGCTTAAATTCCTATCTATTTCCGACACCGCTGGAGAATGGATCCGCCCATGGCCGCCCCTCGCCCCTCATTGACTCTGACCCTGTTGCAGGCTCGCGAAGCGGCCATGGGCTTCTTTCGTCCTTCGCTCAACCAGCATGGGCTGACCGAACAGCAGTGGCGGATCATTCGCATCCTGCGTCAGTCCGGTGAAATGGAAATCCATCAGTTGGCCAGCCAGGCTTGCATCCTCAAGCCGAGCATGACTGGCGTGCTGTCGCGGATGGAGCGTGACGGCGTGGTGCGTCGCTGGAAGTCGGCGCAGGATCAGCGCCGCGTCTTCGTCGGCCTGACCGAGCAGGGGCAGCAGTGCTTCGTGTCGATGAGCGAGGATATGGAACGCAATTATCAGCGCATCCTCGAGCAGTTCGGGGCCGAGAAACTGCAACAACTGCTGGGCTTGCTCAACGAGCTCAAGCAGATCAAACCCTGACGGGCGCGCGATGGCGACTCACTCGCCAATCCCCAACATCGACATCGGCCAGGTCTACGACCAGCGTTATGCCGACGCCGAAGTGCATTATGAGGAGCTGGGCAAGCTGGCCGATTTCTTCGGTCGCAACATGCCGGTGCACCGCCACGACCGCTTCTTTCAGGTGCATTACGTCAAGAGCGGCAGCGTACGTGTTTACCTCGATGACCAGCGTTATCTGCAGCAAGGGCCGATGTTCTTCCTTACGCCGCCGACCATCGCCCACGCTTTCGTCACCGATGCCGGCAGCGATGGCCATGTGCTGACGGTGCGCCAGCAACTGGTCTGGCCGCTGTTGCAGGAGGTGGTCGGCCTGGCTGCCGGCGCGCAGCTCGCGCCGATCTGCGTGGCGGTTGGTGAACTGGACGAAACCTTTGCTGATGAAGTGCTGCGCCTGAACCTGTTGTTCGACCAGTTGCGTGGCGAGTTCGCCGATTCGCGGCCAGGGCGCACGACCAGCCTGCAGGCGCTGACCCGGCTGATCTTCATCAGCCTGCTGCGTCTGTCGGCGCGTTCGCTGTCGGCGCAGCCGGCGCGCCGTGAGGACATGCACATCTTTCAGCGCTTCAATCTGCAGGTCGAGGCGCACTACCTGGAGCATTTGCCGCTGAGCGATTATGCACGGCTGCTGGGAGTGACCGAGGCGCGTCTCAACGATGTTTGCCGACGCATCGCCGATATGCCGTCCAAGCGCCTGGTGTTCGAGCGCCTGATGCAGGAAGCCAAGCGCCTGCTGCTGTTCACGGGCAGTAGCGTCAACGAGATCTGCTACCAGCTGGGGTTCAAGGACCCGGCCTATTTCAGCCGCTTCTTCTCCCGCCATGCCGGCGTTACGCCGGGCGAGTATCGGCAACGCAGTCGCAGCGACGACGCCTGAGAACCTCTCAAAGTCTGCTGCGCGTCGGCCATGCTGCGTTGAAATCAAGCATCAGAATGCTCATTTACGACGTGTAAACTCGAATGCGAGCCCAGCCCGTTCTTCGCTTGATTTCGCGGGGCCGCCATCGGTATTGCCTGGCTCTAGCTCGCGAGGTTTTGAGCAGGTTCTGAAATCTGCTGCGACAGCGGGGAAATTGCCGATTATTCGGTAATATGTTAATTAAATGGCCAACAAGAAAGCAGTGGAGGCCATGTGCTCCCCAATACCGCAACGACCAACGCATTCGAAGGCTGGCGCACACAACTGCGTGCCGTCTGCGGCGATTTCGAGGTGCAGCCTTCCAGGCAGCATTCACTGTTTATCGGTGATGTCGGCAAGCAGGTGCTCGATGGCCTGGAGGTCGCACGTATTCGCACCAATGCTGGGTTGCTGACCCGCCATCTGCGCTGTCCCGAGGTCGATGATGACCGCTACTGCTTTCTGGTCGTGCAGCGCAGTGGTCGGCAGGTGGTGCGCCAGGGTGATCGGCATCTGCAACTGATGCCCGGTGACATGGCGCTGATCGACTCCGCCTCGCCGTTCGAGATCGAGCCGCAAGGCCTGATCGACAATACCTCGATTCACCTGTCTCGCGACGAGGTACGCCGGTATATCGGTGGTCGCTCGCTGTTCGGCAAGCTGTCGGTGTCGAGCAATGCCTGCCGCATGCTGACGGCGTTGATCCAGCCGATTCAGGATGATGACTTTCGCTACCGGGCGCTGCCGGGCGAGGGGCGGGCGCTGGAGGGCGCGCTGATTGCGCTGATGCTGCCGGCCTTCGAACAGGGCGAGCAGGCCATGCCACCGGCTGCGGCGCTGTGCGAGCCGTCGGGGTTGTACGCGCTGGCGCTGCGCCTGATCGACAGTTCATTGCAGGATTGCGCCTTTGGCCCGCAAGACCTAGCCGAGCGCCTGGGGGTTTCGGTACGGCGTTTGTATCGCCTGTTCGAAGCGGAAGGTGAAAGCGTTTGCCGGGTCATTCAGCGCTGCCGTCTTCAGCGCTCGGCCGAGGATCTGCTTCACAGCGGCAATGCGCTCGAGCCGATCACCCAGGTGGCCTTCAAGTGGGGCTTTATCGATGCCGCGCATTTCAGCCGCGCCTTTCGGCGCCATTTCGGCATATCGCCACGCGAGTACCGGGTGCAGGCTGTCGCTCAGTAAGAGCAGTGAGAGTGATCGAGGCGACAGTGTTGCTGCATGTCGCCGTACACGGCGACTGCTCACGAAATCTGCAGAGCGATCTTGAACCGAAGCCCGGCAGGTGGCCTGCCGGGCTCGTTCGTTCTTACAGAAGTGACAGGGTGTAGCTGATGATCACCCGATTCTCGTCGATGTCCACGGCGCCGGGGCCAGTCACCTGGCCGACGCGATAGGTGACGTTGCGCAGGTGCACGCGCAGGCCTTTGAGCGTGCTGTCCTGGAAGGTGTAGACCAGGTCGCTGTTGCGCTCCCATTCCTTGCCATCGTTGCCGGCGGCACTCTCGATGTTGTAGCCGCTGATGTAGCGACTCATGAAGGTCAGGCCGGGAATGCCCAGGCCGGCGAAGTCATAGTCGTAGCGCAGTTGCCAGGCATCTTCGTTCTGCCGGTTGAATGTCCAGTAGGTGGACAGGTTGGTGCTGTACGGATCAGCACCAGGGATCAGGCCGAGTACCGAGTCGCCGGACATGCGCTGGAAGCCCGCGGCGAATTTGTGCGCACCGGCGCTCAGGGTGAACATGCCGTTGAGGAAGCGGTTGTCGCCGACGCCGCTGGCGTCGTAGTCGGTCTGGAAGTAGCGCAGGTCACTGCGCAGGCTCAGGCCTTCAGCCAGTGGCAGGGTATGTACCAGGCCGGCGAAGTGCTGTTTGTAGGTGTTGTCGTAGCGGCCGTAGTAGTAGCTGGCGGTCAGCTGCGGGTTGAAGGTGTAGCTGCCACCGAGCAGATCGAAGTTGTCGATGCCGTTGGGGAAGTCCTGACGGTGGCTCTGATCGCGCAGGTTGTACTCGGTGAGACGACCGGCATGCAGGGTCAGGCCATCGATTTCCTGCGAGGTGACCAGGCCGCCGCTGTAGGTGCCAGGCAGCAGGCGGGTGTTGTTGTATTGCACGATTGGCAGCATGGGCTGCAGGGTGCCCAGGTGCAGGGTGCTCTTGGAAATGCGCGCCTTGGCGGTCACGCCCAGCTCGCTGTAGTCGTCCACCGGGCTGCCGTCGCGTTCCAGCGCAAGCATGCCGATGCCGCCACCGCCGCTGGCACCATTTACGCGGCCCTTGCCGGAGTCCAGACGCACGCCGAGCAGACCGATCAGGTCGGCGCCGAAACCGACCGTGCCTTCGCTGTAACCGGATTCCAGGCGGGCGATGAAACCCTGAGCCCAGACTTCGCCGTAGGAGGTGGCGGTGCCCGCCTCACGGTAGTCGCGGTTGAGGTACATGTTGCGCAGTTCGAGACTGGCCTTACTGTCGTCGAGTAGCGCGGCGAAGGTGCTGCCGCTGGTGATCCAGGAGCCAGCGAGCAGGCAGGAGAGTAGGGGAATTGAAGGTGCTTTTCGAGTCATTGTTGTTATCTCTGAGGCGATGTTAAGTGCCCCCTGCACCGCTGTTCCAGAGCAGGGCAGGCGGGCAGAACCTAACATTCGATTAATATATTAACAATAACTGTCGGTTTTTCATGGGCTCGAATAGGGAGGCGTTTCTTTGGTTTTTTGTGCTCAATCGTTTGAAAATTAAGACTTTTACCTGGTTTATTGCCCGCTGATGACTATCGCTAGAATCGCACTAGACGTGAGTAGTGATTGACATTGTTCATAAATTTATTAGCTTATTAACGTAATAGCGCTTCACCCAGGCCTGCGACGTACTGCGTGCGCATGGTTACAACAACAAAACGGAGCTACCGCATGAAATCCCTTCACTCCACTCTCCTGTGTGTGGCGCTGACCGCTGCTGCCTCTTGCGTCCAGGCGCAGACCATTACGCTGAAGATCGCTCATTTCCTTCCGTCCACCTCCAATGCCCAGGCCAACATCATCGAGCCCTGGTGCGCACAGCTGAGCGAAGAGTCCGCTGGTCGTATCCAGTGCCAGCTCTATCCGTCGATGCAGTTGGGCGGCACCCCGGCGAAGCTGGCGGACATGGCGCGCAATGGCGTGGCGGATATCGTCTGGACGGCGCCGGCCTATTCCGCCGGCAAGTTCCCACGAGTCGAGGCGCTGGAACTGCCATTCGTCTTGCCCTACGGCGGCAAGGCCGGCAACGCGATCATCTGGGATTACTACGAGCAGTACGCCAAGGACGATTTCAAGGGGTACAAGGTGCTGGTGGTGCATGGCGATGGCGGCATGAGCCTGCACACCCGTGGCAAGCAGGTCAGCACCCTGGCCGACCTCAAGGGCTTGAAGCTGCGTGCTTCCAGCCGTACCGCGGCGAAAACCATCGAGAGCCTGGGCGCTACACCGGTGAGTATGCCGCCGGCGCAGATGACCGAGGCCATTTCCAAGGGCGTGGTCGATGGCGCACTGGCTGCCTGGGAGGTCGTGCCGGCGACCAAGCTGAATGAAGTCACCCAGTTCCACAGCGTGACACCTGAAGGACAACCGGCTTTCGGTTACACCGTGCTGACCATGCTGATGAATCAGCGCAAGTTCGACAGCCTGCCGGCCGATCTGCAGCAGATCATCGAACGCAACAGCGGCAAGGCGTTGTCCGAGCGTTTTGGCGAGGCCTGGGACAAGGCGACTGCGGCGGCCGAGTCGGCCACACCGGAGGCCGGCCTGGCACGCATCGACACCGCGGCCTATGCCGAGATGCAGGACGCGTCGGCCAGTGCCATCGAGCAGTGGATCAGCGAGGCTGACGGCAAGAATCTGGACGGTAAGGCGCTGGTCGACGGCGTACGCGCCCTGGCTGCTGGCAATCGGTAATCCTGATCATGAACGAGTCGTTGTCTTTCGACAGCAGTTCGCCCGCAGGTCACGGCCGTCTGTATCGTGCCCTGTACTATCCGGCCCAGGGCTTTGCCCTGGCCGGCGGCATGCTGCTGCTATCGCTCATTGGCATGTCGCTGGTGTCCATCGTCGGCCGCAAGCTGCTGTCCGCCCCCATTCGTGGTGATATCGAACTGATGGAAATCGGTTCCGCCATCGCCATTGCCGCGTTCCTGCCGCTATGCGAACTGCGTGGTGCGCATATCAAGGTGGACGCTTTCACGCTGAACGTTTCCAGCTCGTTGCGGCGTCTGCTGGATACCTTCGCCCATCTCGCTTGCCTGCTCGTGGCATTGGTGCTGGCCTGGCGTACGGCGCTGCAGATGTTCGACAGCCTGGAATATGGCGATGTCTCGACGTTGCTGTCGGTTCCGCTGTGGATTCCCCTGCTGCTGATCGTACCCAGCCTGCTGTTGCTGGCGCTTTGCGCGTTGGCGCGTGTATTCGAGTTGTACCATCGTCCCGGAGGTCGTCCATGAGCGGTCTGAGTCTCGGCCTGATCGCACTGGCCATCACCATGACCTTGCTGGTGCTGCGCGTACACATTGGCATCACCATGATGGTCGGCGGTGTCGCCTGCTTTTGGGCGGTCAACGATGGTGATCTGTCGGCATTGCTGTTCACCCTCAACAACCTGGTGTATTCGCGTCTGTCCAACTACGACCTGGCGGTGATTCCGCTGTTCGTGCTGATGGGCCAGTTCGCCACTCATGGTGGTCTGTCGCGGGCGATCTTTCGCTGCGCGGCGGCCTTCATCGGCCATTGGCGTGGCGGTATGGGCATGTCGGCGATTGGCGCCTGTGCAGGTTTCGGCGCGATCTGTGGGTCCTCGCTGGCGACCTCGGCCACCATGAGCCATGTCGCCCTGCCTGAGCTGCGTCGTTACAACTATTCCGGACGCCTGGCCACGGCCACCGTGGCCGCTGGCGGCACCCTGGGTATTCTGATTCCGCCGTCGGTGCCGTTGATCATCTATGCCGTGCTGACTCAGGAGTCGATTGCCAGCCTGTTCGTTGCCGCAGTGGTTCCTGGCTTGATTGCGGTAGTCGGTTACATGCTGGTGCTGCGTATCATGGTGGCCCGCGAAGGAGGCCATGAGCATGAGCAGGCCAAGGCCAGTGCCGGCGAACGGTTGAAGGCGTTCGTCAGTGTGGTGCCGGTGATTGCTGTGTTCATCGTGGTCATCGTCGGTATCTATGGGGGTTGGTCGAACCCCACTGAAGCGGCTTCGATCGGCGCGGCGGCCTGCGGTTTGCTCGCCGTGTTCCAGGGCGGCATGCGCTGGGCCGGCGTGCGTGCCAGTCTGCTGGGTACCGCGGAAACGTCGGCGATGATCTTCCTGGTGCTGCTCGGTGCCGATCTGCTCAACTCCGGCCTGGCACTGACGCAGATGCCCGCCGAGCTGGCTGCCTGGGTATTGGCCAGCGGTATGGAGCCGATGCTGGTACTCGTCGCGATTCTCCTGCTGTACCTGGTGCTGGGCATGGTGATGGACTCGCTGGCGATGATCCTGCTGACCATCCCGATCTTCTACCCGGTGATCATGGGCCTGGATTTCTTCGGCATGAGTCAGGTGGACAAGTCGATCTGGTTCGGGATTCTTGCCCTGATGGTCGTAGAAATCGGTCTGATCACGCCGCCGATGGGGATGAACCTGTTGATCGTGCAACGCACGGCCGGTGACGTGCCGCTGATGGAAACCGCGCGAGGGGTGATTCCGTTCCTCTGTTCGGATTTGCTGCGCATCGTGCTGTTGGTGGCTTTTCCCGGCCTTAGCTTGTGGTTGCTGTCGCTTTGATCGCCACGGTATACGTCGGCCGCCTTCGGGTGGGCAGGAATCCGTATGTCTTTCGTCGATAAACCACGTCGCCTGATCGTCCTGCTTGCAGCACTGGTGGCGTTCGGCCCCTTGTCGATCGACATGTACCTGCCCAGCCTGCCGCTGATCGCTAGCGATCTGGACGCCAGCGAAGGGCAGGTGCAACTGAGCATCGGTCTGTTCCTGGCCGGCTTCAGTGTGGGCATGCTGTTCTATGGCCCGTTGTCCGACCGCTTCGGCCGGCGCCGCCTGCTGCTTGGCGGTATCTGCCTGTACATGCTGGCCAGCCTCGGCTGTACGTTGGCGGCAACGGCAGAGCAACTGCTGGTCTGGCGCTTGCTGCAGGCGCTGGGTGGCGCGGCGGCCTCGGTGCTGGGACGAGTGATCGTGCGTGATCTGTTTGCGCTCAACGAGGCCGCGCGAGTGCTGTCGCTGATGCAGCAGGTGACGATGATCGCCACCTTGCTGGCACCGCTACTCGGCAGTTATCTGATTTTGCTCGACGGCTGGCGGGTGATCTTCATCTTCCTGCTGGCGTTCGCTGGAGCCTGCCTGGCCCTGGTGGCCTGGCGCGTGCCGGAGACCCATCCGCATGAGGCGCGCGGCACCTCGCTGCTCGCCGCCTTTCGCTCATACGGCGAGATCGCTCGGCAGCCACGGGCGCTGGGCTACATCCTGTGCATGGGGCTGGCGTTCGGCGGTATGTTCGCTTTTATCACCGCCTCGCCCTTCGTCTATATCCAGTACTTCGGCATTTCTCCCCAGCACTATGCCTGGCTGTTCGGCTTGAATATCGCCGGCATCATGACCATGAGCTTTATCAATGCCCGTCTGGTGGGCCGGCTTGGTGCGCAGCGCATGCTGGGCCTGGGCGCCACTATCGCGATGCTTTGCGGGCTGGCGCTGCTGGTCTTTACCGCCAGTGGTGTGGGTGGTCTGGTGGCGGTGGTGCTGTGCTTGCTGGGTTACGTCAGCGTGACCGGCATGCTCGGCGCCAATTGCCTGGCCTGCCTGATGGCGATCTTTCCGCGACAGGCTGGTGCGGCGGCCGGGCTGGCGGTGGCTTCGCAGTTCGCCATCGGTACGCTGTGCAGCGCGCTGGTCGGCGCTTTGTACGATGGCACGCCCTGGCCGATGGGGCTGCTGGTCGGTGTGGCCGGTGTCGGTGTGCTACTGGCCTATCGTCTGAGCTCATCTCCGACGCGGGCAAGGTGAAGCTTGCCCGCCGTTTATCTCGCTTCCTGCTCAGGCGCGGCATGGCGCTGCTGATAGAACGCCCAGCTCCAGTAAGCCAAGAGCAAACCCCCTGCGCCTGCCAGCACCCAGGGCGCACCCAGGCGAGCGGCGAGCAGGCCGGCCAGCAGCCCGCCGATGGCATCGAAGCCGAAGCGGGTCGAGGTGTACAGCGCCACCACTCGGCCACGTAGCGCCTCCGGGGCATTGCTCTGCAGAAGGATGTTGGTGCCGACGTTGCTGACGGTGATACCGAAACCGAGCAGGGCCATGGCGCACAGCGACAGCCACAACTGCGTGCTGGCCGCGAACACCAGCATGGCCAGGCCGCTGAGGGTGACCGAGGCCTGGATCAGGCGTGGCAGTGCGCTGGTCGTGTGCTTGCCGGCCAGCAGGATGCTCGAGCCCAGCGAGCCGAGGCCGGCCGCACCCCACAACCAACCCAGCGTGGTGGCGTCGCCGGCGAAGATGTCGCGGGCGAAGACCGGCAGCAGCACTACATAGCTGGACGCGGTGAGGTTGACGGCCAGCACGCTGAGCATCAGCCGTTGTACCTGCGGGCTGCCCATGACGTAGCTCAGCCCTTCGCCGAAGACATTGCGAAACGAGCCACTGGCGCGCGGCGATGGCGCCAGACGCACGCAGGCCAGGCCGATCATCAGCGCCAGATAGGACGCCGAGTTGAGTGCGAAACACACCGCCTCGCTGACGAAGCCCAACAGCAGCCCGGCCAGTGGCGGGCCGATGAAGCGCGACAGGGTAAACAGCATGGCGTTGAGCGCCAGGGCGTTGGGCAGATCTTCACGGTCATCGACGAACTGGCTGAGCAGCGACTGGCGCAGAGGTGTATCCACGGCATTGAGCACGCCGAGCAAGGCGGCCATGGCCACGATCAGCGTTGGCCCGATTAACTCGCAGGCGGTCAGCGCTGCCAGTGCCAGTGCCTGCAGAGCCAGTGCGCCTTCGATCAGGATCAGCAGGCGGCGCTTGTCGTGCCGGTCGATCCAGGCGCCGGCGAAAGGGCCGACCAGCAATTGTGGCAACAGCGCGGCGAAGGTGGTCAGGCCGAGCAGGGCGACCGAACCGGTCAGGCGATAGATCAGCCAAGACAGCGCCACCTGCTGCACCCAAGTGCCCAGCGTGGAAATGGCATGACCGCTGAAATACAGGCGGAAGTTGCGGTGGCGCAAGGCGCGCAGAGAGCTGGGCCAGTGACGCATGACGGGCGTTTTTCCAGGGCCGATAAAGAAGGTGATGGTAGCGCTTTCGTTATGTTGTTAACAATTTATAGTGGTGGTAAGCCACGCCCGGCGGTTGATCGAGTAATAAGCCATGAAAAGTGCAATAAAGACTTCGTAACGTCCATTTTTGCTACCGCTCTGCCTACGCATAATCCTTTCCGTACAGCCACCTAGGTGCGCTGCTTCGCTCCGCATCGCAAAAATAATGAGCGAAGTGAACGAATATCTAACAAGAAAGGCCTCCAACAATGAAAAAGCCAAACCCGCTTCTCGATGCCCTGCAGGAAATTCTCCCCGCGATCGCCGCCAACGCCGCCCGGGCCGAGAAGGAGCGCATGGTACCTGCCGAGAATATCGCCATGCTCAAGGGCATTGGCATGCACCGTGCTTTCCAGCCCAAGGCCTACGGCGGCATGGAAATCTCCCTGCCTGAATTCGCCGATTGTGTGGTGGCCCTGGCTGGCGCCTGTGGTGGCACCGCCTGGGCGTTCAGCCTGCTGTGCACCCATAGCCATCAGATGGCGATGTTCTCCCGCCAATTGCAGGACGATGTCTGGGGGCTGAATCGCGATGCCACGGCGAGCAGCAGCATCGCCCCGTTCGGCAAGGCGCAGAACGTCGAGGGCGGCATCATCCTCAATGGCGAACTGGGCTGGAGCAGTGGTTGCGACCACGCCGAATGGGCCATCGTGGGTTTCCGTCGTCCGGCCGGTGAAGGCGAACCGCCGGTCTACTGTTTCGGCGTCGTGCCGCGTAGCGACTACGAGATTCGCGACGACTGGTTCGTCGCAGGAATGAAGGCCAGCGGCACCAAGACCCTGATCCTCAAGGACGTGTTCATCCCCGAGCACCGCATCGAAGCGGCCAAGGACATGATGGAAGGTCGTTCCGCCGGTTTTGCTCTGTACCCTGACAGCAAGATCTTCTACGCGCCGTACCGTCCTTACTTCGCCAGTGGTTTTTCGGCGATCAGCCTGGGCATTGCCGAGCGCATGCTGGTGGTCTATGCGGAAAAGACCAAGAACCGCGTGCGCGCCTACACCGGTGTCAATGTCGGCACTGCCACCCCGGCGCTGATGCGCCTGGCCGAGTCCACCCATCAGGTGGCCGCCGCCCGCGCCTTTCTGGAAAAGACCTGGCAGGACCACGCTGAGCATGGCGAGCGCCACCAGTACCCGGACAGCCGTACCCTGGCCTTCTGGCGTACCAACCAGGCCTACGCGGTGAAGATGTGCATCCAGGCGGTGGACCGCCTGTTCGAGGCCGCGGGTGGCACCAGCTGGTTCGACAACAACGAAATGCAGCGACTGTTCCGCGACTCGCACATGACCGGCGCGCATGCCTACACCGACTACGACGTCTGCGCGCAGATCCTCGGGCGTGAGCTGATGGGATTGGAACCAGACCCGAGCATGGTCTGACCCGTCTCACCGGAAGCGCTTCATCCTTCGCGAATCGATAGGCCGGGGCTTGACCCGGCACTGAGGAACATCATGACTGACCAACAAGAAGCGCGCTTCGATCCGCGTGCCTTTCGCCGTGCCCTGGGTAACTTCGCTACAGGTGTGACCATCATGACCGCTGCCGTTGGTGGCAAACGTGTCGGCGTCACCGCCAACAGCTTCAACTCGGTTTCCCTAGATCCGGCACTGATTCTCTGGAGCATCGACAAACGCTCCACCAGCTACGAGGTGTTCAGCGCAGCCAGCCACTTCGCAGTGAACATCCTGGCTGCCGACCAGATTGACCTGTCCAACCGGTTCGCTCGCCCGAGCGACGACAAGTTCGCCTCCATCGAAGTGGAAGAGGGCGCCGGTGGCGCGCCGCTGTTCGCCGATTGTGCGGCGCGCTTTCAATGTGAGCTGCACCAGCAGATCGACGGTGGTGATCACTGGATTCTGCTTGGTAAGGTCGTCGCGTTCGATGATTTAGGACGCGCGCCCTTGCTGTATCACCAGGGGGCCTACTCCTCGGTGCTGCCGCACCCGCGCTTGGTCAAGAAAAGCGCAAGCGTCAGCAAGACCGATTTCCAGGGGCGTCTGGGCGAAAACCTCTACTACCTGATGACCCAAGCCGTGCGCAGCTACCAGAGCGATTACCAACCGCGGCAACTGGCCACCGGCCTGCGTACCAGCGAAGCACGCCTGCTGATGGTGCTGGAGAGCGATGCGCGGTTGAGCATGAGCGAACTGCAGACGCAGGTGGCCATGCCGGCACGCGAGATCGAGGAGTCCATCGGCAATCTGCAGCGCAAAGGTTTGGTGGGGGGCGACGAGGGGGCCTACGAACTGACCACTGAAGGCTTGGAGCAGGCCGACGTTCTCTGGCATATCGCCAGGGCTCAGCAGGATAAGATATTCGCCGGTTACAGCAGCGAGCAGATCGATCTTTTCAAAACGATGCTGAAAAACGTGATCGCGCAGGGATGAAGTGAGCAGGCGGCAAGGCTTCACACCGCTACAGGTATTTCTGCATGCCCTGGGCTTTGAACAAAGCTGGGTATACGGTGTAGATCGCGTCGAGCGGGCTCGATTACCAGGCCGTCACCTCAGCCGAATACGAGAGGAAGTTTGGTGCTACTTGGGTCCTTTGGCCAAGTAGGACAGGGATAGGTAGGGGTTATTCGGCGGCGATTCAGAAAACAAACAGTCAGGTGCCTTCAGTAGATAGCCATACAGTCGCTTCGCTTTGCGTGGCCCAGTCACCTCGCACATCCAGATATTCAGGCCATTATCTCGCTTGCGATGCAGTTGCAGCTTTTCGAACTGCTTTTGCACCCACTGCCAGTCTGTGAGCTGATTCTGCTTGGCGAGTGACGCCGTCTGCGGATGCTCTTGCGCGTAGCGTTGAAACACACCAGGGCTGACTAGGAACGCCATGTCGGCCACGGTATGCACGAGAGCTTTTGCGTCATTGATGATCAGCTTGCGACTTTGAACGCCCTGCCGCAGCCAGGCCATAAAGTGTTCGCCGGAAGGCGATTCCTGCACGCTCTCGGTAGGCGAGAGCATTGGGGCCGTTGGCCGCCTTGAATCACTCTCCTGGGTGGGATAGGTCGGTGTGCCGAGATCTATTGGTAGTGGCGGTTGACCTACCGTCTCCTGCGGAGGCGGTTCGCCATCAGAGGTGCTGAGCAATGCCAGCAGGGCGTCGACGCCGTCGGCCGCGGGCTCAGTAGACGGCGCCGGTGTTGGGTTCACCGCAGGTGAGGTGTCACCGCTATCGCTGGGGGGCTCTGCGGGAACGTTGCTGGTCTCCACCTCTATTGCGACGGTGCCCGTGAACGGCTCCGGGCGACTATCTCCTTCCCAGATCAAGGCTGGGGCCAGCCGCAGTAAAGTGAAGCTGTGCGACCAGCCGGTGTCGCTCGTGACGGTGGCGCGCCAGATCGCCTTGCCATCCGGGGTGGGTTGGAGCATGCCGTGATCCTGTAGCACGTTGAACACGGCGGTGTTGTTGGCGGGGATGCCATCGATGCCCTGGGCCAGCAGGTGGGCGCGCAGCTTGTCCGAAACCGTCTTGCTGACTAGCCATAGCGCATCCTGGGTCAGCCAGCCGTCCGAAGCCCCGGATTGGTTGAGTTTCAGTTCCTCCTTCAATAGGTAGCGCAGGCCCTCGAGCAGCTTGTGTTGCAGGGCGTGCTTGGGGGCGGCCATGGCGCGCGCTGGATTGCCGCCCAGGGACTGGGCAACTGAGGCACGGTCGGCCTGAATCACTAACTCGCCGAGGATGCCGGCGTGTTCGTACTGACCGGCTAGGACATACAGAAGTGCGGACCAGAGCGGGGGATAGCTGCTGAGCCAGTCGAGAATCTTGTCATCGAGCACCTGCCGATAGAGCAGGCCCGTTGCAGCGCTGTGCAGGCGATACTCGCGATCCTGGCGATAACGGAATTGGTAGGGGCGGGCCAGAGGGCCATGCCAGGGATGCCAACGGCCGCCGTCGGCATACTCGACGTGCAGGTCGACGGCGATCTTGCCGATGTCATGCAGTAGCGCTGCGTAGGCGATGGCCGCGGTCCAGGCTTCCGCCTGGACGACCTGTTCCTCGGGAGTGGTGCCGGTGGGCAGCAGGTACGACTGCCGCAGCTTGAGCGCATAGGCAACGATTTCCAAGCCGTGGTCCAGCATGCCGCCGGGGTAAGCGTGGTGGTGACTTTCGGAGGCGGGAAACAGCTGGACTAACTCGACGTAGCGCTCCAAGGGTGTGAGGTACAGCGCGGTGAACTGCTTGCGCGAGAGCGAGGTGCGTTGCCAGATGTGCTCCAGCAAGCGTTGCCGGCGGGGCGCGGCCAGCAGCGAGGACGCCGACTGTGGCTGCGTCAGGCCAGGGGTGGGTTCGATGGCTGGAGTAGACGGCGCGCCAGTGGTTGGTGAAGCCCTTTTGTGCTGGAACAGCGAGCGCATGGCGAACCCCGGAGACGGGTCGCTCAGGGGTCTTTTGGCCTTTTCGGGTAGGGCCTTTCCCCTTGGCCCCGTTCCCTTGCCCCTTCCCAACCCTTTGGCCTTTGCGGAAGCCTTTGGGTATAGGACAGGGGATCCTGGCGAGCCACAACCAATGTGGCTTGGCCCAAGTCGGATTGAGGCGGGGATTCGGCCTATGCCGAATCTACGATGGCGTTTTTCTTTTCGCGCGAAGGGTGCCATGCTCAGCCAGATTGACGAGGTAAGGATAAAATCTTACTGTGTAGGCATTGCTATCGGGAGAGTTACGATGCCTGAGATCCATGAAATCGCCACGCTGACCTCCAAGGGCCAGATTACGCTGCCCAAGCCCATCCGACAGGTGTTGGGCGTGGACACCGGCGCCAAAGTGGCCTTTGATCTGCGTGGCGGCGAAGTCATCGTGTCCCGCGCCGACACTGAGCATGAAGACCCGGCGATTGGAGCCTTTCTGGGCCTGCTGGAAGCGGACATCCGGGCCGGCCGGCATGTCCAGGCGCTGCCTGAGGATCTTGCGCGGGCTATGCTGGCTAACGCGGGCCGGGCGTTGAATCTCGATGAGGGCATCGAAGGCGACGTGGCGCTGTGATCCAGTGGCATGCCTGGACGGTGCTGTTTCACGAGAGTGTGATCGAGCAGTTGCGCAAGCTGCAGGCGGCCGCGGAACGGGCCGAGCGGAGCGACCCGCAAGGGTTCGAATCCAATGCCAACGTGAAGTTGTTCCGGGCGTTGAGCCGACTGATCATGGACGTCGTGCCGAGCGATCCCTCGCGCGACGAGTTCCGTCAGGGTAATACCCTGGGGCCGGCCTACCGCCACTGGCGGCGCTCGAAGATCGGACGGCGATTTCGCCTGTTCTTCCGCTACGACTCCAGGACGAAGGTGATCGTGTTCGCCTGGGTCAACGACGAGCAGACCCTGCGCTCGGCAGGCAGCCAATCCGGTCCCTATGCGGTGTTCGAGAAGATGCTGGGGCGAGGCAAGCCGCCCGATGACTGGAGCGCATTGGTGACTGCAAGCCATCAGGATTGGAGCAAACCGGAGTAGCCAGCCAACACATGTAGCAGGTGACGACGATGAACACGAAAGCCCGCATCAGCAACGCAGAACGCTTCGGCCGTCGGATTGGCCTGATGTGGCGGGGCTTCGTTTGTCGTGAACGCCAGGTCGCCGGCTGGCTGGTGGCGCGCGGCCTGTCCGCAGGCGCGGCGACGGCGCTGCTGTGGGGCGTGAAACTGGCCGTGTTGGGCGTGTTGCTGTACGCCATGTTCTGGCTGGCTCTGCTCCTGGTGTTCGCGATCATGGCCGGTCGGGCTGCGGAGCAGATCCTTCCAGCAGACGATTTCGAGCTGCAGCTCCCCACTTTGGAAGAGCTCCGACAAGCGCCGGGCTACGATCCCAATCTCCACAACGATATATCCCACGAGATGTACCATGACGATGACTGAAGCCTGCAGTCATCTATCCCCGTAGCTTGCTTGATACAACGCCTGGTCCCTTCCCGCCAGCGCTGCCGGCATCCTTGGTGCCCGTTGCAAAGCTGTTCGCGATGGACCCAGCACGGATGCCTGCCCAGGCCAAGGCTGCCAGCCAGAACGTCGGCAGCACCAGGAACATCGTCGCCATCACAAAGTTGACGATCATGTCCCCAAACGTATTGTTGAGCCCGATCAGCGGATCGAAGTTCGCATGCGGGCGGTTCGCTCCCCAGCCCCATCCATAGAGGGCATCCAGGATCGTCGAGTCGATCCAGCGCGCGAGCTGGAACCAGAAGTCGACGAAAAACAGCGCGAACTGCACGATGCTGATCGTGACCACCGTTTTGAGGTCGTAGGTGCCGATCAGCAGCACCAGTGGGATGCAGATCACCAGTGCCATCTTGAGCAAGGCCAGCACCATCGGTAGGGCCTGGCGCATCGCATCCATGGCCGGGAAGAACGCCATGGAACCGATGGTCAGGCCGACGTCACTGACCGCGCGGGTGGCAACATTGGGCATGCTCATCTCGATCTGGCCACCGTAGTCACTGTAGACCGCGCCTTGGTTGAGTTTCTGCTGCCTGGGCGAGGCGATGGCGCGAATCACCGAGTCGTCGACCTGCTCCTGCGACAGGAAGCTGGCCCAGCCGCCGAGGCGGCTCAGCAGGCTTGGGTCTACCTGTTGCAGCAGGCGGGCGCGCAAGCCGTGGCTGTCGGACCACCACTGTCGGCAGGTCGGGTAACCCGCGCCGCTGGGCACCTGCGCCAGGCCCGCATCGCGGTTGCTGTCGTAAGGCCAACCCTCGCGGGGCGTCTTGGCGCGGTAGGTGTCGTAGTAACCCGCTGTGTCGAGGAAGAAACGCGAACCGATCCAGGTCACGTCGTGCATCTGCTCCTCGTTCAACGCCGGGCGATTCATAAAGAGCCTGGCCCGCGCCGGTCCGTAGCAGTCATGGGTGAAATCGCTCACTTCCTGAGCCAGCACCGGGTCGGCGATGCGCGTGGCGTCGACCTCCATGCGCATCTGCCGCAGGTCTGTGCCGCAGGGGATCGCCGCCACCGCCGCGCCGGTGAGCGCGCGCGAGGCGGTGTGCATGAAGGCCCACCACACCGGCACCTTGGCCGACTGGTTGTTGAGGGTGCTGAAGGACTGCGACCAGCCGGTGGCCGAGGGCAGCGGTACACTGACCTGGCATTGCGCCGAGCGGGTGCGATCGAACTGCAGGGTGTTGAAGCTGACGTCGATGAACGGCATGCCCGCGAACAGGATGACCACGATGGCGACGAAGATGCGGTTCTCGATGCGCACGGCCGACAGCGCGCCCTTGTTGCCTTCGTCGGCCCCTTCGGCGCGGGCCTTGAGCCATTCCTGAAGCACGATGGCCAGGAACGGGATGGCGAAGGCGCCGCTGGCGATCAGCACGGCCCAGATGCCGTTGTGAACGACCCAGCTCACCAGAGTCAGGTAGTACTCCAGGTAGTCGGTGGTGTAGAGCGTCATCGCAGCCTCCGCTCATCCCGCCTGCAGATAAGGACTGAGTTCCAGTGCGGCCACCGCGACGACGGCGGCCAGATCGGCCCGCAGCAGGCGCCGCCGAGTGCCGG